>NZ_JADMOU010000005.1:0-288196 GCF_015558905.1 Bacteroides sp. D55t1_190419_B8
AAGGCTAAAAGCTGGGTGGGATGAAAAATATTTATCAAAACTTTTACAGGATAATGATTTTTAATGCGTCTGCCCTGCTGAAAGGATGAAACCACTAAAGATACAAAATAAATCAGTAAAAAGCAATAGTAAGGTAGGAAATTTGTCTGGACTGCAAACACACTTAATTTGTTTCAATGCAGCATAATAAAGAGGCCGCATTCATATAATGCAGATTAAATCTAACCTGTTAATTGCAGAACCTCCATCTCTCACTCTCTTCGTGATATGACGGTCTTTTTACTACCAATTATCTTACCCCTTTTATATTAGAAATTTTTCCGGAAAGTACATCCATTTCTCCATTCCGAACATCCGTAAGCAGTTTTTCCTTTAATAATAGTTCCCTTACCACAAAGCGGACATGGCTGACCTACAAACGTATCTACATCACCTGCAGCAGAAGGAGTTGAAGCAGGAGTAGTAACCGGAGCCGGAGAAGGTGCCGAATTAGAACTTACTTCGTTTGCCGCTTTTCCTGTTTTTGGTTTCTTTTCTTTCGGTGCACTTGATTTACGTTCGCGCTTTTTAGTTTCTTTCTTTTCTTTCTCTTCGGCTTTTGCAGCTACTGCATCCTGAATAGTAATGCGTCGGTTTGTGTTATCAGAAAGTACACTCATCACTATTTCCGAAACCATCTGTTTCAGTTCTTCAAGAAACTGGCGGGCATCGTATGTCTTCTTTTCAATTTCGCGCAACTTCTTTTCCCAAATACCAGTCAGTTCTGCCGATTTCAATAATTCTTCGTGAATGAGCTGCACCAACTCCACTCCTGTCGGGGTGGCAATCAGGTTCTTTCTTTCTTTACGAATATAGTTCCGTTTGAATAATGTCTCAATAATGGCAGCACGGGTAGACGGCCGACCGATACCATTCTCTTTCAAGGCATCACGAAGTTCATCATTGTCCACCAGTTTTCCGGCTGTCTCCATTGCACGAAGCAAAGTTGCTTCGGTATAAGGTCTGGGCGGCTGCGTCCATTTTTCATTCAGGTCGGGAATGTGAGGACCACTTTCTCCTTTTACAAAAGCAGGAAGTACATTTTCATCCTCTTCCTCTTTTTCTTCGGTAGGTTCTTTTACATCTTTGGCAAATACAACACGCCATCCCGGTTCCAGGATTTGTTTTCCGGTTACCCGGAATTCTATCTTATCCACTTCGCCCATGACTGTAGTAGTAGAAATCTTACAGTCCGGATAGAATACGGCTATAAAACGACGGGCTATCAAGTCATAGACACGACGTTCCATATCCGTCAGGTTTTGAGCATAGACTCCGGTCGGGATAATGGCGTGGTGATCCGTTACTTTCGAGTTGTCAAATACCTTTTTTGATTTAGGAAGTGTAGTGCCGGCTAACGGAGCTGTCAAGACTTCGTAATCACGAAGTCCTTTCAGGATAGCGGGACATTTCGGATAAATATCATCACTCAAAAAAGTAGTATCGACACGCGGATAGGTAGCTACCTTCTTCTCATAAAGAGACTGGATCAGTTTCAGCGTTTCATCAGCTGAATAAGCGAATTTCTTGTTGCACTCTACCTGAAGAGAAGTCAAGTCGAACAAACGTGGGGCGAACTCTCTCCCGTCTTTCTTGCCAACACTAGTGACTACAAACGGAAGATCCTTTATACGTTCTACCAATGCCTCACCTTCTTCCCGGTTAGCAATAGGGTCGATACCCGGATTATCTATTTTCTTTTTTCCACCGTTCTTTTCTTCTTCCGCAGCTATTTCTTCATCACTTTTGCGGATAAGTGCGGAAAAAGTAGTATCCCGATAGTTGGTTTTCAGTTCCCAGTATTGCTTGGGTTCGAAATTGGCTATTTCCAACTGGCGGTTGACAATCAGTGCCAAGGTCGGTGTCTGCACACGACCAATGGAAAGCACCTGTTTATTTTGACCGTATTTAATGGTATAAAGACGGGTGGCGTTCATTCCCAATAGCCAGTCACCCATCGCACGGGAAAGTCCGGCTTCATAGAGTGATTGAAAATCAGTCTGATCTTTCAGCTTCGCAAACCCTTCCCGGATAGCTTCTTCTGTTAATGAAGAAATCCACAGCCGTTTCACCGGACAGCGTGCACCTGCTTTCTGCATCACCCAACGCTGAATCAATTCTCCTTCTTGCCCGGCATCACCGCAGTTGATAATTTCATCTGCGTTCTGCATCAGTCCCTCGATAATGTGGAATTGTTTTTCGTATGTAGGATTCTCTATCAGCTTGATGCCGAAACGTGGAGGAATCATTGGCAGACTACCTAAATTCCACGATTTCCAGTTAGGCGTGTATTCATGCGGCTCTTTTAGGGTACAAAGATGCCCGAATGTCCAGGTCACCTGGTATCCGTTTCCTTCTATATATCCTTCTTTTCTGGTATGAGCGCCGAGTACTTCGGCTATATCGCGTGCTACTGATGGCTTTTCGGCTATGCAAACTATCATTTTTTTCTCTTCTTGTTTTTACACTAACAGTTTACAAAGTTACACGATTATTTCTCATTGACCGCATGAAGAGAGAAAAAAGTCCATAAAGTCATAGATCGGAGAAAGAATGATAACTTCAACTAAATAGTTTTCAAGATGTACCACTTTCTCCTTTTTTATACCACTCCATTTGATGTTTGATAAGCTATATAATGAAGCTGCACAGTTCTACACACGATATGTGCATAGCTCTGTGCAGCCTCTCTATAACGTTTCTATTTTAAACCGGAGAAATCACAGAAAAGAGGATAATGTGTAGAAGCAACGGTCACATCTACTCCCGATAGACTTTCTATCACATCAGTCTGCGTCACGTTTACGTTGTGACTCTTCAAAGACACGATAAAGTCAAGGCGACGTTTCTTACCACTGACTTCGGTAGACTTATCAGCACTAAGAAGATTCCAGTTACTCTTCACCATTTGGAAAAACTCGCTTTCCAAGTCGCCCTCATTGAAGTATCCTAACAGGAATGCAGGTTTATTATAGGCGGACAGTTTCGTTTCTAACGTTTGAAGGGCCTCTATACGCTTTGCCATATCCGTATCGAAATTGGTACTGGCTACTACAAACTTTTCATATTCCACTACCATAGCTGCACGCATCTCGCTCTTTCCCGCCATTTGGTATCTGTCTACACTTACAGGTTCTTCTTTTGTCAGTATACCAACACCGAATTCACCGCCTTTATAATCAATGGCTTTAGCAAAGTAATCATGCATATTCGTTTTCTGTGCCAGTACGTTCAACTGGTCGATACCTTCCGAACGTTCCGTTTCCTTATCCAGTCCCTGCAAGCAAACAATATCCGCATTCATTTTGGCGATAATACGTCCTGTCCGGTCGTAATCAATCACGCCATCTGTGCCTTTACAATAGGTCAGGAAATAGTTACCTATGCGCAGGTCACCTTCTGCCTTCGGATATTCTTCAAGTCCGGCCGGCTTCTTAAAATCACAATAAAGTGGATAATGGTCGGAAGTTATTGCTACGTTGACACCATCCAGGTTGTATATTACATTCGATTTTACCACAGTGGTAGGTGGAGTTTTCAAAGTAACAACAAAATCAATCCGTTTGGTAGCCTGTCCGGTAGGAAAAGTGTTTTCTGTAGAACTGACAACCTCCCATTCTTTCTTCAGTTCCGTAAAGAATGTGCCATTCATCAAGTCCTCGTTAAAGTCACCAGCCATATAAACCACTTTATTATATGTTTTGGCAAGGTCTGTGAGCTGTTTTGCAGATTCAACTCTATTATTCTCTTCCAAAGCCAAGTGGGTGGAGATAACTACATAGTTCTCAAATTCAGCTATGGCAGCAGAACGGAGTTCGGCACCGGGAAGGGGATAAGTCTTCGTGCTGATCGGCGTCCCTTTGAACAAAAGACCGTTACCATATTCACCACCCTGATAAGCGATTGACTTACTAAAATAGTGGTTCATGCCTGTTTTATCCGCCAAGGTTTTCAGTTGGTCGACTTTATTACTGCGGGTAGTCATGTAGTCCACTTCCTGCAGGCAAACGACATCGGGTTCCATTCCGTTGATAACAGCGGCTGTCCTGTCATAATTAATCACGTCATCGTTACCGGCACAATGCCTTATATTAAAGGTCAACACTCTAAGGTTCCCCTCCCCTTTCGGATAAGTATAGGAAACTTCCTGTTTACCGTAAGGTATCATATTATCGAATTTAGAGTTGTCCATGTCGTCGGCACAGGACAAGTTGGCAAACACGGTTGCCAAAAGACATATATAAGAAATCATATTTTTCATAAGAATTTATATTTCTGAATCTAATTAATTAAAGTTCAATCCGTCATTCCAACCGGGATTCTGTGTTATCACACCATTGGACAAAGTACGTTCGCTGATAGGAACAGGGTACAAATAATCTCTGTCTTCATTCCATTTCTTGGTAATCAGACTATGACAGATGATATAACCACTTTCACCATTCGACAAGCGAATCTGCTCGCCAATCTCTAAATATAAAGGTACATTTCCGGCAGGTTTTGTTCCTACGTAGAAACAGACATCATCCGTACCGTCTTTATCTAAATCGTAAGTACCGGGCCCGGGAACATAGATTCCCAGCAGATCGTTCTCAAATAGTTTACCTTCTTTCCAACGCATGATGTCGTAATAACGGAAACCCTCCATTGCCAGTTCGATGGTTCGTTCGCGACGGATTTCAAGGATTACTCCCTGATTGGCTCCTTCCACATTCGGATAACCTGTGGCAGCACTCATCAAATACGGGTCGGGTTTTGAATTTGCCAGTTCCATATCCAGGTTAGTCATTCCTACCCTGTCTCTAAGTAATTTTATGGATTTATTGATGTCAGCTTGCTTCAAAGTGCCCAGTTCGGCTTTTGCTTCTGCAAAATTCAGATACACCTCTGCTGTGCGGAACAGGGGAATATCGTTGCACGATTTATTATATTCATCGTAGTTAGCCGTCATCGAATATTTTACCAGGTGATATCCGGTCATGGTATAAGCCAGGTTCGGGGCTTCTTTCTTTGTACTTCCGATTCTCGTATATCCAGGGGTACGGATGGTTTGTGCCAGTCGTGGATCCCGATTCTGACATTCCTGATCGAATGTCATCGTTTCATAACCGGCTTTATCCGTGAAACGGCTTCCGTCCGCCATCAGATAAGAATTCACTATCTTCTTGTTCATTCCCGGACGTCCCATTGTGGTGGAGTTCTCATAATTCTGCACATTATGAAGCACAGAAAGAGAAGCTTCATAATCACGCCCGAAAATCACTTCATCCGCTTGTAGATTTATGGAAGCGAATAAATCCCTGTAAGGTGTGCTGCCCGATTTATAGAGTGTATATCCGCTTTCGTTCATAAAGGTTTCAGAAGCCGAGACACAGGCATTCAGGTATTTTTCATAATCCTCCAGTCCATGATATTTGCGGAAAGTACCCTCAAACAGGCAGACACGGGATTTCAGTGCCAATGCCGTCCACCGGGTCAGTACATACGCATTCTTCGTTTTCGGAAGATTGGCTATCGCAAAATCCAGATCCTCCAGCATTTTCTGCATGACAAATTCACGTGAGTCCCGGGCTTTATACAATTCGGGATCATCCGAGTCGAGTGCTTTGTCATACCAGGGAATATCGCCGTATCTCTTCACCTTCTCAAAGTAGAAATAAGCTCTGAAAAAACGGGCAACACCATCGTAACGGTTACGGGCATTCACTTCCGTGCAGTTATGGGAATACTGCAGATAGAAATTAATATCGCGAAGTGCCGTAAAATTCCAACCGTTTCCTTCATCGGGTATGATGCGCTGTCCGGACATTTCGAGCATCAAGTCGGACTTGACAATCAAATCGGACGACTCGGAATAAATATCGACAGCGGACGGAACCAGATTGTTATAAAACTGATTCGTAAATAATCGCAACTCATCTTCAGTCTTGAAATATACATCCGGATACAGGCGGTCTTTTGGTGTCTTATCCAACCAATCGTCGCAAGACACGAAAGATATCGCCAATGCGAACAACCAAGATACTATATAAACAGGTTTCATAATTCAAATATTAGTTAGTTTAAAAAGTTACGTTCACTCCAAAAGAATAGGTCTTTGACCAAGGGTACAACTTTGCGTTACCATTTGCCGATTGGATGGAATTTTCTGCCGATGCTTGTTCCGGATCAATGTAGTCGCTCTTTAGCGGAGAGAAGGTAAACAGATTCTCACCACTGAAATAGATATGCAGGCGCTCTATCTTTACCTTCTTCGTCCATACGGCGGGAATCGTATAGCCTACTGTGATATTCTTCACTCTGCAATAAGCCAGATTCTGCAAATAACGATCATTCACCACTCCCAAAGAACGGTTGTTGCCGAGGGCAAGATACCCTATCGGGCGCGGGAAATAGGCATCGGGATTTTCCGGACTCCATACCTGACTCAAGAAATCGCGTGGAATGAACGATGAATACGGACGAGCGTATGGTCCCCAAAAGAATACAGAATTAGTGCCCGGATACCAGTCTTGATGTCCTACTCCCTGAAGATAGATGGAGAAGTCGAATCCATACCAGTCGAAACCACCTTGAATACTGTATGTATAGCGCGGTAATGAGTTTCCGATTATTTTGCGGTCGCCCGGATCATCTGCCGTGTTCGAGCCGGAAGATATTGTATGGTCGCCATCCAAATCAACAAATTTCATATCACCGGCATGAAGTCCCGGATTCACCTGTGCTGTATTGATAACGAAGTTGACTGCTGTTTGGTCAACGTTATAGTTTGCCGCTTCTTCGTCTGTTCTGAAAAGTCCGTCCACTACATATCCCCAGATATCTCCCAATTTCTGACCTACATAATAATCACTCAATATCTTGGAAGGATTATCGAATTTGGTTATTTTCGATGTATTATCTGCCAAACCTACGGACAGGTTATAACGGAAAGGTTTGTTTGTCAGTTTGAAAGCATCATTCCAAGTCAGCATCAATTCCCAGCCTTTGGTACGCAAGTTGGCTGCATTTTGCTTGGGCTCGTTGGCTCCATAAGCACCGGGAAGTTTTTTACCGGAAGTTTGCATACCTTTAGTATCACGAACATAGGCATCGGCAGTCAGGTTCAAGCGGTTGTTCAGGAATCCGAGATCCAGTCCTATGTTCCAAGTCGAAACGGTTTCCCAGGTCAGGTCAGCGGAGTTCGGGTCGGAGACACTTGCATAAGAGCCTTTCTTCTGATCGCCAAAGATATAATTCATTGTACCGTTGGTATTAATGGTTTGGATATAATCGTAATATCCTACCTGCTGATTTCCTAACGAACCGTATGAGAGACGCAATTTCACATTATCAATATTCTTCTTTAAATTCCCGAAAAACGGTTCTTCACTTATTCTCCATCCTACGGAAGCCGAGGGGAAGAAACCGAAACGGTGTCCGCTTCTGAAACGTGAACTTCCGTCATAACGTCCGCTTGTCTCAAATAGGTAACGACCTCCTTTATAGGAGTAATTAAGACGATAAAATGCTCCCAAAAGCGCATATTCATTCTGTCCGCCGGACATAGTCATCGCATCTCCGACTGCCAGATTTAAGTCATTCAAGTCATCGGAGAGCAAACCCTGGCGGGAGACTTTGATATCTTTCAGACGCTTGGTTTCATAATTGTAACCTGCCATGATTTTTATCTGATGGTCGGCAATATCCAGCATATAATCACCATAAACATTGAAAGCTTGATACCAATGATTGGTCTGTGTTTCCTTCAACTGATTCACACCGCTTCCGGTAGTCAGATAGGATATCTCACCCGGATATTTGGAATATGGTACATTTACTGTTCTATTCATGGTCTGATAGTTATAGTGCAGGTAGCTGTAGTTTGCACGGACATTCAGGTTCTTCATTACATTGAAACTTGCTTCGAAAGTCGTGGAAAACTCATACCGCTGGTCTTCATTCTTATGTTTTCCATAAGCAAGGATAGCTCCCATGCCATCCAAAATGGCAGAATTGCTCAACGAAGTCAGATACACTGCACTGCCATCCGGATTAATGGGTACAAAGCTCGCCAGTGCATGATTCACCGCAGTATTGAAGTTGTTATTAATACCCGATAATCCCGGATAAGAGTAACTATTATAATGGTACTTCGTGTTATTGCTGATTGTCAGTCGTGGAGTGATCTTTGCCGAAATTTTACTTCTGAAATTATATACCTTATATTTATCAGGATTCTGTCTGAAGATACCCGTTTGGTCAACTGTATTTCCTGATAAATAATAGTTCAACTTTTCATTTCCCCCACTGACACTGATATTGTGCTCCCACATCGGTCTGTTTTTACGATAAAGATAATTATACCAGTCGAAGTTACCGTAATAGACGTATGTATCTCTTCCGTCACGTTGGTCGGTAACCACCCAGGGACGTTCGGGATTCTCCGTTTTATCATTCCGGCGCAACCAAAGCTGGCGGTAGTCTTCTTCCGTATAGTTGGTATAAGGCTTTCCGTTATAATTGGTATAAAACAAGTCGTTGATACCTGCCGAGTAATATCCCCTGGTTTCAAAATCAGTAGAAGTCGTCTGATTGCTCCATGAATATCTTCCATCATACGAAACGGTAGTCTTACGGGCTGAACCTTCTTTGGTAGTCACGAGGATAACGCCATAAGAAGCACGAGCTCCGTAAATAGCGGCCGAAGATGCATCTTTTAATACGGAAATGGAAGCGATGTCATTTGGATTCAAGCGGTCGATATCCCCTTCTATTCCGTCAATCAGCACTAATGGCGATGCATTGCCACTGATAGAATTCACACCACGGATATTGATAGTTGCCGAAGCTCCCGGATACCCTGACCCAAAAGTTACATTCATATTGGGCACAGTCCCTTGCAACATCTGTGAGGCTCTCGGCACGGGTCTGTCTTCCATCGCTTTACTGTCTACTACTGCAACAGCTCCCGTCAGGTTTATTTTCTTTTGAGTACCGTAGCCTACCACCACCACTTCTTCCAGCGTAGCCGTATCTTCCCGGAGTATTACCCTCGAAGATTTCTGCAGGTCGGAGACTTTAATTTCTTTCTTCTCAAATCCGATATAGGACACAACGACTAGGGCATTGGCCGGAACCGAGGACAATGTAAATTCACCATCCAAATTCGTGATCGTTCCCATAGACTGTCCCATCACCTGTACACTGGCACCGATTACCGGATCACCGTTCACATCGACCACTTTCCCCGTAACCCGATGTAAAGGCTGCGATGGGACGGCAGCAGTATTGCGTGCTGTTTTCTTTGTGATGATAATCATCCGGTTTTGTAGTTTGTACTCTACATCCTTATCCAAAACAGTAGCAAGCACATTATTAACAGTTGCCTGCTGAAAGGAAGCCGTAATCTTCTTGTTTTCATTAACCTCGTCCGTTTTATAGATAATGGAGTACTTCGTCTGCCGCTCAACTTCTTTCAATACCGCCTTCAGCGGCTCATTTTTAAAGACCTTTGTAACTGTCTGCGCCCGTAGTGACTGGACGCCCAAACACAACAGAATCAGGAGAAACAGTCTAAAAAATGAGTTTCTTCGGTCATTCATAATTTTATCAATTAAGTTGTTACAATTTAAAGTGATTTATATTTAAGGATATATATATTCGATTGTAGTATTTCTCTGAATCGCTTCTATAAGATAAAACAACTCATCATTCATCTGCCCAACCCCTATAAAAGCAAAAAAGCAGATTATTTCTGCTTTTTTGTATCGACTGGCTTTATTTATTCAGACCACTGGAATATCGGATAACCGTTCGTTCCTTTTTTCCAAAGATTCGGATTCCAGGCTACGATGATATTCCCCAGTTCTTCCGCTGACTTCGCCACTCCGTGAAAAGTTGTTCCCGTGGCTGATGATTCGTCTGATGCGGTAATCGTTTTTTCATTCACTTTGAGTACAATACTTTCGCAGGCGTAACAATTCTCATAATTGCCTAATGAAGCAGAGACCCCAACAATGCGTCCTACGGTTGACGAAGCATCCACTCCGGTCAAGTTACTCCATGCTGCGCTGTTCTTGATAGCAATGTCACAACTTTTGTCAATTTGTCCCAAAATACCGCCTACGCCTCCTTTAGTTGCACTGACTGCTCCGTATGCATAGCAGTTCTCAATAAATCCGCCGACACCTACTTTCCGTCCGGCAATACCGCCTGCTTTTCCGCCACTTGCCGCCTGATCGCTGACCGTTGCATTTGAATAACAGTTCTTTATATAACTTTCCTGCCCATCATAGCTATTTGCCAATACACCGGCTATTCCACCTGCCGCACCAGAACCGATCACTTCACCGGTCGTATAGCAGTTCACAATTCTTCCTGTCTTATTTCCGTTACCTTTATCTTTAAGTCCGAGATAACCGGTAATAATTCCAATCCCCTGCCGAGCAGATGATACAGAAGCATTCACAAAGCCTACATTACGACAATCACCGCACAATACTCCGAAGAAACTCGGATAATCACCGGCAGAACATTTGAAGTTCTTAATGACATGGCTGTCTCCGTCAAAATCTATTTCATAAGGAAAATCACCGGAACCATTCAACGACTGCCAGTCATCAATGCCTGCCATATCAATATCAGCACCTAACTGGAAATAAACTTTCATTCCCGATTTCAACACACTACGCATATTTCTGATCTGTGTAGCATTCATTATCATATAAGGTTTGCTGTCCGTTCCGTTTCCTTTCTCGAACAAACCGCCGGCACCGTCTCCGTCACCATCACTATTTCCGTCATCCGTTTCCGTTTTTTCGAACGGAACACGAGTGTATGAGTCCAAAGGATTAGGGTCAGAACACGAGATTGCAACAGATGCCATCATCAACAGCATCCCAAATCTGCCTATTTGAGTAATATTCATACTTGATTTCTTTACAATTAAACATTGAGTTCTTATCTTATATATATATCCTTTTCCTTATATTCTACTTTGATAGGTATGATTTCTTTCAGTGCATCCATTACATCTACGATTGTCTCTTTATTACGCAACGAAACACGGAACTTCATATCTCCCAATTTCTCCGACTCTAACTGAATATGCACATCGTACTGACGTGAAAGTTTCTTCACCATCTCTCCTAACGTAATGTCATCATATTCAATCCTGTCTTCCGCCCACGCCATTGCCTGACGTGCATTTACCTTCTTTCCTTTCAACTGTCCTGTTGCCAAATCCAAAGAAATAGATTCTCCTGGAGACATCCGTATCTGATCTTCTTTATAATTCAACTCTACCGCTCCTTCCAGCAAGGTGGTTGTTATATAAGAATCGTCCGAATAGGCAGATACATTAAATTTCGTACCTTTTACCACCACATCATATTCATGCGTCTTTACCGTGAATTGCTTTCCATTCTGTTTAGTCACCTCAAAATACCCCTCCCCTTCCAGCTCTACCACTCGGTCGGCTGTATTAAAATAATTCGAATATCTCAATACGGAACCTGCATTCAGCCATACAACCGTACCATCCGAAAGCTGTATCTTACTCTTATCCCCCAACGGAGCTTCGCAAACAAAGAAAGTCTTTGGCGTAAACAAGTAAATAGCCTGTTGAATACCCAACGTAGTACCAACAATCAATGCTATAACGGCAGCGATACGGGCTATCTTCCATATACCAAGTTTCGACTTTCTCAATAACGGGACAATCGCTTCCTGCGTATACATCTTATGCTTCAAAGCTTCCCATCCGGCATCTGTCTCCGAATCGGTATTCCGGTGATTCATCCATTCCCTCTCCCACTGACGGAACCTGCCATAGCCACCTTCCACCTGTTCAATATATTCGAACAGATTCTTTTCGTCAGCTCTTGATATGCGTCCTTCAAAATACTGAATAGCCAATTCATGGATATTTTCTTCTTGCTTCATTATATTCACTTTCTATAAGATGTAACAACCCATATTTCTTTTACCCAACCTCTGAAACAAAAAAAGCAGAAAAAACTTTCCTGCTTCTTATTCTTTATATAACCGAAGAGTGCATTGATTATTTCTGCTCCATCATCAGCCATGCCAATATCACTATATACAGATCCACCGGATAGCGTTCGCTGAAATGCCGGGAAAAATATTGCAAAGCCCTTGCTATATGCTTTTCGACTGCTGTGGTAGATATTTGTAGTTTTTCTGCAATTTCCCTATTCTTCAATCCCCTGAAACGGCTTAACAAAAAAATCTCACGCGACCTGTCCGGCAACTGATTAAGCACAAGGGCAATCTGCTCCTGCAATTCTTTGTATAATAATTTATATTCTGCATCCTGCATAAAGTCTGCATAGTAGAGTCTTTCTTCCCCATCCACCTTTGCCAGGTATTCCACCCGGTACTTTTCAACAATCGAGCGATGTTTCAGATAATTCAGACATCCGTTGCGGACCATAGAAAAAAGAAGAGAAGTAAGTGAGAAGGCAGATAACATTTCGCGACGTTCCCAAAATCGTAAGAAACACTCTTGAATAATATCACGAACCGTTTCTTCATCTTCTATAAAACGAATAGCATACCCTCGCAAACGAGGATAATAACTTTTGAACAGAAACTCAAAAGCTGCATTATTGCCTCTTTTCAGCTCTCCCAATAATTGTTTATCATCCATGAAATCTACCATAGTTTAGAAATTTATGCGCAAAGGTACGGGGCAACAGTTAACAAAGTGATGACAATATTATGAATATTTTTTCAATAAATCAAATCTGAGGTACTTTTTTATAAAACGCCCAAAAGGAAGTTTTCAATAATAGGATACAAAAAAAGGGCCAGTAACTGACCCTTTTTTCTATTGATTCATGGTTACTTATTGCATATACAATCTGTCAATAAGATAGTTTTCCTTATTCTTCATCCATTAGAATTTCCAAAATCTGACAAGCAGCTCTCGCTACCGGAGTACCCGGACCGAAGATAGCAGCTACACCTGCCTTATACAAGAAATCGTAATCTTGTGCAGGAATAACACCACCGGCAATCACTACAATGTCCTCACGACCCAGTTTCTTCAGTTCTTCAATAATTTGTGGAACTAATGTCTTATGTCCGGCAGCCAGTGAAGAAACACCTACTACATGAACGTCGTTTTCAACAGCCTCGCGAGCAGCTTCCGCCGGAGTCTGGAACAAGGGTCCCATATCCACGTCGAAACCACAGTCAGCATAACCGGTTGCTACGACTTTAGCACCACGGTCGTGACCGTCCTGTCCCATTTTCGCAATCATGATACGAGGTTGACGTCCCTCTTTCTTCGCAAACTTCTCGGCCAGTTCACAAGCACGTTTGAAGTCGCTATCGTTTTTACTTTCTGATGAATACACGCCTGATATCGTTCTAATTATTGCTTTATAACGTCCTACTATCTGTTCGCAAGCATAAGAAATCTCACCCAATGTTGCGCGAACACGAGCTGCTTCCACAGCCAATTCCAACAAGTTACCCTTGCCAGTCTTTACACATTCGGTAATTGCTGCCAATGCTTTGTCCACTTCAGCTTGGTTACGTCCTTCTTTCAAACGTTTCAGGTTTTCAATCTGTTCAAGACGAACAGCCGTATTATCAATTTCAAGAATATCAATCGGAGCTTCTTTTTCCAAACGATACTTGTTCACACCGACAATTGTCTGCTGACCACTGTCAATACGGGCTTGTGTACGTGCAGCAGCTTCTTCGATACGCATCTTAGGAATACCTGTTTCGATAGCTTTCGCCATACCACCCAATTTTTCAATTTCCTGAATGTGTTCCCAAGCCTTGTGTGCCAGCTCATTAGTCAGAGACTCTACATAATAAGATCCACCCCATGGGTCAACGTTCTTGCAAACATAAGTTTCTTCCTGGATATAAATTTGAGTATTACGGGCAATACGTGCAGAGAAATCTGTCGGAAGAGCGATAGCCTCATCCAATGCATTGGTATGCAGAGATTGAGTATGCCCCAGAGCTGCAGCCATAGCCTCAATACAAGTACGCCCTACGTTATTGAACGGATCCTGTTCTGTCAACGACCAACCGGATGTCTGTGAGTGAGTACGCAATGCCAGTGATTTCGGGTTCTTCGGATTAAATTGCTTCACAATCTTCGCCCACAACATACGTGCAGCACGCATCTTGGCTATTTCCATAAAGTGATTGGTTCCGATCGCCCAGAAGAAAGACAGACGCGGTGCAAATGCATCAATGTCAATGCCTGCTGCCGTTCCGGCACGAAGATATTCCAAACCATCGGCCAATGTATAAGCTAACTCGATATCCGCAGTTGCACCTGCTTCCTGCATGTGATAACCGGAGATAGAGATAGAGTTGAACTTAGGCATCTTCTGCGAAGTGTATTCGAAAATATCAGAAATAATCTTCATAGAGAATGCAGGCGGATAAATATAAGTATTACGCACCATGAATTCTTTCAGAATATCATTTTGGATAGTACCGGCCATTTCTTCAAGTTTAGCACCTTGCTCCAAACCGGCATTGATATAGAATGCCATAATCGGAAGCACAGCTCCATTCATTGTCATAGACACAGACATTTTGTTCAATGGGATACCATCGAACAGCACTTTCATATTTTCCAATGAACAGATAGATACACCGGCTTTACCTACGTCGCCTACTACACGTTCGTGATCGGGGTCATATCCACGGTGAGTAGCCAAGTCGAATGCTACTGACAAACCTTTCTGACCGGAAGCCAAATTACGGCGATAGAATGCATTTGATTCTTCGGCAGTGGAGAATCCGGCATACTGGCGGATAGTCCAAGGGCGAAGAGTGTACATTACTGAATACGGACCGCGCAAATAAGGAGGGAGTCCGGCAGCATAGCCAAGATGTTCCATTCCTTCAAGGTCTTCTTTTGTATAGACAGGCTTCACTTCAATGTGTTCCGGTGTTTTCCAGTCAGCGGAGATACCGTTAGCCTTTTGCCATTCAGCACCATTCGTCGGCTGAAATGCGGCATATATATCGATGTTTTTAAAATCTTTTCTCATCTTACTTCAATAGTTTAGCGTTAAACTCTTTCAAGGTATCCAATACATTGACACGGACATGGATGAAATTTTCGATACCTGCGGCTTTCAAGTCGTCCATACAAGCCGGAGCACCGGCAACGATAAACATAGCACGACCATTCAGTGCTTTGAAAGCTGGAATTGCATATTCAGCATATTCATCATCACTGGAACAGATAACAACAATATCAGCTTTTGCAGCCATAGCTGCCTCTACTCCTGCTTCTACAGTTTCAAATCCCAGATTATCGACTACTTCATAACCGGCACAAGCCAAGAAGTTACAAGAATATTGAGCACGTGCCTGACGCATTGCCAGATTACCAATAGTCAACATAAACGCTTTCGGACGTTTACCCGACGCTTCTGTTTCAAGACGCAACGCTTCAAACTCACTAGCAGCACGATCGAACACTAATGTGGATACATCTTTCTCACAAGTATGAGAGTCACCTCCGCAGCAGCACTTACCTTCAACAGGTTGCTTATCACCAGCCTTTTCATTGAAATTCGGGAATTGATTTGTACCCAACAACACTTCACGACGCTGTGCAACTGCCTTGTGGCGAGCCTTGTTGCTTTCATTCACAGCAGCCTGAACAGTTCCTGCTTTCAATGCCGCATAGAAGCCACCTGCTTCTTCTACAGTAAGGAAGAGTTCCCAAGCTTGTTTTGCAATAGACACAGTCAGATTCTCGATATAATAAGAACCGGCAGCAGGGTCGATCACTTTATCAAAATGAGATTCTTCTTTCAACAACAGTTGTTGGTTACGAGCCAAACGTTCCGAGAACTCGTCCGGAGTCTCATAAGTCTTATCAAACGGAGTTACCGTCATTGAGTCTACGCCTCCTAATGCAGCACTCATTGCTTCTGTTTGTGTACGAAGCAGATTCACATGTGCATCAAACAAAGTAAGATTGAAAGTAGAGGTTTCGGCATGAACCGCCATTTTTGCTGCGCAACGACATTCTCCGTTAGGACCTTTATTCTCGCAATCACGCACACATTCGGGATTGTAAGAAGCTACAATATTTGCCCAAAGTAAACGTGCCGCACGGAATTTTGCTATTTCAAGGAAGTAATTGGAACTGATACCAAAATTAAACTTGATTTTCTTGGCTACTATAGCAGCAGGAATACCGGCATCAGTCAATTGACTCATATATTCATTTCCCCAAGCCAGAGCATAACCCAATTCCTGAGAAATATAAGCACCTGCATTATTCAACGATAAAGCATTTACATTCAGCACACGATAGAAAGGAAGAGGCTGAATAGCTTCAATCAAGGATTTGGCTGTTTGCACCATATCACCTTTCTCCTTGCCACGAGTCAGCATCTTGTTGAAGAAATCATAGTTGATAGAACCTTTCAGTTTCTTCACATCATAATCTTTCTTCCGGAAATAAGCTACCAGCAGATTAGCCAACTCAACCACATGCCCCTGACAGGTTGAGAAATTCAGTTCAACACACTCTGCCTGAATATCACTTAACAGTGTTTCAATATATTCCGCATTGAGTTCTTTTGCTTTCACATGAAAAGAAAGTGAGTCAACACCCTTATTTAAGATATCCAGTGCTTTCGCATTGGCGTCTTTCGGACATTCCACTCTAATTTCCTGGCGAACCAACCACGCATTGTTATCTTTTTTAGTTCCTCTTAAATAAGGGAACTCCCCAGGAAGCGCATCAGTAGTTTTTAAATCCTCCAGATCTTCCATCCGGTAAAAAGGTTTCACCTTAAACCCTTCGTTTGTTTTCCAAACGAGCTTCTTCTCAAAATCAGCACCTTTCAAATCGGCTGTAACCTTCTCCATCCATTGTTCGGTAGAGACAGGAGAAAAGTCTGAGAAGAGTTTTTCTTTTTTGTCTGCCATAGTTTATTTAAAATTAAAACAAGATTAATATTGTCTTTATTTTTATCTATCTCTTTCTAAACATCCGTCGTTCGACTTGCAAATATAACCAATAAGTTAAAACGAATCTCTTTTTTAGGGAAAATTCGCACAGGGCGTCCCGATTCGTCGAATGTATACAATCTGCATAGAAATTCTTCATTTTTAGTTCTTCATTTATTTGATTTGCTCCGATGTTATGAGTAATTTTGCACCCGTTTTTAGAAAAACATTATAAAAACTGCTATATTATGGATTGGTTACAAAGTTTATTGTGGGACCCCAGCTCCGTAGCTCACATCGTGCTCCTCTACGCATTTGTAGTGGCTGCCGGCGTGTATCTTGGTAAAATAAAGATATTCGGAGTATCTTTGGGCGTCACATTTGTTTTGTTTGCCGGCATCCTAATGGGACATTTCGGCTTCACGGCCGATACACACATCCTACATTTCATCCGTGAGTTCGGATTGATCTTGTTCGTATTCTGTATCGGTCTTCAGGTGGGGCCATCTTTCTTTTCCTCTTTCAAAAAAGGAGGAATGACATTGAACCTGTTGGCTGTAGGCATCGTAGTGTTAAATATTGCTGTTGCACTGGGACTCTATTACCTCTGGAACGGCCGGGTAGAACTGCCGATGATGGTAGGTATCCTCTATGGAGCTGTCACAAACACTCCGGGACTTGGTGCTGCCAATGAAGCCTTGAACCAGCTAAATTATACTGGTCCACAGATTGCATTGGGATATGCTTGTGCCTATCCGCTTGGTGTGGTAGGTATCATCGGCTCTATCATCGCTATCCGTTACATCTTCCGTGTCAACATGACCAAAGAGGAAGAGAACTTAAAGACTCAAAGCGGTGATGCACACCACAAACCTCACATGATGAGCCTGGAAGTTCGAAACGAATCAATCAGTGGAAAAACCCTGATTGAAATCAAGCAGTTCTTGGGTCGTAACTTCGTTTGCTCTCGAATCCGCCATGATGGTCATGTAAGTATTCCCGACCATGAAACAGTGTTTAATGTAGGCGACCAGTTATTTATCGTCTGCTCGGAAGAAGATGCTCCGGCAATTGTTGTATTTATCGGAAAAGAAGTGGAACTCGACTGGGAGAAACAAGATCTTCCAATGGTTTCCCGCCGTATTCTGGTCACTAAACCGGAAATCAATGGTAAAACATTAGGTTCTATGCACTTCCGTAGCATGTATGGGGTGAATATTACCCGTATCAACCGTTCCGGTATGGATTTATTTGCCGATCCGAACCTGATACTTCAAGTAGGTGACCGCGTAATGGTAGTAGGACAGCAAGATGCAGTAGAACGCGTAGCCGGTGTACTGGGTAATCAATTGAAACGCTTGGATACACCGAACATTGTCACAATTTTCGTTGGTATCTTCTTAGGTATCCTTCTGGGTAGTCTTCCGATTGCATTTCCGGGCATGCCGACTCCTTTAAAATTAGGCTTGGCAGGCGGGCCGCTGGTAGTGGCTATTCTTATCGGACGTTTTGGTCATAAGCTACATTTAGTAACCTATACAACCATGAGTGCCAACCTGATGCTTCGCGAAATCGGTATTGTACTCTTCCTTGCCAGTGTAGGTATAGATGCCGGCGCCAATTTCGTGCAAACGGTAGTTGAAGGTGACGGTCTGCTTTATGTAGGCTGTGGTTTCCTGATCACCGTCATCCCGCTACTTATTATCGGTGCTATCGCAAGATTATATTATAAGGTAAACTACTTCACCCTAATGGGATTGATAGCCGGTAGCAATACCGATCCCCCCGCATTGGCTTACGCCAATCAAACAACCTCCGGAGATGCTCCGGCAGTGGGTTATTCTACAGTTTATCCGTTATCGATGTTCCTCCGTATTCTGACAGGACAGATGATATTATTAACAATGATGTAAATCAAATTTAGCACATAAAGAATAAAGCCGGCTATATCCTAATGAAATATGCCGGCTTTATTTATTTTTTCAATCTACTTTTCTATCACCCTATCATACAAGCTGCAGTTTCTTTACCACAAATTCTTCAATGAACCGCACTGTCTCTTCAATTCCCAAAGAAGAAGAATCGATACACAAATGATAAGTAGCTGCTGCTCCCCACGTTTTATAGCTATAATAATTATAGTATTCCGAACGTCTCTTATCCGCCTTTTCCATCATTTCTTCTGCAGCTTCCGCATCAATATGATGCATACTACACAACCGTGCTATGCGATCTTCTTTAGAGGCTGAAATAAAAACATTCGCACAACGAGGATGTTCCCGCAGAATATAATCTGCGCAACGTCCTACAAAGACACAAGATCTTTCTGCTGCCAGATGACGGATCACATCACTCTGTACTTTGAACAAGGCATCATTGCTCAAGCAGTTGTTACATGGCATAGCTCCCTCACTGATAAAAGGAAAACGCATACCGAACAGTCCGCCAATAATACCTTGCGAAGCTTTTTCATCAGCCTTTTCAAAAAACTCCTTACACAATCCGCTTTCCTCTGAAGCCAGATTGATCAGTTCCTTGTCGTAGAAGTTGATCCCCAAACGGGCAGCCAACTTCTCTCCTATTTCTTTTCCACCGCTACCTAACTGACGGCCGATATTGATCACGTAATTACCGCTCATAGTACATTTTGTTTTATGGTTCTGTAGCAAACATACGACTTTTTTCTAAAAATCACATCATCAAACGAAAGTTATATTTAAAAGTGACTATGAAATATCCTTTTATTTCTTGGTTACGGAACTCATAAAAACCATCAGAAGTAGTCGTACGCCCGAAACTCTTCCTCTTTCCGAGAATATCCGCCCAATAGGCAGATAATTCCGCTTCTTTCTTTTTCAAAAACCGCCAGCTAGCACTTGCATTCCACAACATTTGGTCATCTTCGCCTTTACGGATATTCGTACCATTACGGAAAGAATAAGCCCCGTCAGTCCGTAATTGCAAACCAAAAGGAAGGTCAACGTATCCCTCAAGACGGAAACTATAATTACGTGTATAGGTATCGTTATCATTGATAGAATTAAGCGAATACTGATAATTCCAGGAAGTAGAGAAATCAATGCCTCCCCACGTGGGCTGATAAGATACATTCGCGTCACACCCCAATCCGGTATCACGTGTCGTACTTTTCTTCGGTTCGAGGCTCTTGTCTTCATTAATCATACTGACACGATTGCTATGATTACCGTTCATATCCAACCGCAAAGAAAAATGTCCCAGACGTTTCCACCAGTTGGCACTTCCATATACATTCCAGTTTCCGTTAATATTAATAGGAGATGTCTCACGTCCACCGGTTTGTGCATCATATAGCACTACCTGCGTCACGCTATTCTGTTCCATTTGCCCGCCGATATTCGCAGATATACCTTTTTTTGAGTGTTGAAAGCCCACACGGACACTATGAGAAAACATCTGTTTCAAATCCGGATTTCCCCGGGTGATATACAACGGATTACTGTTATCCGTCAGCGGCATTAAATCAGATAAAGAGGGTTGCCGGGTTCTACCGCTATAATTGAAAGTGATCCGTGCCTCTTTCTTTTTCCAATTCACCCATATCATAGGCTGGAAGTCGATAGTATGCATGGTAGTGTCCGCATAGAGCTTTCCCATTTTCCGTTCAATGGCACGTTTTTGCGGGGTCATTCCCAATGAGGCATTAAACATCCAGGTATCATCGGAGTAATTGAGCCCTACATCCAAGTTATGTCCATTCGTACGACTATGACTCCGATTGCTCAAACTATCCACATATCCTGCTTCATAGTCGGGAGGCAGCTCACCAAAAACTTCCGACTTCGTCAGAGAAGATAATTCATACGTATCACGATTATCACGCTCATAGTTAGTATCCCAGTTATATGCTACCCGGAAATGCATCTTCTTACCAATAGGCTGGGCAAAGGTAATCCCGACTCTCCATGAATTATTTTTTTGAGGCGACTTCAAATACTGGTTACGATAAAGCACCGAATCATTTCCCAATTTATCTTCGAGACGGAAATAAGTAGTTTTGGAAAGCGAAAAGCTTTCATTATCTCCCCACGAATCCGAGTTCAGGATATTCAATGCCAGCGTTGTACCTTTTTCATTCAGACGCCTCATAATACCCATCATCCAGCTATAACGGTTCGACTGATTCTCCGAACGCGACCGGTTCTCACTACGATTCACTTTTATATTCCGAGGAATAGATTCAAAGTCATCAAACAAGCTCTCATGACTTATGCCGGGAGGAGCATCAAAGGATGCATTCTGGCTACTGTTTTCATTCCTGTTGGGAGAGATTCCTACATTACCGGTGAAATGTATGCGTGTACGCTTATCCACTTCCCAACTTCCCATGAAGTTAGAACTAATCGACCGCCCCTTAGAGTTACTTTCGTTAGTAGACGCAGAGTATTGATTACCTGCCGGCAAATACTGTTCCTGATAAATGGAAGAAAGATTTCCGTTCCGGTTCAAATTATAGTTCACACTTCCGGTCAGGGAGAATTTCTTACCGAATTTATGAGTCATATTCATTCCTACCGAATTGTTGATATTATCCTTGTACGTACTATTTTGGTATCTGTTGGTAGACTGCGCGATGAAAGAAAGATTATCTCCGTCTTTACTAAAATAATTCACTTGTCCCTCCAAATCCTTTTTCTGGTTATTCCCGTATCCTACCGTTGCATTTGTCAGCCAGGTTTTGTTCAATTCATCCTTAGTCTGCAAGTCGAGTACATATTTCTTTTCTCCTGAACTAATTCCGGTGAACTCCTCTTCTTTTGATTTCTTATCATATACTTTCAACTTACTAATCAGGTCCGCCGGAAGATTTTCGAGCGCTGTCTTTTTATCTCCGGCGAAAAAAGCTTCGCCATTTACATTGATTTCACTGATGGGCTGTCCGTTATATATCAACGAATTATCTTTCTTATTATATACCAATCCGGGAACACGCTTCACCAAATCTTCCAGATAAGCTCCTTCACGAGTCTTAAAAGCGGCAGCATTGATAACCGTAGTATCTCCCTCCATCACTACTTCCTGCAATTTTCCCGTTATCG
Source organism: Bacteroides sp. D55t1_190419_B8 (assembly GCF_015558905.1). NCBI lineage: Bacteria > Pseudomonadati > Bacteroidota > Bacteroidia > Bacteroidales > Bacteroidaceae > Bacteroides > Bacteroides sp. D55t1_190419_B8. The sequence continues at coordinate 22,077 of NZ_JADMOU010000005.1, forward strand.
TCACTTCACTAATCTGAATATCATCATCTTTCAATACCACTGTACCGATATTCACCGATACAGAGTCTTCCAGCGTCCGGTATACAGATTGCATTCCCATAAAAGAGACTTTCAACAGGTATTTCTTTTTCTTCTGCGGTTGATAATTAAGAACGAAACGCCCATTCTTATCACTTGTTATCCCCTTGATAAAGGCAGAATCGCTCTTCGCCAAAATAACAATGCTGGCAGATGGCAATGCCCGCTTCTCATTACTGCCGGCTTCCACAGTCTGCACTCTTCCTCGCACAGTTCTCACTTGTTGAGCATACATTATTGTATGCATGCAAAAGATTAATAAAAAGCCCCCGCATAGTCTGCTAATTTTCATATCAATAGTAGTCAAGTCTAATATTTAATTCTGTCGAAATTATGACACAAAATTAAGGAGTTTTCTTGAAAGCATACTACTTTATCCATTTTATTAAAACTAATTACATTCCAATCACACAAGGTCACAATATATCCAAACAAAAAGAAGACTTCCTTACCAATCAAAAAATATACTTCTTAAAAGGACATTCTTTTCTCGGACAAGGAAGTCTCTATCATTCAACGTAATAGATTATAAACTATATTTTTTACTTAAAATTTTCCGTGAAGAAAACTCCTGCAGGAAAACTATTTTTATTTTTAATATCAGTCTGCAAAACCGGCGACTTAGTAAAATCCAAAATAGCAATATCATTTGTTTTATACTCTGCATATCCTTTTAAAGTCGCAAAATAGACTTCTCCGCTTACTGGATCAACTCCCAAACTATTATAATATATGCCGGCATCTTCCACATAATCTTTTATATTAGCAACCTCTTCTGTCTTATCTTGAGAGAAAATATGCCGATATAACTTAAAGCCGGCATTGCTAAAATAAATAATATCATCTTTCGCAGAAAAGGCAGGAGCAACTCCCCAGCCAGCACCGATGCTGACATCTAATTGATGAGAATCAATTATTGTATAATCAACCGGATTAATTTTTATAATACTTGCCGGACTTGTACACGATACCCACAAATTTTCATCAAACGCCTTAGCGACGCCGGATAAAGCACCTTCGAATGAAATCGTATGTACAACAACTCCATTCTGAATCACGAAAAGCTTTTTACTACCCATTACAAAAGTTTTTTCTCCAACCACAGCCATACGATTTTTCAAAGCTCCGCTAGTGCCTTCAACTAAAGTCAAAACATCTGTAGAAGTATTTAACATATAAACTCCTTTGTTATCACGAATATAGAGATTTTCTCCTACCACAGCCAAGTTAGTCGGCCAAGATAAAGTCGTATTATTATACACTCTCACTTTCTCCAAATTATCTGCATCAGCAATAGTCAATAATCCTTCACCCCCATTCTTTGCGCCATTCTGAGAAAGTATATAAATTCGGTTATCACTAATAAACAAGTCCTGACAGACATTACCGAGCAAAGTCTGATTTACCCGATAATACGCACTATCTACCGCTATTCCTTTTGAATCAACAAAGGTCAGAGTTCCTGTCTCATTACTCATATTTCCTTCATTCAAAACAAAAGCGCCATTACCAAACCGTCCTTCCACCTTGGCAGTCATATTCGTTTGAAAGGTCTCGCCGTTACTGTCTGATACAGTCAAGCCTATAACATACTCTCCAGTCTTAGGTTGTGAGAATTTATATGTTGAAGCGGTTGACACTTCTTTTCCATCTACTGTCCACAGATATTTCATTGTTCCTGACAGATTTTCAATCCGAGCATCTAAGTATAATGTATCCAGCTGCGCTAACACATTACTTCCCGATCCGTTCCCAATCAATACAGATGAGTTCACATTATTCTCATCATCACAAGCTGCAAAAGCTAAACTCAAGGCAACAGTTGCCAATACTAAATACTTTCTCATTTTTATCTTCATTATTATAAATTATTTTTACTTATTTACGCGTATCAATATCAACTCCTAAAATATGTAAGTCCTCAACTCCTGATATTTCAGTGGAGCATTCCCCCAACCACCCATTTCCCTGATTGACTCCAGTATATATCTTTATGAAATCAACCCCGGGTAAATGCACCTTTTGACCTTTTGAATTTACTGCCCAATCTATATCAATAGCAGACTCGTCTTTTGTATTCAATTCATTATCAGCATAACCATAACGGAATTTATACAATACAAAATAACTACCTTGCCCACTTTCGTCAACAGCATTTTGAGGTAAACAAGTTCCCTTAAAAGTTATTTTATCTTCTTTTATCCATTCCGGATAATAACATTGCTTGTGAAATGTATTCTTCACTTTATATCCGGAGTTTCCCTGATTATCTTCCCACCAGATATATTTCTCCCTTTCTTCCGAAGTGGTCGGCTCTTTTTCCGGACGATAGTATGTAATTTCATAGTTTCGATAAGTCTTCACATCATTTCCAGCAGTTACAGCCTTATCATACCATAATTCTAATGCAGGGTTTTCGTGAGCACTACCAGCAATTTCATACCACTCATCATCCGGCACACCATTCTGATTTTTATCATAAGCTACCATGATCACTCCCGGCTCACAACTTCCTCCCTCCGGTGCATTGATATCAGGATTATCCGCAGAATAAAAAGCATTGCCAAGCACTCGAAAATCACGTTTTCCAACAACATTGGCGATCGTATGATCAAAACCTACCACAACATATCCCCCGAATCCTCCTAACGAAATCATTCCTTTTTTATTATTACCAATAGCAGCCAACACTTTCTCATTCATTGCCTCTTGTGTATCACCTTCCTCATATTCCGGCAACGAATTAGTAAATTGTCCTACGGCCGGAACAAAATCAAAAACTTTAGTGATATAGGCCGTAGCCCCTTCAGGAGTAGGTTCTATATTTTCAAAAGTATCTTCTTCATCACCACACCCTGTGAATACAGTTCCCCAACATAAAAAAACTGCAATGCCCCATGTTAGTCTTAAAATCTTCCTTTCCATTTTTATTAATTATCAGTTAGTTATTGAAATGTTTTCGTTGTAAAAGCAAAATGAGCCGGTATATCTCCTGCCCTGACTTTCCATCTTTTCTTTCCTTCAGGACTAAAGCAATAAAGATATCCGGGCACTACATAACTTTTTGCATCTGTTACAAAAATTTCTTTTGTCTCTGGGTTTACGGCCACCCCATATGGAATTGCAATCTCTGTTTCTGTTCCATCAGTAATAAAATTGTGAGAAACTATTTTATTTTGTCTCACGTCATAAAGAGTATAAGTGATAGTATTACTTTCCGTAACGTAACTCCATTCCACACTTGTCATATAGATAGAATCTCCACTCATACACATCTCACTGGCAGCAAGTCCCAAACTCCCTGTCACACGATCCGTTTGAGTATCTATAATAAAAACATCTGACCCGGTTCCATAATAATCCCCCCTCGAACTCACATATATACGCCCGTAACGATCCAACTTCATACGGTGAAGATTGATAGCCACGTCAATAGTTTTAATAACTTTAAAGGTCTTCAAATCAATGACTGATACAGTCCGGTCATAATCCGGGAAACGGTAACCGCCGGAATTGGCGACATAGAGTTTTCCATCTTTTATTACCATTTCTTCGGGCTGATAACCGACCACCACTTCACGGGTTATAGCCAAATTAGTCGTATCTACTTCAACTATTTTTCCCGGGCGTGCATTAGGGTCTATTCCGACAGGCCCTGCATAAGAACTAACATACGCCTTTCCATCGCTAAAAGTGATATACCGGCAATTCGTTACATCTATTTGCCCCAAGTGTTGCGCTGTTTCCACATCCATCACTTCTATAAAGTTTGAGCAATTAATTACAGCATACAATTTATCCCCATAAATCTGCAAATCATTTCCAACATCTCCCAATTCTTTTACCACAGACGGATTTCGTTCAGCATAAATATTGCGATGATACTTACCGGTAGTACAATCATAAAAATCAAGCGTACATTTATTGCTCCCCATGTTTCCTTCATTAAGAAGATACATTCCTTTGATACGGATCCCCCCCATCGGATCCTTACCAACTTCTATCTCATCAGAAGGTAAAACCGGCAGTTCTCCCCGACAAGCAAACAAACAGCAACTTGTTACTATTCCAAACAAGACATGCAAAAGAATATTCTTCACCATCATATAGTTAAATATAAAATGAATTTAAAGTTAGTTCCGGGCATCGGATAAGACCTTACGACTTCATATTGTTGATTAAAAATATTATTCACTTCCAAAGCCAACTTGAAATCATACTTTTTCCAATTGAAATTCTTTGCAAAAGATAAATCACTTGTATACCAAGGAAGGTGATAATTTTCCGGAGTATTGGCAGAAACATCATAACGTTCTCCCGTATATATAAAACTATAGTTCAACTCCCATGATTTGTATTCAGCATTCAGTATGGCCGAACCACTATGCCAGGGTATATACGCTATTTGCCCTCCATACGTATCTTTATCCAGCTTATCAGTAAAATCCTGTGCTTTTTGGTAAGTATATGACAATCGGCTATCAAACATCCAATCATCACCCAATTTCCAATTTCCCTGCAAAACGACATCCACCCCTTTTATTTTGACAAGCCCCAAGTTAACCATTGTCCAACGAAAGAAATTATTGGTAGGAGTTGCTATTATTTTATTTTCCACCTCATTATAGTATGCATCCAGTTGAACATTTAAAGCTTGCAGCCACGTTCCAGCAAATAATTTCTGATAAGTAAACCCTACATTATATTGATTCGTATATTCAGGTTTTAATTTTATATTTCCTATGAATGTATAATACAAATCATTTAATGTCGGCATACGAAATATCCGTTTATAAAAAGCACGTAAATTAAAATCAATATTCTTGAAAGGCTTATAGGAAGCCATGAAAGTAGGAGTAAATTCCATTTTATTCCCGGCTGAAGTAGTATCCGAAGCAACATTTTCCTGTACGAAAGTTCCTAAAACACTAGCTTGCAACTTAAAACGCTCAAAATGTAAAGAAGTAGCCGCTGCTACTAATGTCGTATTCCGTTGGGGATAAGGAAAATCAGTCAGATTAGCATCCAACTTATTCCATTGATAGTCCGCTGAAAGATTCACATCACAAAAAGGAAGAAGAGTTACCCTATTAGCCATTGACAAATAAACTTCCTGTTGACGATATGTATTGTCCACATACATAGTAGCCTCCTCTTTTCTGGGATCTGCCAAATAGTGCAAATAATCATACGCATACTTGGTGTTCAACAACAAACTATATACTCCACCGAAATCTTTCTTGAAAGAAGACTGAAAAAAGAAATTTTTATCCCACTGGCGATCTTCATGTGAGAAACGATTCCGAACAACAGCACCAGGATATCCACGCTCCGAATTATAAAAATAAGCTTTCGTACGCCAGTATCCACCTTTCATTTTACCATATAAGCCTCCTTCGGCACGTAAAGCATTCACATCTCCATTGCGACGGACTGCCGTAGTATCATATCCCCCGGCTACAGCATAAGTAAATTTATACTTTCCGGTTGTATACATATATTCGGTACTAAGTGATGCACTCACATTCTCACTCAGTTTTTGTTCCCAAAGCAAAGAGGGATTGGCAACTCCGAAAGATCCCGTTTTAAAGGTCGCTCTTACATGATAGTTTCTATTTCCTTGAAACACAGGCGTCCTCGACTGCAGATAGATAGATCCCGCAGAGCCGAAATCTTTTGCCGGCTGAAAAATTGCACTTTTCTGACCATTATATAAAGTGACAGCTTCCATGTTATCCAAAGAAAAGCGCCCCAAATCAATAACTCCATTCTGAGCATTCCCCAATTCAATGCCATCATAGAACACTCCGACATGATTCGTCCCCATACTTCGAATATTAACGGTCTTCAAACCACCTATTCCACCATAATCTTTTATTTGCACTCCTGAAAAATAACGTATGGCATCTGCAACTGAATGTACCGCCAACTTTTCTAACTTATCTCCTGATAAAGATTGAACAGGAATCACTTCCTTATTAATTTTAGCAGTGACTACTACTTCATTAAGATGATGTAAACTGTCCAGCTTGCTTTGTGCTGACAACCATGAAACCATACTCAAAAAGCATCCTATCCAAAATATCCTAAAATGAATCTGCCCGAACATAATCCTCCTGTTTATTAATTAAAATAATAAACTTTCATAGGGTTACAGCAAGGATGCAATTTTCCACACACTCAAACACATATACGTACTTCTTTCCCGTATAATGGCACATTCAAAAAGGCATATTATTCCCTTCCGGAACTTCACATCATCAATAAAGATGTATTTTGAATAAAAAAACTGCACTCTTCAAACTCTAATCCCAGAAAGTTTCAAGAATTCAACTTTGGCAGGTCTTCTGACTTACTCCATTTTCCTAACGCCCTTCCCATCTCTCCAAAGTGAGACAGTGGATTTGAGTATTGTAGGAAAACTTTTGGCGGAGCTTACAGCAGCGGGTCTGTTCAGGATTTACACCTGATTCCCTTTTCACCACTCTTCCGTAGCATCGGACGAGTGACACCAAAATTTCTGTGGCAAATATACACTAAATAGAAATAAATCAGAAGAAAATTCGAATTAAAATAAAAACAAACTAATAATAAGTCCTATCTTTGCCCCCGAGAGCATCCACTATTATTTTTTCTAATTAAAAGCCGTATAAAAGTGAAATCTCCAATCTCAACTATCGCATTACTATGCCTCTTCTTTTTGGCAAGCTGCATATCTCGTAATAAAACATCTCTGGAGGTATTTAAGCAAAATATATATATCCCCGAATATGCTTCAGGATTCAAGATTCTAGGCGCAGAGAATTTTGCCAGCACCCTTATACAGATAACGAATCCATGGCAAGGGGCTAAAGACATAACAATGTCCTATTTCGTTTCACGCAACGGTGAACAAGCGCCCGCCGGATTCAATGGACCTATAATTCCTGCCGGAGCGAAACAAATCGTATGCATGTCTTCTTCTTACATTGCCATGCTCGACGCGTTGGGAGAAATAAACAGAATTGTCGGAGTGTCAGGTATCGATTACATTGCCAATCCTTATATTCTTGCCCACAAAGATTCGATCAAGGACCTGGGACCGGAAATGAATTACGAGCTATTGATCAGCCTAAAGCCTGATGTGGTATTATTATATGGAATAGGTGATGCCCAAACCGCTGTGACGGATAAACTAAAAGAACTCTCTATACCCTATTTGTATATGGGAGAGTATCTGGAAGAATCACCACTCGGCAAAGCCGAATGGATGCTTGTTCTTTCGGAGCTGACGGACAAGCGGGAGGAAGGAATGGAAATATTCAGAGAAATCCCCAAACGCTATTATGCACTAAAAACACTTACAGACTCCGTCAAGCAACGTCCTACCGTTATGTTCAATACCCCGTGGAACGACAGTTGGGTGATGCCTTCCACACAAAGTTACATGGCACAATTGGTAACTGATGCAGGTGCGGATTACATCTACAAAGAAAACACTTCTAACAGTTCCACTCCCATCGGACTGGAAACGGCTTACAAACTGATACAAAAGGCCGACTACTGGATTAATGTAGGCATGGCTTCTACGTTGGATGAACTAAAGACGGTCAATCCTAAATTCGCAGATGCCAAGGCAGTACGCGAAAAAACTGTTTACAACAACAATTTACGAACAACGCCGACAGGAGGCAATGACTACTGGGAATCTGCAGTGGTACGTCCCGACATCGTATTGCGTGACCTGATTCATATCTTTCACCCCGAACTCGTATCCGATTCACTTTACTATTACAGACATCTGGAATGAAACAACCTGATAAACGTACTCCCTTTTTATTCATTACACTGGGTATAGTTGCCATACTGTTATTACTGATAGACATGGCAACGGGAGATACATATATTCCAATCACTAAGGTATGGACTGTACTCACAGGAGGCGAATGTGATGAAATGACACGTAATATTCTCCTTTCTATCCGCTTCATACGGGTAGTGGTAGCGGCTTTGATAGGAATAGCACTCTCCGTTAGTGGTTTACAGATGCAAACAGTATTCCAGAATCCGTTGGCAGACCCCTACCTGCTGGGAGTAAGTTCCGGTGCAGGACTGGGCGTAGCTCTGTTCATACTAGGTGCTCCATTACTTGGATGGGCGGAGTTTCCAATTCTTCAGTCACTGGGTATCGTAGGTTCGGGCTGGATAGGAACTGCTGTAATCTTATTGGGAGTAGCCATTATCAGCCGGAAAGTAAAAAACATTCTCGGTGTACTGATTATGGGAGTTATGATAGGTTATGTGGCAGGCGCCATCATCCAGATTCTGCAATACCTAAGTTCTGCCGAACAACTGAAAATGTTCACACTTTGGTCAATGGGATCTCTTAGCCATATCACAGCCACCCAACTGGGAATTATGCTACCTATGCTATGTATCGGCTTACTGATTTCCGTAGCCTGTATCAAATCGCTGAACCTGCTACTGCTCGGTGAAAACTATGCACGAACGATGGGAATGAACATAAAACGTTCACGCACGTTCATCTTTGTTTCTACCGCACTGCTGACAGGAACGGTCACCGCTTTCTGTGGTCCGGTAGGATTTATCGGTCTGGCAGTACCGCACGTCACACGACTGCTGTTCAACAATGCCGACCACCGGATACTTGTCCCCGGCACCATGCTGACAGGACTTATCAGTATGCTTCTCTGCGACATCATCGCCAAGAAATTCCAGCTTCCGGTTAACTGCATCACCGCCTTGCTAGGTGTTCCGGTTATTTTATGGGTAATCACCAAAAACTTGCGTAGATTCAAATGATAGAGCTTAAAGAACTGACATTAGGATATGGACAGCGCACGCTGTTGGAAACCGTAAATACCCGAATCACGGGCGGACAACTCGTCGCCCTGCTGGGACGTAACGGGACGGGAAAAAGTACCCTGCTCCGTGCTATGATGGGATTGGAAAAGCCTCAATCAGGAGAAATTACTCTGCAAGGAAAAAACATAGCTTCATTGAAACCGGAAAAATTAGCCCGGAATATCAGCTTTGTCACCACCGATAAAGTACGCATCGCCAATCTCCGCTGTAAAGATGTAGTAGCTTTAGGACGTGCTCCCTACACCAACTGGATCGGTCAACTGCAACCGGAAGACCAAAAGCGAGTGGACGACGCTATGCAGCTAGTCGGTATGTCCGGTTATGCAGAAAAGACAATGGACAAAATGTCCGATGGCGAATGTCAGCGAATCATGATTGCCCGTGCCCTTGCACAGGATACTCCCGTCATCCTGCTTGATGAGCCGACCGCCTTCCTGGACTTACCCAACCGCTACGAGCTCTGTTTACTTTTAAAGAAACTGGCACAGGACGAGGGCAAATGCATCTTGTTCTCCACTCATGACCTCGACATCGCCTTATCGCTCTGCGACTCCATCATGCTCATAGATAATCCGCAGATGTACACACTACCTACTCAGGAAATGGTGACCAGCGGACATATAGAAAGACTTTTCCGCAATGAATCAGTCACGTTCGATGCGCAGGAGATGAGAGTACGCATCAAATAAACAAACAGATATCCGACAAGAATCAGACTGTGTATAAAATAAATAGGTAGCATTCATTTGGGTTCTATATAAATTCGCTATCTTTGCCCCCGAATTGGTTTCAGATAGCCATATCAACTATCTGAATTAAAAGGGAATCGGGTGTAAATCCCGGACAGTCCCGCTGCTGTGAAACTCTATTCAACTTCTTGATATTTACTTTTACCACTGACCGGGTATGATAGATAGTCAAGGTCGGGAAGGAATCAGGAAGGGAGTCAGTCAGAAGACCTGCCATTCATACCTTAATAGCTGTTTTTACTCGTGGGATAGGAAAACGGCAGACTGTAAAAAAAATAATCGGGTAGTCATGACATCGGAAATGATTGAAGGAGGATAAATTCTCTCTAGCTAAAATATCAAAAGGACGGCATTAAACCGTCATGCTCAATGTGTGCGTATCCCCGCAGAAGTGATTTCTCCGGGGGTACTTTTTAGCTAAACTAAATATCATCATATAATAATCACAATGGAAGTTCTAAGAAATTTATTTGAAGGTTACCCCAATCTTTGGGGCGGCGGAGTGGCACACTCCGTACTGATTCTGTCACTAACCATAGCGTTTGGAATCATCCTTGCAAAAATCAAAGTGCGGGGAGTATCTCTGGGAGTTACCTGGATACTCTTTGTCGGAATCGTATTCGGTCATTTCAACATGAATCTGGACGAACACCAGCTCCACTTTCTGAAAGAATTCGGATTGATTCTGTTTGTTTACTCAATTGGCCTGCAAGTGGGGCCCGGCTTTTTTTCGGCATTCAAAAAGGGTGGCTTCACCTTGAATATGCTGGCCATGCTGGTAGTAGTATTAGGAGTAACCATTACTATCATCCTGCACTTCACCACCGGAACTCCGATTACCACAATGGTAGGTATTCTGTCCGGAGCCGTCACCAACACTCCGGGACTGGGAGCCGCACAACAGGCCAACAGTGATTTGAATGGTATAGACGCTCCCGAAATTGCTTTAGGATATGCTGTCAGTTATCCGCTGGGTGTAGTAGGTATCATCCTCTCACTGCTTGCTTTGAAATATCTCCTGCGCATCAATACTGCTCAAGAAGAAAAAGATGCAGAAGTCGGTCTGGGACATCTTCAGGAACTTACTGTACGCCCTATCTCCATCGAGGTGAGAAACGAATCGGTAGACGGTATCAAGATTAAAGAACTCCGCCCGTTACTGAACCGTAAATTTGTCATTTCCCGCATCAAACACCGCGAAGGTGGAGAAACCGAATTGGTTAATTCCGAGACAACCCTACATGTAGGGGATATCATATTAGTGATCTCTACCCCGATTGACGTGGAAGCAATCACTGTATTCTTCGGAAAGGAAATCAAAATGGAATGGGAACAACTGAACAAAGAACTCATTTCACGCCGTATCCTGATTACTAAACCGGAATTGAACGGGAAAACACTCTCACAACTTAAAATCAGAAATAACTTCGGAGCAAACATCACCCGCGTCAATCGTTCGGGAGTAGACTTGGTAGCTTCTCCACAATTACAGTTACAAATGGGAGACCGTGTCACCATTGTAGGTTCCGAACTGGCTGTTGCTCATGCAGAGAAAGTACTTGGCAACTCCATGAAACGCTTGAATCACCCGAACCTGATTCCTATCTTTATAGGTATCGCTTTAGGATGTATCCTGGGAAGTCTTCCTTTCGCATTTCCCGGAATCCCGCAACCTGTGAAACTAGGACTGGCAGGCGGTCCGCTCATCGTTTCTATCCTGATTAGCCGTTTCGGTCCGAAATACAAGTTGATTACTTATACCACCATGAGTGCCAACCTGATGCTTCGTGAAATCGGTATTTCCATCTTCCTCGCCTGCGTAGGTTTGGGAGCAGGCGAAGGCTTTGTAGACACAGTCATTCATGGCGGAGGATATGTATGGGTAGGCTACGGAGTCATTATAACCATCCTGCCACTTCTGATTACAGGATTGATAGGACGATATTATTGCAAGCTGAATTATTTCACGCTTATCGGTGTTCTGGCAGGTTCTACCACCAATCCGCCGGCATTGGCTTACTCCAATGACCTGACCTCTTGTGATGCTCCTGCCGTTGGTTACGCTACGGTCTATCCGCTCACCATGTTTCTGCGAGTATTGACGGCACAAATATTGATTCTGTCGTTGGGATAATAATACCCTACTTCTTGCATATCAGCATACGAATCAACAAAGTGCCTCTTCTTATCTTATTACTATATAGCAAAAATTACCATTTGGTAATTTTTATCTCCTCTCATAAGCCTACCTTTGTCGCCATTTTCAATGACAAAGGTAGAAAGTTATGAAAGATAGTATTGATTTCGGCAGTATGAACATCTCCACGTTGTTCCGTAAGTTACTAATTCCTACAGTACTTGGGATGGTATTCTCGGCTCTGTTCGTTATTACGGACGGTATATTTGTAGGAAAAGGAATTGGCAGTGACGCACTGGCAGCAGTAAATATCACTGCACCGCTTTTTATGATTGCAGCAGGGATTGGACTGATGTTCGGAGTGGGAGCTTCGGTGGTGGCTTCCATTCATTTATCTCAGGGAAAACGCAAAGTGGCAAGTATTAATATCACTCAGGCAATTGCTTTTTCCGCATTGCTCATACTTATCCTGTCTGCTCTGTGTCTTTATTTTATAGAGCCATTAGCCAGATTATTGGGTAGTTCGGACCGGTTATTACCGTTAGCCATAGAATATATGGCATGGTACATCCCTTTTCTCGTATTCTACGAAGTATTAAATATAGGAATGTTCTGCATCCGCCTGGATGGTTCGCCCACCTATGCCATGATGTGTAATGCGGTTGCAGCCATACTCAATATCATACTGGATTATATATTTATCTTCGAATTTGGTTGGGGAATGATGGGAGCAGCTTTTGCCACCAGTCTGGGGACTGTTGTAGGAGGGCTGATGACACTGATTTACCTCCTCCGTTTCTCTCGTACCCTCCATCTATGCCGGATAAAATTAAGTATCAAAAGTCTGTTACTGACTCTTCGCAACATCGGCTATATGATTAAACTGGGAAGTTCTGCTTTTATCAGTGAAGCCTCCATTGCCTGTATGATGTTTCTGGGGAACTACGTTTTCATCCACCATCTCGGTGAAGACGGAGTGGCAGCATTCAGTATTGCCTGTTACTTCTTCCCCATCATCTTCATGGTCTATAATGCCATTGCACAATCCGCACAACCGATTATCAGTTATAACTTCGGAGCCGAACAGCCCGAACGTGTACGAAAGACACTGCATCTCGCCATTCGGACCGCTTTAATCTGCGGTATCAGCTTTTTCATTCTTACCGTACTATGCTGCCAAGACATCGTTTCATTATTTATTGACCGCAGTTACGCTGCATTCGATATAGCAGTAAACGGGCTTCCTTATTTTGGAGCAGGATTCATCTTCTTTGCCGTCAACATGATTGGCATTGGTTATTACCAGAGTGTCGAAAGAGGTCAGCGGGCAACAATTATCACTCTTCTCCGGGGAGTAGTGTTTATGTTGATCGGATTCTTTGCGCTCCCTCCGGTATTGGGTACACCGGGTATCTGGCTAGCCGTACCATTGGCAGAGTTATTAACCACTTTCTATATTTTCGGAATTTATTTGAAAGATCGTTTCATTGTCTGCCGACGATAAGTATCTTTGCAATATGAGAACATTCATTGAAAAACTTTGCGATAGATACAAGGTATCAAAAACCGATGTACAGTCTCTACTGAACTGTATGGAAGAGGTGCATTTCAAAAAGAGAGATTTAATAGTACGCGAGGGGACAAAAAACTGTAATCTTTATTTTATCAAGACAGGAATATGGCGAGCCTATTATCATAAAGACGGAGTGGACACTACCATCTGGTTTGCTTCAGACGGAGAAGCTGCTTTCTCCGTCTGGGGTTATGTAGATAATGCCTACTCATTAATAAATATTGAGGTCATGTGTGACAGTGTGGCCTATTGTATTTCCCGAACAGCTCTGAATCAGCTATTCGCCTCATCCATCGGACTCGCTAATTTGGGGCTCCGCCTCATGGATCATCAGTTTCTTCAACAGGAAAACTGGCTTATCAGTTCGGGAAGCCCACGGGCTAAAGAACGCTATCTCAACCTTATCAAAGAGACTCCGGAATTATTGCAATATGTACCTTTAAAACATATTGCGTCTTACTTGTGGATAACTCCGCAGTCGCTAAGTAGGATTCGGGCGAAGATAGCATCTTCTCCGCAATAATACTATGCTTTCGCGGTCTTCACCCCAAAAGCACAATAAGTCAAATAACCCACACAAGCTAAAGTGACAAAAACGCCTCCAATAATACCTACTGTTCCAATCGCAAATCCAATCACCGGAGTAACTACTCCACCTCCGGCAACAGCAGTAATCATCAGCCCTGAAATCTGGTTTGCTTTTTCCGGCCTTGCCTGTAAAGCCATAGAATAAATGATAGAGAATACCGATGAAGCAAAAAAACCGACAGCACCGATACAAATCAGATTTATCATATCATCTTTCACAAAGGCCAGAATAAGCAAAGAGATCATACAGGCAACAATATTCACACGGAAATATTTCATTTCAGCAATACGGGCTAACAAGAAAGCACCCAGCAAAGCACCTACCGTACGGCTTAAGAAATAAACCTGTGGAGCAAACTTCACTTGTTCTGCCGTCCAGTCAAATCGTTCCGCCATCAGTTTGGAGCTGATAAAATTGGTAGCAACATCTACACCGACAATAAAGAAGATACCCAAAAACAACAGCAGAATCGTTTTATCTTTCAAAAGAGAAAAAGTATCACTGATAGAAAGTTGTTGGGTCGCGGCACTAGAATCTTCCCGTTTAACAGGAGTAGCCATCAGCCAAACAGCGGACAATAACGTGATGAACCCTAATATAGGGAAGCAATAATACCATTTGTCGTCTCCAAAGTGCGCTACAGCCAGCAATACAATCTCCGGTCCGACAAGAGAAGATACTGCTTTGATTACCTGTCCTGCCGTCAGACTACTGGTTAATAATCGTTGACCAGTTACTACATTACTCAGTAACGGATTCAGTGAAACTTGCAGAATAGCGTTACCTATACCTAACAACGCATACGCAATCATACAAGTCATGCTATCATAAATAACCAAAGGCAGAAGCATACCTACCACCGTTATTCCCATACTAAGCAAGACCGTATTCTTACGCCCCCATTTGTTCATCTGATTTCCAATAGGAATACCCAAAAACAGAAACCAGATAAAAACTAACGAAGGAACAAATCCGGTCATCGCAGGAGACCAATTGAAAGTACGTTGAACATAATCGGAAGAAATGCCGACTATATCACAGAAGCCCATAACAAAGAACCCGAAAAGAACGGGAAGGGCGGCATATATAGATTTTTGTGTTTTCATTTAACGACTCCCCAAGCTTTATTAGGTGTATCTCCCATTTCCAATATCAATTCACCTCCTTTTAGTAATTCTGATGCCGGAAAATAAAAATGATCAAGTTTCTCCCCGTTTAACACTGCACTTTGAATATATTTATTCTTTCTTGAAACATTTTTAGCAACAATCATGAACTGTTCCCCCCGATTGTAAAGTCTTCCCAATTTAATGACAGTTTTTTCATACAAAGGACTTGCTATCTCATATACGGGATCCATTTTACATCCTCCATCTGTCTGGAACAAACCTATAGCAGCCATCACAAACCATGCACTCATCTGTCCTTGATCTTCATCACCTAAATATGCATTAGCAATTCCATAACCATAATATCTATCAATCACCGAACGGACCCATTTCTGTGTCAACCAAGGCTGCCCTGCCCAATTAAATAAAAAAGCAAAATGCATAGACTGCTGATTACCTTGAACTACAGGAAAATCCCAATATTGATCATTAGGAGCATTATAACGCCATGGTTCACTAGCAGAAAATCCCCAATTCAGCCGATTCACAAACTTATTTTTCCCAATTATATCAATCAGGCCAGGTATATCCTGCGGAACAAAGAAACTAAGTTGCCAAGCATTTCCTTCCACATAATGTATATTACATCCAGATCTAAAGGGATCAAATTTTTCTACAAAATTTCCTAGTGTATCCCTCATATGAACATATCCATTTTTTGGATTAATAGCATTTTTCCACCATGAACCTCGCTGGCTGAACATCTTATAATCTTCATATTTTCCTAATGATTTTGCAAACTGAGCAACTGTCCAATCATCATAAGAGTACTCCAAAGAATTGGAGAATCTCCCTTTCTCAATAGGTACATAATGATACTGTAAATAAGGTATAAGATCTCTGTTTCCCGCAAATCCGCCAGCAACATGTGTAGCAGGAGTAGTTTGCATCTTCTTTACAGCCCTAAAAGCCTTATTTACGTCATAATCCCGAATCCCCATCTGATAAGTAGAAACTATCAACGGAATCTCATGTTCGGCTACCATAACCGGAATATACTTCATACCAGCAGGTCCTTTAGCCAACCATCCATTTGTTTCATATAAAGCTAATTGAGAATTAACCCATCTGGAAGCCCACTCCGGAGTTACCAAATTCCACACTTGATTTAAATTCCAAAATGTATTCCAAAAAGCATCACAACCTAATGCCCTATGATTCGGATCTGCCAGTTTTTGCACCTTTTTATCTGCCGACATCCATTCACCATTCACATCACTCCAAATATTCCGACAATAAGAACGATACATATTTGTATAAAAGCGTACCTTTTCCAGACGATCATTGGAAGTGATTTGTACACGACCCAAAATCTCATTCCATGTTTGTTTCTGGTTTTGTACAATAGAAGCAAAATCCCAACCAAATTTCCTGGAAATTTCTTCTTCCAGATTTTCCGATGCGTTAGCGATACTAACCAAAGAAATACCTGTACGAACTTGAACAACCGGTGTTTGTTTAGTATCAAATTCTACATACAAACCAGCATATTTCAAGTCTTTGCCTTCAATATGGTCCCTATTCAACACCTTATCTTCCACCCATCCTCCTACACTTTTAATAGGGGTATCAAATTCTATGACAAAATTTACGACATATTCCTGATCAGCATCTCCACTCCAGACATTAGGTCGAGGAGATAACTGATGACTGTATCCCTCAATTCGATAATCACTGATTTTTTTTATTTCTACATCCATCAGTTTATAATCATATTCAGTAGGAATCTGAAGATCAATCATTACACGCCCATCCTTATCTTTAGGGAAAGTATACCTTTGAAAAGATGCCCTAGTGGTAGCCGTATTCTCCACCCATATCTTCGTATCAGTCATATACACCTTATAATACCCCAATGGTGCCTCTTCTGTTTTTTTATCTATACGAGATCGATAACCCTCATCCGGTCTTAGTTCATCCCCTACCCTTATTTGAAGTTCGCCATTTGTCGGCATCATGCCAAGCCCTCCCATCGTCCATTCATGTATATGACTAAAACAGCCGATAGTTTCAAAAGTAGGTTGATAGCCTGATTGCCATCCTGCATTTTGATTATCAGGACTCAGCTTAACCATACTAAAAGGCATCCATGGTCCCGGAGCAATCATCCAGCGAGAATGTCCTGTCCCTATCTTTGTGTCCACGTAATCGGCACACGATTGCAATTGTTGAGGATTACGAACCACTATATCCGAATATAGCAGATCATTATCAGCCCAAACTTTATACATGCTTTTCTGACGTCCATAAACAGCAGGCATAAGAGCCTCAAATTGATAACGAGCCGTATCCATATCAGCAGAAAAGATTTCTAGTCCGTCCAATTCTACCCTTAGTTTAGGATTTCCTGCCAAATGTTCTGCGTCAATTAACAAAGGCTGATATCTTCGTCCATTTTCCTCTATTTCATAAGGAGCTGGAGAAACACCACGTAAAAATACTTTTTTGTTTAATTTACCCAAGCCCGCCTTTTCAGGCCCCACTAATCGTATCTGGTCAAATACAATCCATCCACCTTCTAAAACTGAAATAACAACAGTGTTTCCCCCTTTTTTTAATTCATCAGCAGGAATAGGAAATATTAATGCACTATTTTTAGCATTCCGTAAATCACCTTCTAAAACTTCTTTCACTCCCCCGTCTACAACAAATCTTTTGTCAACAGAGTTTATTCTAATCTTTACCACTGCCCCTATAGGACTCGCCCCCAATAAATCTACAACCAATTTCCAATCCTTAGATTTGGGAACATTTGCCAAATCAAAAAGAATGGTCGCATCATGCGTCCGCCATCCAGAAGTTCCTCCCGTACCTCCCCACTGATCTGCAGGTCCCGGTAACACATATGGAAAGTCCTTACTTACATCTGAACCTCCAATTAAAAAATAACGATCTTCATATCCGAAATCATTAGCCAGAAATTTTGTATATCCTGAAGGTCCTAATGCAAATTCAGCCGAAGAGTTATTTTTCTCACCTATTTCCCATAATGTTTTATCGGCTCTAACATATAAGACTACAAAAATTATCAACAAAAAAGAAAAAAAAAGTCGTTTCATATGTCACATTATTAAAATTATATATTCTTTATGCCCCTAATACGCGATAGTGAATATTGCAAGCTGTTGATTATTACATATTAATATAGATACTATAAATATTTATCCAATTCATTTAATGCAAACACATAGGCTCCTACAGAAATAGCGACATTAGTAGTTAGCTTAGTTTTCACTACTCCTACATATTTATTCAAATCACATGATACCAAAGTTCCATATTCCGGAACTGGAATTTCCGTCAACTTTTGCGATAAAAAACGGGACAAATCTTCAGAATCGTCCAAATCAAAAACTTCCATCTGTAATCTGGATAAGAAACGACCAGAAAAAGTAGTAAGTTTACCTCTCAACACTTCCAGAAATGAAGGCATTATATATTTAGAGGCTCCGGAAAGCCCCCCACCAATCACAACTATTCCATCAATAACCGTTAAAGCATAGGCAACCGCATCTCCTGCAGCCTTTCCCAGAGAAGAAAAACTACCAATGGCCGCTACCTGATTACCCATCATTTTTCCTTCAGCAATCTCATAAATATCTTTGGGGGTCAGACATCTTTCATCCCCTGATATTTCTTTATAAACTCTATTTACAGCACGAATACTGACACTCTCTTCCGCTATTTTATCTTCGTAAAAATAATTTCTAAATATCCAAAGGTCACCGCCACAGCCATTATCGCCAGATAACAACTCATTATTAATAACAACCCCACCACCAAAGCCTGTACCTATGGTAATACCCAACAAATTTCTATATCGTTTTTTACTTCCTGAAGTTTCCAACATTTTATTTATTGCAGGCAAGACTCCTGCAAGCGCCTCTCCATAAGCAAAAAGATTACCATCATTGTTAATAAAAACCGGTAAATGGAATTTTTGTTTTAAATATTCTCCTAAAGCAATACCACCCCGAAAAGCTAGAAAGTTAGGCAGATCACCAATAACACCATTCTTATAATCTGCCGGTCCAGGAAAAGCAAAACTGATTGCTACAGGCTTCCGAGTCAGTCGTTTCATCACCTCCTCAAATCCTTTTACCAATACATCCAAACATCGTTCCAAATTGTCAGTTACAGCTGCCTTACAAACTGGACATATTATTTGCTTACAGCCCTGTATGGCTGAAAACACAAAATTAGTGCCTCCCGCATCAAGCGTCATTACGATTCGTTCATCATGTTCATACATAGTTTTCAAGATATTAGATAATTGAATTATTTCATTATTAAAAGCGTACGTAGGCTTTTATCGTTACACATTCTTTTCCTGCCGATTTACCATACGGGGCAATGGTGTACTCTTTCACCGCAGCAGGAATGATAAATGTTTCCGCATAATGCACCACGAAAGGTTCAAAGGCGTGAGTAGGACTCTCAACGACGGCCTCTTCTCCCTCCAGCAAATTCAGCACATTTACACTGTCGTTTGTGTGATGCAGCACCGGTGACGAGAAACGGTGACGGCGGGTTTCGATAAATTCATTCGGATGCAATCCGGTACGTTCCTCCATCCACCCATCTCCGGAAGCCACTTCCTTAAACTGATTGCGAAGATGTTCATTTACATATTCCGTATCCCGGTTCCAGTTGATTACGCATTTACCACGTTCCACATTGATTGGGCGTGGTTTTCCATCCAGTCCCAGACGTTGCCAGTCCCATAGTTTGAAAGTAAAGAGGTTCGGAGTCGAACTGATTTCAAGCACCATGCTATTCGCACCGGAACAATGAATCGTTCCTCCCGGAATCAGAAAGTGATCGTGTTTCTTTGTCGGAATCTTGTTGACATACTTTTCTGCGTCGAACACCAATTCACCTTTTTGTGCCTTACGCAAATCGGCGATCATCGCTTCTTTATCAACACCCGTTTTCACTCCCAGATAAACTACGGCATCTTCTTCCGCGTCTACCATGTAGTAGCTTTCATCCTGTGTATAATACATACCGAAACTATCACGGATAAATTGAGTGGTAGGATGCACCTGCAAACTCAAATTACCTCCACCTATCGTATCCAAAAAGTCGAAACGGATGGGGAAGTCTTTTCCAAAACGGGCTTCCACCGGTTCGCCAAGCAACTCTTTACTTTTCAGCAACACCAAATCGACCGAAGGAAGTTCGAAGCGCACTCCGTTCACCTCAAAATAGAGGCTGTTTTCTTCGGGCACACAGTCAAAGCACCAACCAAAATTTTCGCGTTCACGATCCAAATCGCAAACATCTTTCATCCATTGACCACCCCAGGGAGCCGGATCGAAGAAAGGAACTACCCGGAACGGCGTGTTCACCGTTGCCTCTACCCCTTTAAAGAAAGTATCCTTATCAATCATCTTCGGTGTTCCGGCCACATGGGTGTCAATCCAGAATTCTACCCTGTCAAACAATCTTTCCTTATACCTATCACATACTCTCCAATCATTGAAATAGCCTCTCTTGTATTGCAAAGAAACGGCATCTTTCCGATTGTCTATCCCTAAAGCTTTTACCTCATGCCGACGGAAACGTTGTTGAATTTCCCAACGTGCCATATCCGCATATACAATCATCGCATCCTGCGGAGCCACCATGGCAGCTCCCGTACCTATTATTACAATAGTATCCTCCGCTTCACTAATTTGCTTTTGAGCAGCAGCCAATTTATCCGCATCCAAATAATCTTCCAGTTTCAAATTGGTCACATAGCCAAACAACACATCTTCTGTCATGAAGCGTTCCGTCAAAGTTTGGATCTCTTGTTCCGGTTTCATCAAATCACGCACATTCATCACCTTTCCGGAAAATTCTTTTGAAAAAGCATCCAGCACTTCTTCTTCATATACTCCAGTATATAAATCCACTGCCAGCACTTTTCTTGCATCCATTTGATTTTTTAACACAGAAATGATAGCATCCCAACCCTGAACAAGCATCCCCGTCAACTTCGTAGAAGGAAATTTATCATAATTAGCTTTTCTCATATTATAGTTGTTTTTAATTTTATATGTTCATACATACTTTAGATTGTGCAAATATATAGATTTTATTTTTATTTCAAACAAAACTTGGATTATTTTTTGATAAATCTTATATTTGCTGAAAATAAACCAATCCGGATAGATATGAAAATAGACCATAGCAGTGATAAACCTCTTCATATTCAAGCAGAAGAGATACTTAGAAGACTCATAGAATCTGAAGAGTACAAAAACGGAAAGCTATTTCCTAACGAAGTCGAATTGTCTGAACAATTACACATTTCAAGGAACACATTAAGACAAGCTATCAACAAACTCGTGTTTGAGGGACTTCTGGTACGAAAGAAAGGATACGGAACGAAGGTGGTAAAGAAAGGTATCGTAGGCGGAGTAAAGAACTGGCTTAGTTTCTCGCAGGAAATGAAGATGTTAGGTATCGAAATACGTAATTTCGAACTACATATCAGCTTGAAACGTCCGACTGAAGAAATTGGCACATTCTTTAATTTAGGTTCTAATCCTGATGCCCGCTGCGTAGTAATGGAGCGCGTCAGAGGAAAAAAGGAATACCCGTTTGTCTACTTTATCTCTTATTTCAACCCTAACATTCCATTGACTGGAGAAGAAGACTACACACGCCCATTATACGAAATGCTGGAAACTCAATATAATATAGTGGTAAAAACCAGCAAAGAGGAGATTTCAGCCAGACTTGCAGGGGAATTTATCGCAGAAAAGCTGGAAATAAAATCCAGTGATCCTATATTAATAAGGAAAAGATTTGTTTATGATGTGAACGGAATGCCGATTGAATACAACATCGGATACTACCGCGCAGACAGTTTTACTTATACAATAGAGGCGGAAAGATGAAGAGTATGTTCATACATACGCAACATAGAAAGACTATTTTAAAGACCGGAACTCTTATCTTCTTTTAAAATAGTCTTTTTGCATTCCATTTCTTTGCATTATGCTTTATCCATCATCTATCATTTATTATTAAACTTACCAATAGAGCGCCCGGCAAGAATCCTGTCCAGACTTTCATCCACAACACCTATCATCTGAAGTTTGGATAATAAATGATAGTAGGAAGTTTTTCCTACTCCTTCTATTCTTAACAGACTTTTCCAACCTCTTCCCGATACGATTTCCAGTAAATCTTTTACCGTTCGAACATCTTGATTATACAAAACATTACCCAACCGGGTATCAGCTACTTTGCAAACAGGTAATTGAAGTATCCACTCTTCCTGCTCAACATTTATATTCTTATTATTGTCTGCCAAAGATAAAAAACGAGCATTGATAGCACGTTTTCGATAAGTAGCCAATATATCTTTCTTCAGTTTCAATCCTTTAAGTATAGAGTTATAAATTTGCAATGTCTTTTGATAGGTAATTCGATGCCGACCAGCCACTTTTTCTACTGATTCTCCTGTAGAAATAGAATAGAAAATATTGCGGGCAACAGGGTGAAGAATCAATGCTGCCAGTTCACGAATGATTATTTCATATAGCGGTTTACAGGTCTTCTGTGTTCTCAATACATATAGTAGATCATCGTATCTGGAAATGATAAAGTCACGTTCCAATTTCTTTTCTTCTACGATTTTAGAAAGGTAATCTGCTTCTAAACCAAGTCTTTTGTGAGCTTCCAGATAAGCATCCAAACTCTCATCATCCAAAAACAACTGATCGTTGATTCGGGAACTCGTAATGTATCCAAGATTTGCCCAATTCTTTAAAATAGCCTCTTGGATGTCGTGTCTTTCGGACATCTGTTTTGTTGTGAGCCAATTTGCCATAAAAAAACGGAACTAGATTAATAATATTAACTAGTTCCGTACCTTTTATTATAAAAAAGTACGGAGCTGTCACAATCCCGCTAACAGGAGGTAGTAACGGCTACCCAACGCACACGGGCAGACAGCCCGTACCCTATGAAAAGTCATAGAAGTACAGGCGTCTTCCCGGCGTGAGTTAAAAAATCCGTTACAATTTCCTGTTAGCCGAGGAAACGCACAATCGCACACCACAAAGGCATGCTACGTTCCAATGACAAAGGTACAAATACTTTTCGGAAAACAACAAAAGAAAGCCGCAAATGTTTAGTGAAAATCAAAGACAGAATATTGTGTTAAAAAAAGCCGGTTATTGAATCAGTGTCAATAACCGGCTTTCACTATTACCTATCATTCTATTTTATTTTGTACTTGCCAGCAACAGAGTTGCATTGTTATCATTCAACGCATAAACCGCCTTTTCTACATTACTGTTATAAGTCTTGCTTCTATCATTCCAACGGGCATAGTCCACAGTCACTTCATTGGCACTGTATTCCACATTCATTTTGAAGTAAGGAGTCCAAACTTCCTTTACACTATCCCACTTGGCGGCTTCTTTGCTTATCACACGATTTTCGTTATCGTAAGTATAAGTATAGCGGAGGTGGCGATACAAGTGACCGTCTTCATTACGATAGATGTTCTTAGCGGTTATTACTTCACCAGTCATTTCATTATTGGTTACAAATTCTGTAGGGTTCATTGCACTTGCAGAGAAGTTCATTACACTTGCCATTACTACTGCTACCATCACAACTGCTTTTGAGAATAAATTTGTTTTCATAATCGTTATTTTATTATTATTATTATTATTCGTTTATAGTGGTTGTTGTTTCGCAACCGCTTTCGCTTATATATAGTCAATCGGCATGCCAAAACAATAAATCTCTGATAATCAACAGATATTCAAATTTACACGATGTTCATTATCGGACAACTGTCCGCACAGAAGCGGACAATAACAGCCCGATTGTTACTTTTTCTATGTATAAATCAGTCCAACGACCATTCATTTGAGTCGTTTTAAAGTTTATGCAATCCAGTTTTAATAAGGAAACATATCCGGCATCATTTTTTTCGTGTATTTTTGCAGAAGAATCACTCAAGTAACAAAACAACATGAAGATAGTCAAGAATCAATTCACCAAATATGAAGAAGATGGTTCGCTAGGCAAAGATTTATATGCTGCGCTGGCTGATCTTGTGAAAGAGTACGACTATCCGGCCTGCTTCAATTTTCCGGCAGAGCACGTAACTCATAACCTGCCGCTCATTAATGGAGCGAAAGTGGAATTTACCGTCGGGGAAAAGGAGGTGGAATTAAAGTTCGTTTTTTAGAAGATAGAAACAGTAGGCAACCCCTTTTCCACCCGTGAGACCGTAAGTTCCGAACAAGTAGCGCGTTCTGCTACCTGCGCAATACTCAAATTCCGTCTCAAACGAGCCAATTTTATTTGTTCGCCTACAATCTGCATTTTCGAAATCAACTTACGGGGAAGTTTAGTTCCCATCGTACTCTTTGTCATAATCGTAATCTATCATATAATATACAAAGATAAGATTTATTATTTATTATATGATTGGTTGATAAGAAAAAGATTAGATCAAGCGTATGTATACAAAAAGACAGACTTCAATAAAAAGTTTTCGTTTCATATATAGCATAAAAGGTACACCATTTTATTTTCAAATACGTAACTTACAGCTAACAAAGCTTCCCGATAAAGAAAAGATTCATTTAAAATAAAATCGTTCAGATCGGTATCTCCACAATCGAACGATTTTATTTTTTCTGAAATATTTAATTTATGCATCTCATACGCTTCCTCTATCAACTGACGATTCATATTTTATTTTTTAAAGATTTTCATTGCCAGTTCATAGTCTTTCAACCTTTTTTTCCCGCTGCTCCGACGTTTCACTACGCTTCTCTTTCATCCGTTCTTCAAATCGCCGAGCATCTTCTCCGAAAAGTATCGGAGTTTCCTTAATTGGTCTTGCCATACTTATACAACTCCTTTCTTTTGGTTTATACGCTACAAAAGTAATTGTATAAATCAGGAAGTGCAAGTTATTACGAAGTTATCTTATTCATATAGAATTGACTATTTATCGCCTCATCCCATTCACAAGATAAAACAATAGCATTTTTATCTTGTCTACAGGATAAAAAACACCTATATTTGTATCATTGATAAGATATAAAAATCATGAACCCAAAAATTGACTTTAACGACGTCCCAAAGAATTATTTATACTGCACCCACAGCAAATGTCCGCGCCGTAATAAATGCCTACGCTATCAAGCTACGCTCTGTATACCGCAAAACGTTCCTGATTTCCGGACAGTCAATCCCAACCATATAATAGGAAACGAAGACAACTGCAACTTTTTCAAACCATACTGCACTTCACGCTTTGCATGCGGAATAGACCACATATTGGACAACCTCCCCTATTCTACGGCTGTCACCATCCGCAAAGAATTATATTCTTTGATGGGGCGCAGTATGTTTTACCGCATCCGTAACAAAGAACGAATGCTACATCCTGACGAACAAAAGCAGATTGTCGCTGTCTTTCTAAAACATGGTATCGAAAATAAACCAGAATTCGACCAATATATCGATTTATTCGATTGGTAAAACCTTTATCAGAAAGGCTATAAAGTGGCGTTTCCGAATATTCTGACAAGGGATAATACTCACCCCTATGAGAAAAAATACTCATACTAATGGGAATATATTCTCATAGGTATGAGTATTTTTTCTCATAGGGATGAGTATCGTTGAGAATTCACCAGCCGCGTACAATATTGATATATAATCGTCCTATTCTTATATTGATAATAACTGCCTGCAATTACCTTTGTTGCCAACCGATTATTTCAGGAAGATTGCATTAGTTAAACAAGCCGTTTTACTTGGTATACTCCAAAAATAATTCATAAGTTTGTTTTGTATTAAAGGAGTCCATTGTATGTATAAGAAGTATATCCCATTTCTTTTATTATTTATTTCTACTCTTTCGTTTGGACAAAATATTCACTTTCAAGCGCTCGGAGTAGAAAATGGTATTTCACAACCTACAGTAACATCTATTTATCAAGATGAATTCGGTATCATCTGGATAGGAACCAAAGATGGCCTGAACCGATATAACGGCACTGACTTCCATGTTTTCCGTCCGATAGAGAACGATAAGAACAGTTTGTACAATAATAATATAGGCACTATCTGTGGTGATAAAAACGGCCACATCTATATCCGTTGCAAGTATGCAGTGGTGAAATATGATATCAGGAAAAATGTTTTCCATACTATCCGCAATAATAATGTTCAGGCTATCACGTATGGCAACACACGTTTATGGGTTTGTACCAGAGACTCATTATTTACATATAATTGTGCGGAAGATAAACTGGAATATTATTACAATCTGGACGATGTGCGCATATCATGCGTCACTGAAGATCATGAAGGCAACCTGTATGTAGGAACCATGAATAAAGGCTTGTACATGATAGACAGCAACAAGAAATGGCTTAATTATCTTCCCGATAAAGATATAACCTGTATTTATGAAGATTCCAAGAAAAACATCTGGATAGGGACTAAGGATGACGGACTTTTCCGGCTAGACAGAAACGGTGTACAAACCAACTACAAGGACGGACCTTATAAAAACAGGCTTTCCAGTAATTATATCCGTTGCATTATGGAAGACAGCTGGGGGAATTATTGGATAGGCACTTTTAAAGGGCTGGACAAGCTGGATGTCTCCACCAATATTACTCATTACAGTGAAGACAACAAGCCTTATAGCCTAAGCAACTCTTCTATCATTTGTATGATGAAAGATCAGCAGGGGACCTTCTGGATAGGTACCTACTATGGAGGAATCAACCTATTTAATCCGGATTATGAAATCTATACCTATTATTATCCGGATGAATCGCAGAAAGGAAAATTGACTTCTCCTTTCGCCGGAAGAATGAAAGAAGACTCCAAAGGCGGCATTTGGATCGCAACAGAAGGCGGAGGAGTGAATTATCTCGATAGAAAAACAAAAAACTTCATCGAATATAAACATAGTAATAATAGTAATTCTCTTACATCCAATGCAATCCAAGCTCTATATCTGGATGAGAAGAACCAGCTCCTATGGATAGGAACGCTAAAGGGAGGATTGGATAAGCTGGATTTGAAAACACAGAAATTCACCAACTACAGACATATTCCCGGCAAGGAGAATACATTGATTAACGATATAGTCCGGAAAATTATTCCGTATAAAGGAAACTTGTTGCTGGCCACCCACGACGGTATCGGTTTATTTAATCCGCAAACCGGAGAATGTACCAAACTATTAATGGACAGCAAACTCAACAACAGGCAGATCATCGATATGCATCTCGACAAGCATGACAATCTATGGTTTTCCTATTACCGGGGGCTGGTAAAGTATAATATTGAAACCCATAAACGGGATGAATACTTTGTTCCCAACACCTCAGGAAGAGTCATAGGAAGCAACCTTATAAATGTACTCTTTGAAGATAAAAAAGGAAACATATGGGCAGGTTCTTCCGGAGACGGGATATTTCTATACCAACCTGATACTAATACATTCAAGTCGTTTAACTCACAAAATTCAGACTTGATTAACGATTATATCCTGGATATAAACGAATCTCTTTCCGGTTACCTTCTGATAGCAAGCAACCAGGGCTTTTCTCGTTTTGACATGGAAAACGAGCGGTTTTATAACTATAACAAACAAAATGGTTTCCCGATGACAGCGTTGAATCCTTACGGATTGTTTGTTGCCCATGATAATGAGATCTTCCTATCCGGTCCTAAGATGATGATATCTTTCTTTGAAAAGGAACTGAATTCTTACGTTAAACCTTATCAACTGAACTTTACTTCATTGGAAGTGAACAATAAACTCATATTGCCTAATGATGGTTCCGGTATCCTTTCCGAGTCTATCTTATATCAACCGCAAATCACTCTGAACCACAACCATTCCATACTCACTGTTAATTTCTCATTATCAAATTATGTATCAGTACTAAGAAATCGGATTTACTATAAACTGGAGGGCTTTGATAAAGAATGGATGAGTGCCGGTTATCGCAAAGGTATCACTTATACGAACCTGAATCCGGGTAACTACAAGCTAATGATAAAAAGCTCCGAAGAATATTCCGGAAGGGAAAGCATTTGCAAAGAAATAGACATTATTGTAAAACCGCCTTTCTATAAATCGACATGGGCGTACTGCTCTTATGTCGTTATCATGATTATTTCTCTCTATATAATAGTGAGTTTCTACTCTTCCAAGTTGAAATTGAGGGCCTCACTTGAATATGAGAAGAAAGAAAAAAAGCAGATAGAAGAATTGAACCAGTCCAAACTCCGATTTTTCACTAATATATCACATGAATTCCGTACTCCGCTTACTCTGATTGTGAGTCAGCTGGAAATGTTGATGGAACGGAATGATATTCAACCGCTAGTATATGGCAGACTGATAGGCATCCATAGAAACACACTGCGCATGAAACGTTTGATAACCGAATTGCTTGACTTCAGGAAACAAGAGCAGGGATTCGAAAAGTTTAAATATAGCAAACAGAATATCTATTCGTTTCTGGATGAAATTTATCTATCCTTCAAGGAATATGCCAGAGGCAAACAGATTATTTTCGAATACTTCAACAAAGACCGTTCATTAGATGTATGGTTTGATGTGGTGCAACTGGAAAAGGTTATTTATAATTTATTGTCCAATGCCTTTAAATATACACCTCTCGGAGGTACGGTTTCGTTGTCAGTACAAGAGTATGAAAACAGCGTTATGATACTTATTTCAGATACGGGAATCGGCATTGCCGAGGAAAATCTGGACAAGATATTCGACCGCTTCTATCAAGTCGACAGCTTGGATAACCAGAAAGGTACGGGCATCGGGCTGGCTCTTGCAAAAAGTATTATCGAAGCTCACCAAGGTAAAATCGGCGCCCGAAGCCGGGAGGGAAAAGGAACGACATTTGTCGTCGAGTTGCCTTTGGGAGACAGCCACATATCGGCTTCACAGAAGATAGAGACTCCTGATATTGATTCATACTGCATCTCGTTACTGAAGATGGATGATGAAAAGATGCCGGAGGAACTGCCGGATGACGACAACTCCGACAGTAAGGAAGAACCGTCGAATAAAATACTGATTGTCGAAGATAACGAAGAGTTAAGAGAACTGCTAGTACGGTTATTCTCCAAAGTATATTCGGTTTATGAAGCACAAGACGGTGAAGAAGGTTTTGAAAAAACCAAAGAAGTGCAACCCGATATTGTGCTTAGTGACATCATGATGCCCAAAATGTCCGGTATAGAAATGTGCCGGATGATTAAGAGTAATTTTGAAACGTCACACATTCCTGTAATACTGCTCACAGCACAGACTGCGGAAGAATTTACTATACAAGGGTTAAAAATGGGGGCGGATGACTATATCACCAAACCTTTTAATGTGAAACATTTGTTTATGCGTTGTAATAACTTGGTGAACGGCAGAAAGCTGTTACAGAAAAAATATGCTAAACAAATGGATAATAATATAGATATTCTGGCAACCAATGGGGCAGACCAGCAATTTATGGAACAATGTGTGGCCTGTATCGAACAGAACATCGATAATCCCGATTTTGACGTGAATATGTTTGCACAGGCTTTAAACATCGGACGCACTAAGTTATTCCTGAAACTGAAAGGAATAACAGGACAGACACCGAATGATTTTATTTTGAACGTCAGACTGAAAAAAGCACAAATGCTGCTGATCCAGTCTGACACTAAAACAATTTCAGAAATAGCTTATGAAGTAGGTTTCAACTCTCCAAGCTATTTCATTAAACGATTCAGGGAATTGTTTGGAATGACACCGGCGCAGTTCCAGAAAGGAGAAGAAAAAAAGACTCCCGAATAAGCACTTTCCAGATTAGCGGTGCTTTATCTGAATTTATCAATACGTGGAATAAATTTATTATCCATTTTAAATACAATAATCATACTATGAAAACAAAGCTATTAGGTGCTTTTGGCCTGTTATTCCCATTATTATTGACAGCAGCCAATATTCAAAGAATAACTCCTGTCACCTCTGATAAGAGTGTCAAGATAGAAGTAGCATTATCAGCAGAGGCAGGTGAACGGTTATTATTTGATGCTACCATTGTCGGTTCACAGAATAAAGAGAAACTATGCAGCTTTTCCAAAGAATATCTCTTTACTCATAAAACCGATACGACAGTAGTACTGGAGACAGGCCAACTGACTCCTAAATTGTGGAGTCCGGTTTCACCTGTACTCTATGATCTGACACTAAAAGCCGGGGAGCAGACTTTTCAGAAGAAAATCGGATTCAGAAAGTTCGAGATGCATAACGGCATCTTCTATTTAAATGACAACCCGATCTACCTGAGAGGCAATGCCATAAATCCACCGGAACGCGGCATACCAGAACAACTGGAACAAAGTAAAGAGTTTGCCCGTGACTATGTGCGATATATGAAAAGCCTCCATATAAATATCATCCGTATCCCTGATAACCAAAATTGGATGGACGTATGCGACGAAGAAGGAATGATGATATTCGCCGGCCGGTACGGTCGCCCCAAACATGCAACCCAAACAGCTCCTCCGAAAGATTTTGAACTATCGCTCAAAACTTATAAGGAAATAGATTTAGGCCCGTTCGCCTCCCATCCTTCTGTTGTGATTTATATCTTATCCAACGAAATGCCTTACGAAGGAAAGGCGGGTGATTTATACAGAGATTTTCTCACCCGAATGTATCAGGAACTCAAAAAATGGGATAATACCCGCCTGTATATATGTAATGCAGGCTATGGTCTGGGGAAATCTGCAGACATTTATGACGTACACAGATATTGGGGATGGTATTACAACTCTTTTCTTACTTACCTGAATATGCGCGATAAGGATATGTGGCAGAATCCGGGCAAAGTACAGCCGATCACCTTTACGGAATGTGTTGGCAATTATACCGGTATAGACGGACGCTTTAACCTCTGTTCAAGAACCAAACAACCCGGTTCTCAAAAATGCTGGACAGGGCATTTGCCTGATACGGAACAGGCAGAAGCAGCCATGGCCTATCAGGCGTTTGTCCTGAAAAATGCCACGGAACTATTCCGGCGTTTGAGAAGCCAAAACGATTGTCTGGCAGGCACCATGCCCTTCACAATTGTATTTCATAATTGGGATGGAGTGAAATCTTTTGCCGAAATGAAGCCAAAACCGGTTGCCGGACAATATCAACTTAGTTATCAGCCCATATTATTGAGCTGGGAAAACTGGCAATCACAGATATATGCAGGAAACAAACTTTCAGTGGTGGCTCATGTGGTAAATGATGACGATTACTGCAATGCATTGAGTGATGTCCGCCTGCATTGGTGGATTGAACAGGAAGGCAGGAAAGTGATATCGGGAGAAAATGAATTTCCGTTTGTACCTTATTACGGAACCGGTAAATTGCCTCTGACTATCAATATCCCCCCCAATTTGCTTACGGGAGATTATTTATTAAAAGGAGAGATTTATTCCAAAGGCAAAAAAGTGTCATATAATGAAAACGAATTATTTATAGCCGGAAAGGACTGGAACAGCGCAGTTGATGCAACAGCTACGATTTCCGTATATGACACCACACCGGAACAACAGACTTTGAATTGTTTGAAAAGAAACGGATATTCGGTGAAACCAGTACGTTCAATAACAGAACTCACCCAAAACTCCACGCTTGTCATCGGCAAAAACTCATGGAATGATAATCTTGACAGGCAGACCGGAGAACTGAAAGCATATATCAATAAGGGTGGCCGCATAATTTGTCTGGAGCAGGATAAAACAGACTTCAACCAATCCTGGTCACCTATAAAGATTGAATTTCTGCAGCACAGTAATAACGACCCGGTCTATCTGTCACCTTCTCTGGCATATAAAGACGGAATGAATATTAACCTGGAACGTCCCTATCATCCGATTTTCAAAGGATTAAATCCCCGTATGTTCAGGCTATGGTCTGACTATACATCCTATGATGAGTCGAAGAATGGTTTTCCGGCCATCTACCCTGTAAAAGCCGGTTATGACCTGCAATCACCCTCCATGAAGGATGTAGCTGTTCTTGCCAATTATAGCCGTGCTCTGGCTGCTACGGCATTATCCGAAATATTTATAGGTAAAGGTTCCATCCTTTTATCCGGATTTGACTTGATAGACCACTGCGGAACAGATCCAGTAGCTGACAAACTTTTGTCCAACATGATTCAATACATGGCTGTCGATAAGAAGCACGAACGATATGTAGCCGTAAACGATTCCATTATCTGGGGAGACTATGCCTCCGAACGAGGAATCGTCAATGCTCCCTGCAACGGCCTGATGGTAAACACGGTTCCTATCATTCCTAAGGGACAGGAAGAACTGCCTAAGTATAAAGTGCAGATTGACGAATATGGCTATCAGTATGCAGGTTCCTACGGAGGCTGGAATTCGAAACCGGGAGTACAATACGTTCCTTATGGCAGACGCCCGATGGCCCCATTCAAATTCTCGCGTGGTGGAAGCCCTATAATCGATAAGTCGTCCACTATTGGAGAAGGTTACTTTTATCTGGCACTTCCCCGAAAAGCGAAGACTATGATTACCGTATTGGAGAACCCGGTAGAAGAACCTCTTAATATCAGTCTTTCGGTTGCAGAAGGAGAATGGAAAGAGTATGTTATTCAACCTAAACAGCAGTTGGTTATCAGAACAAATATCTCTCATTTAAAAGACAGTATGAAGGTGATGCTGAAAGGAGACAGGCGTACCATATTGTTAAAGACGATAATAAGCAAATCGAAAAGTTAACTTCCGTACGATGTTACTTCTTAAAAGAACGATTTTTATATCTTATAATGTACAAAAGCAGGATATTTGCCAATGAATTTTAATCAGGCAAACTATGAAACGCATATTATTCTCTTTGTATTTATCTCTGATAGCAATACTGACTTTTGCAACAGACGGATTTACGGTAGCAGATGTCTTTACGGACCATATGGTGTTGCAGCGAAATGCCATAATAAAGATATGGGGAGAAGCTCAAAACGGCTCACTGGTTGAGGTCCGGTTTGCAGGGCAGCTTCAGAAAGTAAAAGCCATTCAGGGAAAATGGCAAGTGACATTGAAGACCGGAGAAGCCGGAGGACCCTATAAATTAGAAGTTATAAACGGTAATAATAAGGTTAGTTTTCAGGATGTTTTAATAGGTGACGTATGGTTGGCGGGTGGTCAGTCGAACATGGAATTCGCTTTACGCAGGGTAAAAGATGCTCAAACGGAAATTAGTTTGGCAGACTATCCACAAATACGTTATTATAAAGTACCGAGAAAATTCTACCCGGAACAGGAAGTGTCCAAAGCATCATGGAGGGTATGTTCACCGCAGACAGCACCGGAGTTTTCTGCTATCGCTTATTATTTTTCCAGAAACATACATAAAGAGTTGAATGTTCCTATCGGCATCATTCAGACTCCGGTAGGAGGAACCACGGTGGAGGCCTGGACAAGCAGGACACTGCTGATGTCGGACAAAGACTTCCAGCCGATAGTACAGCATTATGACAGTATGGTGAATTCTTACGGACCGGACGGGTACGAGAAATTATACAACCGTTATGTTTCAAGCCTGACAGAATATCACCAGTTGAGCGAAGAACAAAAGAAATATATAGACAAACCGGTAGAACCTATGGGAAGAAAGAATTTCCATAGGCCGATAGGGTTGTCCGAGACAATGCTAAACACTGTTATCCCTTACACATTGAAAGGTTTCCTCTTTTATCAGGGAGAGTCGAACACAGCCCGCGGAGCGCAGTACCGCAAACTGTTCCCTGCCATGATAAAGGAATGGAGAACTGCTTGGGGACAGGGAGATATTCCTTTTCTCTTTATTCAGTTACCCAGATTCGAAACGAAAACACGCTATTGGTATGAACTACGTGAAGCGCAATACCTCACCTCACTCCATGTAAAAAATACAGCAATGGTTGTCGCTTTCGATCAGGGTAATCCGAAAGATATTCATCCCATAGTGAAAGACACGGTAGGCTGGCGGTTGTCTCAATTAGCACTAGGAAAAGTTTACGGTAAAAAAGTGGTTTGCCAAGGACCGGAGTTCAAAAAGATGACGAAAACTGCCGATGGCTCTTTGCTACTTGATTTTGCCAATACCGGTACAGGACTCGTTAGCAAAGACAAAGCAGCAACACTTTCAGGCTTCACTGTTGCGGGTAAAGACGGCAAGTTTTATCCCGCTGAAGCAATAATCGTAGGCAAAAATCAAGTAAAAGTGAAAAATAATCTGGTGACAAATCCCGTAGATGTCCGTTACCTCTGGGTGAATAGTGCCGATATGAACTTATTTAATGAAGAGGGTTTTCCGGCAGTTCCTTTCCGTACAGACAAATATCAGTTGATGACAGAAGGTGTCCATATTAATCCTGAACCAAAAATTCCTGACCTTGATTTGTTTCTTTTCATCGGTCAGTCCAATATGGCCGGAAGAGGATATATCACAGATAACTATAAAGGTTATATTAAAAACACATATCTGCTTACTCCCACCGGCAGTATGGAACCGGCACGCAATCCTCTGAATAAATATTCTACGATCCGCAAACGATTGGGTTTACAAGGAGTAGGACCTGCCTATTCATTTGCAAAATCAATCACAGAAAGAACCGGACGTCCACTAGGACTGGTAGTCAATGCCCGTGGAGGCAGTTCAATCAACTCATGGATGAAGGGAGCAAAAGATAATTATTATGATGAAACCCTGTCACGTATACGTCAAGCGATGAAGTTCGGTACACTAAAAGCCATCATCTGGCATCAAGGAGAAAGCGACAGTAATGACCCGGCAACATATATGCCGAAACTACAAGAACTGATAGCCAATTTACG
The DNA here is from genome assembly GCF_015558905.1 of Bacteroides sp. D55t1_190419_B8. Lineage (NCBI taxonomy): Bacteria > Pseudomonadati > Bacteroidota > Bacteroidia > Bacteroidales > Bacteroidaceae > Bacteroides > Bacteroides sp. D55t1_190419_B8. The sequence goes on from NZ_JADMOU010000005.1 coordinate 57,148, forward strand.
GAAAGACCTAAATAATGAAAAACTCCCATTTATTGTAGGCGAACTGGCAGAATGGAGAAAGAATGGAACATCGGAAACATTCAATGAAATGTTACGCACGGTTCCAAAACACATTCCTTATTCTTATTGCGTGTCATCCAAAGAATTAGTTCCTCTGATTAATGAAAGTGACCCTCATTTCAGCGCAGACAGCCAGATCATTCTGGGACGCAGATATGCAGAAGCTACCTATAATGCTTGTTACTCCGGAAAATAAATACATACCATAAAATACAAAAGATTTATGTACCTTAGAAAATGTTTGGTTTTAGTTTATGGAGCCATGACTATACCTTTTACAAGTATATCAGCTGACAATGTGAATGTAGCATTACATAAACCGGTAATAGCATCCTCACAACAAAAAGAGTTTCCAGCATCAAATGTGACTGACGGAGTCATTTCACGTAAATCTTCCTGGATAAGTGACCCAAATGCCCGTGCTCCGCATATTCTTGATGTCAATTTGCAGAGATATTATGATATTGACAGGGTAGTTATCCACACAGGAATCCCTGAATCGGAAAAGACAGAACAGGAGAAGGGAAAAGCTCCCGGCTTCTGGGCAATGAAGAATTTCAAGATTCAATATTGGGACGACGCAAACTGGACAGACTTACCCAATACGGAATGTACAGAAAACAGGCTGGACAAAATAGAATTCACATTTACTCCACAACTTACTACTTTCCAGCTTCGACTAATCTCTACTGATGGGGAACCTGTTACCATCAATGAGTTTGAAGTATATGGCAAAGAAAAGAAAAATATGATTGCTCCTGTTATTCAGAATGAACTGCCAGACAGAGTTCATAAAGAATTTCCTAAGGACATGCTTGTAACAGTCAATAAAAATGTAGTAGGAAATACCATGAAATACGTGGCTTACAATCAAGGATATTATATGCCCGGCAGCAACATATCAGGTTGGCTTGAATATTCCAATGTAAACAGTTTACGCGTATGGACATCTATGAATGATTATGTACCCGAAGAAGCTGTGAATTATCAAAAGAACCTGAATACACTAGAAGAGTTTGAATCGTACAAACATGAATTACGAAGCAATCCCGAGAAAAATAACTTCATCAAATGGAAACCAATTTTGGAAAGATGTCGCAAACAACAATTCTCAACCAATTCAATGGTATTTGAATATGCTTTACTAGAATTGAAACGTTTGAACATAGATGTAGTCCTACAGATGAATTCAACAGACTTTGACAATACATGGAGCAATAAATGGAAACAATGGCAACGTTTTTATGCCCTGGCATTTTATGCAGCCAAAACGGGTGACGTGACAATGTTCGCCATGCAGAACGAACCTAATCACCGACATTCCGGTCCGATGAAAATCACACAATATGTAGATGCCATGAAAGTTGTGTCAGATGCTATATATTGTGCTATACAGGATGTAAACAAACTCTATGGAAAACATCTGAAATCACGTTTTGTAAGTCCTGTTACGGCAGGCTCCAACGCTAACTGGTGGGCGGAGGTTGTGAAAAGCCTGCGTATTGATTATCGGGGATTACCTTCCGACAGAGACTTGCTGGACATATTCTCGACACACTCTTATAATCTTCCGGCAGCAGGATATGTATCCAAGGTTTCGGACATACGGAAGATCATAGTAGATAATCATCCTTTAAACCGCTCTCTTCCGATAGTGTATACTGAAACCGGGCGTTGGATGAATGCCTATCTTATTGACAAATACGAGACGATGGACTCCCCTTCCCTATTTACCGAATGGGCAGGTGAATATACAAACAATACCCTTAACCAGGGGTATGGTATGTGGGCCTTCAAATTTGCCAACACAACCAGCAACACCTATCCGCGTGGCATTAAATCGGGACATCATTTTATCTGGCAAGGCAAGAGAATCGTGGAAGATGCTTACAATAACGTAGCATTGGGGAAGAAAGTCATTGATTTGACTTCTTCACATCCTGCACAAGTGAAAGTGATCACCGACGGCAACAAGACCGATGTCTCCATGTGGACATCTGTGAATACAGACGAAAAGAAATGCCTCGAAATAGATTTGGGAAAGAGTTATTCTTTGGGTGCAGCTGTGATTTATACAGGCTCGGAATACGGAGTCTACACAGGTCCGGACCGCGTGAAGAATTTCCGGTTGCAATATTGGGAGGGTACCGGTTGGAAAGACATTGAAGAAACGATTGAAGAGAATGCCCGCTACACACAATCATTCTTTCTATTTAAGACTCCTGTGACAAGTTCGAGAATTCGTTTTATTGCTACCGATAAGGGCAGTATCAAGGTGAGGGAGATAAAATTGTTTGATGAAGAATCAGTAAAAAACATCCCGGAATCTTATGACATCAGTGGCATTCAGCGGACGGGACAGGTAGTCCGGCTTTTTGCAAAAGGTTTTAAGGACGAACGGCCGCTATTGGAAACGGTGAAATCAGTCCCCGATAATGAGGTAGATGCATTAACCTCTTACAACCCGGAAGAAATGCGATATTATATATGGCTTGTACAACGTAAACTCTCGCCAAACACGCTGACTTTGAATTTAAAATCATTAAACCTCCCCACCGGTACAAAGGTATTTGCCGAAGAAGTAAGTGCGGATGCTTATGGCGAAGTGGTGTGGTCAAAAGAAATTTCTGAAAACGGACAACTATCGTTCGAACTACCGGCTCAAAGTGTGATGCTTCTTACCATCCCTGCTTGCCAAAGTACACCTTGCACTTTGATTGCTACAGCAGACGCTACTATAAAAAGTGGCAGTAATAGCGAAAAGAACTTTGGCAAAATAAAAAAGATGAGTGTAGAAATGAACGCTTCACAGATTAATCACAATCAGGTCAGCTACATCAAATTCGACTTGTCCAAAGTAGATAATATAAATGCGGCACTACTGCAGATTTATGGTAATTCGTCGGACAAGCATTCATATCGTTTCCATGTCTACGCCTTAGACAACTGCGATTGGAATGAAATGTCCTTAAATTGGAATAATGCTCCTAATTTAGATAGGGAACAAATGCGCATAACCCAGGTAGGAAACACCGCACATGTAGCGGGAGAAATCGTAGTCGATAAAAATGCTTCATATCATCAGCTCGATGTTACCGGATTGGTCCGTAAGTGCAAGCAGAAAGAGATCACTTTTGCGTTGATAAGGGAACTCAGACAATTGGGCGATGACTCGGACAATGAAAGAAGCTGCTATTTTGATACGAAGGAATCTAATAATAAGCCTGTATTATCTATTTGGTGACATGAAATAAGCATTCGTATAATATTGCTTTCTTTTCGTACAATCCTTTTATGTTATATTTCTTTTTTTGATGACTTTTGTTCAGCATATTCAATAATTAAATCTTATGTATAAATGAAAAACAATCAATTAAAAACAATCTTGCTGGCTATATTTCTAATGATTATGGTAGGCATACATGCGCAAAATGTACGAGTGACAGGTATTGTGTCTGATACACAAGGCCCATTGATTGGAGTGAACGTTCATGTGAAAGGAGGTACAACCGGTGTGATTACCGATATGAATGGTAAATATTCCATCGAGGTATCTTCTAATACTACACTCGTATTCTCTTATATAGGTTATGCAGATCAGGAGCATAAAGTCGGGAATCGGAAAGTTATTGATGTAACCATGTCCGAAGATTCCAAATTGCTGGAAGAAATTGTGGTAGTAGGCTATGGTTATCAAAAGAAAAGCGATATCGCTACTTCCGTTGCTTCCGTCAAAACTGATGAAATGAAAAGTTTTCCGGCAGGAAATGTGGGTGACATGCTCCGTGGACGTGTAGCGGGAGTTAATGTAACAAGCTCATCCGGCAGACCAGGGGCCGCTCCTACCATTACCATCCGTGGAAACCGTTCTATCAGTGCCCAAAATACTCCGTTGTACGTTATTGACGGTTCTGTATCAAGCAGTGAGGAATTCAGTACTTTAAGCGCAGAAAGCATTGAGTCTATCGAAATCCTGAAAGATGCAGCTTCTCAAGCCATTTATGGCGCACGTGCCAGTGACGGTGTAATTCTTGTAACTACCAAACGTGGTATGCAAGGTAAAATGGAAGTGAGTTATAACGGCTATGTAGGTATTCAGTCCTTGTGGCGTAACTTCGATTTTTACTCTCCACAAGAGTATATGATGCTGCGACGTGAAGCAATGGCAAACGACAAAGGCATTATTGACGCCCGCGAAATCTCTGTTGCAGAAGCTTTGAGTGACGAAATTATGAGTGAAGTCTGGGCAAACGGTCAGTTTGTCAACTGGGAAGATCTAATGTTAAAGAATGCTCTTTACCAAAACCATGATTTAACTGTACGTGGCGGAACTGACAAACTCCGTGTATCAGCAGGTCTCAATTACTTTGATCAAGACGGTATGGTGACTACCGGTTCGGGATATAAAAAAGCAGCTTTCCGTCTGAACGTGGACTACAAAGTAAACAAATGGGCAAGTTTTGGTGTGAATACTTCCTACGCATTATCCAAAAGTGAACGTGAAGATGGAAATTTTACGGAGTTCATTACCCGCACTCCGTTAGCTAAAGTATACAATGCGGATGGTAGTTATACTAAATATATCGACACTGCCAACGATGTTAATCCGCTTTATAGAGCACAAAATTATGCACGCGAAATAACGAACAACAGTTACCGCGTCAATATTTTTCTGGAATTAAAACCTTTCAAAGGGTTTAATTATCGTTTAAATACTTCTTTCTATAACAGACAACAAGAAGACGGAGAAGTGAAAGGTGTCAATTATCCCGGTGGAGGAGCTACCGCCAAATTGACAAATAATGAACAGAGAAATTATCTGATAGAAAACATCTTCACTTATGAAGTTCCAATCAAAAAACAGCAGCATAAACTGACCCTTACTGCTGTACAGTCAGTAGACCACTCTCAAACTAAAGGACTAGGATATTCGACCAGTGACTTACCTGTAGATATGGACTGGGATTTTATATCCAATGGCCAATTCTCCGGCACACCTACTAGAACATTCTCTGAAAATAATCTGGTATCATTCATGGGCCGCGCTTCTTATATATTTATGGATAGATATATTATGAATGTGGCTATCAGACGGGATGGTTCAAGCCGATTCGGAAAAAACAACAAATGGGGTACATTCCCTTCTGTGGCTCTGGCATGGCGTGCAAACGAAGAAAGTTTCCTGCGCAATATGTCCTGGATTGATAATTTAAAACTCCGTTTGAGTTATGGCATTGTAGGTAACCAGAATGGAATTGGTAACTATACAACGCTTGGCTTGACAGATCAGGAACGTTATGAGTTTGGTGACAACTCCTATATGGGGTATCTCCCCGGAAAAGAACTCTCAAACCCCAATTTAAAGTGGGAGCAATCACGTACAGCCAATGTTGGTGTTGACTTTGGTCTCTTCAACAATCGTTTGTCAGGTACGATCGAGTACTATAATACTAGAACAACAGATCTGATCGTCAAGCGCGAATTAAACTCAGTTTTAGGCTATGAACAAATGCTTGATAATTTGGGAGAAACTAAATCACACGGCATTGATATCAGTATCAACGGCGACGTCTTCCGTACAAGGAATTTTACATGGAGTCTGGGAGCCAATTTCAGCCAGTATGCTAATGAGATCGTAAAAATTGACAATCAAGTCGATGAAAACGGCAAGCCATTGAGTCAACCGGGTAATAGCTGGTTTGTAGGTAAACCCATAAATGTTTATTATGACTATTTACCGGATGGCATCTACCAGTATGAAGATTTCGATATAAAAAGAAATGCTTACGGCAAATTGGAATACACATTGAAACCGACAATTGATACTGACGGCGATGGTATAGCTGATAAAGCATTGACACGCGAGGATAATGTCGCTCCGGGATCTGTTAAAATAAAGGATGTAAATGGCGATGGAAAAATAAATGCTGATGACCGTACACCTATCTCAAGAGATCCAGATTTCACACTTTCCCTAAATACAACTCTCAAATGGAAAGGTTTTGATTTATATATGGATTGGTATGGTGTATCCGGTCGTAAAATTAGAAATGGATATCTCTCCGAATCCAATAGTGGCGGTTCTTTACAAGGGAAACTAAATGGCGTGAAGGTAAATTATTGGACTCCATTCAACCCCTCTAATGAATTCCCGCGACCTAGTCATAACACAAATGTGACTTATCATGGTTCTTTAGCGATTCAAGACGCTTCTTACATTCGCTTGCGCACTTTGCAACTGGGTTACACCTTCCCCGTAACTTGGATAAAGAAACTTCAACTTCAAAAACTTAGAGTATACGCTACAGCAACCAATCTTCTGACATTTACAGACTTTTTGTCTTATAGTCCGGAGTTGACACCGGGTGCATATCCTGAATCAAAACAGTATGTATTTGGAATTAATGTTTCATTCTAATAAAATCCCACAGAATATGAAAAATAAATTATATATAACAGCTCTGGCAATATCTTCCATTGCGTTCTTATCTTCTTGTGAAGATTTTCTGAACCTCAAATCAAAAACGGATATTACTACAGATTATCTGACCACTTCCCCTGACGGATTGTATCGTGCAGCGATAGGATTATACAGTTTGGACAGAGAACTCGCAAAAGGAGACGGAAGTGGTGGTAGCAACCTCTATATTGTGACGATGTGTGATTACAGCACTGATATTATGGCTTTCCGTGCAGGAACAAGTACTGCCATTGCGAAACTACAGAATTTCATGCCCAATAATAGTGATGTGGAATCATTCTGGCAACACTATTATTTCATTATCGGTAAAGCTAATGAGATTATTACCGGAGCGGAGCAACTGGGATTTGACGATCCTGTAACTACCCGCGCATGGGGTGAAGCTAAATTTTTCCGTGGACGTGCATATTTTGAACTATGGAAACGTTTTGAACGTCTTTATCTGAATACAATTCCTACTACAGTAAATAATCTGGAACGTGATTTCCATCCTGTTACTTCAGAACAGATATTCACTCAAGTCAAAAACGATTTGGATGATGCTATCAATGCACTCGATTGGGGAATACCCAATAATGACTATGGCCGTGTTACCAAAGCGACTGCCAAGCACGTGAGAGCACAGGTTGCCATGTGGGAGAAGGATTATGATAAGGCGATTGAAGAATGCGAGGATATATTTAGAGATGGAACAATGTACTCTATGATGGCCAAAACAGGGGACGTATTCAACAGTGCAGACATGCGTTCCGCCGAAGTTTTATGGTCTTATCAATTCTCTGAAAATATGGGTGGAGGCGGAACCGGTACTCCATTAATGGGACATCGTGCTGCCATCATTACAACGACCCGCTCCCAAGCTAATCCCGATTGTACATTTGAAGCTGCCCAAGGGGGATATGGATGGGGACGTGTTTATCCAAACACCTATTTATTCAGCCTATATGATCAAGAAAAAGACAATCGTTATAAGGATCTTTTCATCCACACTTTTTACTACAATGACCAAAGTAAGGCTAATTATGGGCAGGAAATCCCTAAAGACTTATATGGTAAAGCAGCCGGCTATATGGAAAGATTACACCCGATGTCAAAAAAACACTTTGACCAATGGACCAATGCTACGCAACCTGACCGTACCAGCAGTTTCAAAGATCTGATTGTTTATCGCTTGGCTGAAACTTACTTAATGTGTAGTGAAGCTTATTTCCACCGTGATGGTGGAGACAGTCCTAAAGCTATAGAATACTACAACAAAACTTGGGAAAGGGCAGGTAACACTCATGAGAATGGTCCTTTAACCCTCAATATGCTCTTGGATGAATATGCCCGCGAACTACACTTCGAAGGAGTGCGCTGGTCGTTATTGAAACGCCTTGGCATCTTGGGCGAACGTGTTCGTCAACATGGAGGCGACCTTGTACTGGAAGACCCCTATCTGGATAAAGACTATGCCGAATGCCGCCAGAACTTCGTAATAGGCAAACATGAAACATGGCCTATTCCACAAACGCAGATTGACTTGATGGGGACAAATGTTTTTCCGCAAAGTGATCCATGGAAATAAAAAGAGACTGATTTTAATTTATAAATCTGTAAAAGAATCATAGTATGAAAAGACTAACATTGATATCATTGATTCTGAGTATGATATTGACTTCCTGTAAAGAGTATGGTGAAGTAAGAATTATGCCGGAATTTAATCATAGTGAAACAGAGATTGAACTCTATAAAAATGAAGGTTCCTCAAAAACAGTGGTAATATCCACTACAGCGAACGAAATTACTGCAGATTATAATGCCAGTTGGCTTTCGGTAGATGCTAACAAGCAACGGATTATCTATACAACCCTTACTACCAATGAAACCGGTGAGGTGCGCTCTGCCATCGTCAAGTTAAATGCCGGAGATTTTTCAATGGAAGTGACAGTGAAGCAGTTGGCGAAGGACGAGTCAGAAGTAAAGACATTAAAAGTCGGACAATTAACAGAAGACGGACTCGGAATGATATTCTGGGTTGATCCGGATAATCAAGAAGTAGGTAAGGCTATTTCACTAGAGCGTTGGGGTGGTAATCCGTTTGAAGCATCCATTAAATTACACAATGCTTTCTCGATGGTCAATGGTATGGAAAATACAGCTCTGTATACTGATGCCGGTACCAATGACGCAGCTGCTCTATGTACAAATTTAGGAGAGGGATGGTATCTGCCTGCCTCTGAAGAATTAGGGAATTTATTTGATATCTATAATGGCATAGCACGCGATAACGGATTTACCAATGCTACACCAGATCAAATCAGTGATGCAGAAAAAGCTTCCCGTTCTACATTTGATAAAAAATTAACCGATCTCGGAGGGGCAGTAATAAATGCAGCTGCTGAAAATGGTAACGGAGAAAGTTACTGGTCGAGCACGGAAAATGAAGACGGCCAGAAAGCACGCTATGTACGTTTCGGGAAATATGGAATGGATTTTGGTGCCAAGACAGGTACGAGCCGTTTTGTACGTGCCATGAAAGCAATCGGTGACTATAAATTCCCCGAGGAGCCCGCTACCTTATCTGTTTCACCAACGCAGGTAGAACTGACAAGTGAAGAAGGGGCTACAGCAGATGTCACAGTTAGCACAAATAAACTGTCATTTGCATATGTCATTGAAGGTAACAGTAATATGTGGCTTTCTGCTGTACAGAATGAAGATAAAATCAAATTTACTGCTTTATCTAAGAATGACGGTGACGAAGTTCGTACAGCCATTGTAACGATAACAGCTGGCAGCGGTGATGCTCAAGCCACAGTGACAATAACCATAAGACAACAGAAAGGACAGACGGAAGCTCCTGCTTTCCAGATAGGAGATTTTGTAAAGATGGATGGTGATACAGAACTGGCTGAAGGCGGTATCGTATTTTGGGTAGAGGGCAACAATGCTAAAATTCTGTCTTTAAAGCGTAGTGCCACTGCCATAAATTGGGCTAACGAAGGATTTATAGATGCATTAGGTTTAACAGATCAGGAAGATGGTGAAGCTAATACTCAAAAGATGAGAGAGAGTGCCATAGCTGCTAATATTCCGATTCTGGGATATTGTAAAGATGGCTGGTATTTACCTGCTAGAAATGAAATGGAAGCGGTCTTTACTGCATACAACGGCGGACCTTCCCAAAGTATCGGGGTAAAACCTGATGCTATTAAGCAGGAAGAAAAAGATGCTCGCGCAGCTTGGGATAAAATTCTCACTGATAATGGAGGGGATGTTATGAACGAAAAAGCTGACAATACCGCTGGTGACAGCTATTTCACCAGTACGGAAGCGGATGATGCTTCGAAAGTATTCTATGTGCGTTTCGGACAGTGGAACCCCGGTTTAACTGGTGCCAAATATGCCAAATCGCCTGCACGGTATGTACGTTGTATCCGAAAAATTTCCAAATAAAAACCCTTTAAAGAAGACAATCATGAAAGTTAATTCATTCTATATCATAGCATTGTTGATATGCAATATCGCACTCGCTTCGTGTACGGATTATGTAGTGAAAGATCCTAATTTTATGCCACCGGATGTTGTCATTAATGACGATACAGGTAATAATGACATCATCGAAGGGCTACCGACTCCCGGAGAAATGCAGCCTTATAGCCCCTCACTTTTAGGTAAGCCTTATCGTCCGATAAAAGTTAAGTATTCCAATGAGTTTCCACCAGTGACCAAATGGACGGAGAGTAATACCCGTATTGTCGCTTACATGGGAGAGTACAAACCTGCTATCAAGTCGGAAAGTGACTACAAGGCCATAACAAATAAGTATGGTAGTTTCACTTCAGGAGCCAAACAACAAGCCACAGGGCGTTTTTACGTAAAAAAAATAAACGGCCGTTGGTGGATTATCGATCCTGAAGGCTATCCGCATTATGAGAGGAGCGTCACTTCCATGCGTTACGGTTCTTCGGCACGCAATAAGGAAGCATGGAACAAGCGCTTTGGCACTGACGCCAAATGGATAGCAACATCACAAGCAGAATTGGCTAGTATTGGTTTCCATGGTACGGGAGCCTTTTGTACGGATACATACGGAAAGATTCAGACTCACAACTCTGCCATTCCCAATTCTCCGTTAACGTTGACTCCTTCATTCGGATTTTTGGGACAATTCAGAACACAAAATGGCCATGCCTATCCAGGTAATACATCGGACAATGAATTGGGGCTGGTACTTTATGATGACTGGGCAGATTTCTGTAAAACATATATAAACACCTCTTTGGCACCTTATTTGAATGATGCCAACGTATTAGGCTTCTTCTCGGACAATGAAATCAACTTCTCATCACAGAACTCCAAAATTTTAGACCGTTTTCTGGCACTTACGGATAAAACAAATGTGGCCTATCTAGCGGCAAAGAAATTTATGGATGAAAAAGGGGCAACAAGTGTGACAGATAACCTGAATAGTGAATTTGCAGGCCGGCTAGCCGAGATTTATTATAAAGGAGTGAAGGATGCCATTAAGGAAGCCGACCCGGGCATGATGTATCTGGGCACACGCCTGCATGGCACTCCCAAATATATGAAGGATGTAGTGGCTGCTGCAGGCAAATACTGTGACATCATTTCCATCAATTACTATAGCCGTTGGAGCCCGGAGTTGGACTCCTATGTTAAAAATTGGGGAGAATGGGCAGATACTCCGTTTTTAGTTACCGAATTTTATACAAAAGGTCAGGATTCCGATTTGAATAACTTATCAGGAGCCGGATTCACGGTTCCGACCCAGAATGACCGTGCATATGCTTATCAGCATTTTACACTGGGGCTGCTTGAAGCAAAGAACTGTGTGGGATGGCACTGGTTCAAATATCAGGATGACGATGGGACGGATAACAGCGGGAAACCGGCTAATAAAGGCGTGTATGATAATCATTATGAAATGTATCCTTACCTAAGCAAATTTATGCAGGAAGTAAATTACAATGTCTATAATTTAATTGAATACTTTGACAACTAGAATAGGTCATAATAAAAGACATAAGTATCAATTCTTTAAAATGATGATAATGAATAACGGAAAGAAAGTTTTAATTATAGGTCTGACTCTGCTGACCGGTTTTACCTATTCAGCAGGAGCAGTAACAAAAGACATGAAGAAAGTCGTTGATGAAGCTCTTGAATTTTCGGTCAAACAGTCAATGTCCATGTTCAATGAAATGAAAGATCAGAAAGGCATACTTCCGAGAACAGCGAAAGATGGCAAGATGATTACTTGCGAATCTGCTTGGTGGACAAGTGGTTTTTATCCGGGTTCCCTTTGGTACTGTTACGAGTATAGTAATGACCCGCAAGTAAGAGCCGCCGCAGAAGAGATGACCTCACGAGTGGAAAAACAGAAATACACAACCAGTAACCATGATGTTGGTTTTATTATCAATTGCAGTTTTGGTAATGGTTATCGCCTCACTCATAATGAAACATACAGGGAAGTAATAGAGACTGCCGCAAAATCTTTGTCTACCCGTTTTCATCCGGTGACGGGATGCACCCGTTCTTGGAACAGCAAAAAATGGCAATTCTCTGTTATCATTGATAATATGATGAATTTGGAACTACTCAATGTAGCCTCTTCCCTAACGGGAGACAACACCTACTATAATATGGCCAAGTCGCATGCAGACCGGACAATGATTAATCATTTCCGCCCTGATGGAAGTTCATACCATGTGGTAAGTTATGACACGATTACGGGAAAAGTATTGAATCAAGTGACGCATCAAGGGGTAAACGATCAATCCTCCTGGTCACGTGGACAAGCATGGGGACTATATGGCTTTACAATGATGTATCGGCAGACTGGTAAAAAAGAATATTTGGACCATGCTATTAAGATTGGTAAGTTCATTATGAATCATCCGCGCCTGCCCAAGGATAAGATTCCTTATTGGGACTTTGATGCTCCCAATATTCCCAAAGAAGACCGTGATGCCTCTGCAGGTGCTATCATGGCATCAGCCTATGTGGAATTAAGCACTTATGTGGAAGGAGAACTAAGCAAACAATTCCTCGCGATAGGTGAACAACAAATAAAGTCGTTAGCTTCTCCAGGTTATCGCACAAAGAAAGTGGGTGATAATAATCATTACATTATCAAACATAGTACAGGTTTCATGGCAAAACAATACGAGATTGATGCTCCTCTGACATACGCAGACTACTATTTTATAGAGGCATTAATCAGATATAAAAAACTACTGGAAAATCGTCCGGTAGTTGAAACAATAACAGCCTTCTCGGAAAATTCGGATCGTTCTCTTTGGCTAAGTTCGCTCCATCGAATTTCCTATCCGCTGTTAACGAATATGGCAAAAGGAGAACTGCGAAAGAATATGCCTGTTGAGTCTATCGCCGCTGATATGCAAAAAAGAAAAGAAGTCACACACCTGGAAGCTTTAGGAAGGCTAATTACCGGTATCTCAACTTGGTTGGAACTAGGACCCGACAATACGATAGAAGGCAAACTACGTGCCGAATATATTAATTTAGCCTTGAAATCTATTTCTAATGGAGTAAATCCCCAATCTCCTGATTATCTAAACTTCAATAACGGACGCCAGCCATTAGTTGATGCCGCCTTCCTTGCTCACGGCCTATTAAGAGCACGCACGCAATTATGGGACAAGCTTGATAAGACAACTCAAGAACGGGTAATCAAGGAACTTAAATCATCAAGAGCAATAAAACCTTCTGAAACCAATTGGCTGTTTTTCGCAGCAATGGTAGAGGCCGCCTTGAAAGAGTTTACCGGCGAATGGGAATATGAACGTGTAAAGTACGCTTGCGATCGTTTTGCACAATGGTATAAAGGTGACGGATGGTATGGTGACGGTGCTGATTTTCATCTGGATTATTACAATAGCTTCGTCATACATCCTATGATGGTCGAGGTGCTGGAAATAATGAAGAAAAACGGTATAGAGAGTTCCATACCCTATGATCTTGAAGTCGAACGATATGCACGCTATGCCGAACAACAAGAAAGACTGATATCACCTGAAGGTACATTCCCGATAGTGGGCCGTTCATTGGCTTATCGATTCGGTGCATTTCATGCATTATCTGATGTTGCTTATCGAAAATTACTTCCGGACAGAGTAAAACCTGCTCAAGTAAGGTCCGCTCTATCCGCTATAATCAATCGTCAGATTAATGCGCCCGGAACGTTTAACCCTGAAGGCTGGCTACGAGTAGGTTTTGCCGGTTATCAACCTCATATCGGTGAGACATATATATCAACAGGTAGTCTGTATCTGTGTACAGTCGTATTTATCGCGCTTGGTTTACCGGATTCTGATGAGTTTTGGTCTTCTCCTTCTGCTGATTGGACTTGTAAAAAAGGTTGGGCAGGTGTTGATTTGAATGTGGATAAAGCCTTGAAAAAATAGAATGAAAGAAGTATGCTCATGAAAAATATACTATTTATTTTATTCGCTTCACTAACTTTGTTTTCCTGTTCGGAGAACAAAGCTGTTGAAAAACAGACGACTTTTTGTAATCCAATGAATCTGGATTATGGTTGGGGAAACTTTCAGACAAGAGAAAAGAAAGCCCGTTCCGCAGCCGACCCTGTTATCGTATTATTTAAAAACAAATACTATTTATTTACCACAATGGACATTGGCGGCTATCGAGTATCCGATGATTTAATTACATGGAAAAATGTATATTTCAATCCGGAAGTGGAGACATCCGCCCTTGATGTCGATCATTATGTGGCACCCGCTGTGGCAGCCGATGAAAACTATGTATACTTCATTAATTTCACCAGAGACCGTACCAAGAAAACGGTAGATGTCATTCGCTCATCCGATCCGGAAAATGGAAAATGGGAAAAATGTGGTGAAGTAAGACGTATGGCCGATCCTTGTTTATTTATTGACAATGGACGCTTCTTTTTCTATTATGGTTTAGGTGGAACTCAATCTACTACTTTCTTCGAAGTAGATCCTGCCACATTCAAAGAAATAGAAGGCTCAAAAAAGGTCTTGAGAGAATATGTAACAGACATCAATCAGTGTAAATCAGGCTATCATTTTGGACGTAGAGAATTGTATGATGAAATTGATGCCTCTGCCTGGCAGGGAAATTTTTCCAAAGTACCATGTCCTGAAGGTGCATGGATTGTGAAGAACAAAAATAAATATTACCTGCAATATGCCACTCCAGGTACTATCTGCAATTGGTATTGTGATGTGGTTCTGGAGAGTGATAGTGTAAATGGTGGTTTTGTAGAACAACCTTATAATCCTGTATCTCTAAAAGTCGGTGGTTTTATCGGAGGAGCCGGACATAGTTGTGTATTTAAAGACAAATACGAAAATTGGTGGCAAGTCACCTCCATGTGGGTGGGTAATCATGACGAATTTGAAAGAAGAATTGGTTTATTTCCTGTTTCTTTTGATGATAAAGGAAGAATGAGAACCCATACTGTATTAGGGGATTATCCCATATCACTACCGCAAAAGAAATTCAATCCTCAAGATATTTCCGCTTTTGGCTGGATGCTCCAATCATATCATAAAAAGAGTACAGCGTCTTCTTCATTACCGGGTTTCGAACCGGAAAAGGCAGTGGATGAAAATGTTCGCACCTGGTGGTCGGCTACAAGTGGCAAAGTAGGTGAATATTTCGTAATAAACTTAGGTAAAAAAGTACGTATGAATTCCATTCAGATAAACTTTGCAGAACAAGACATTAACCCTGATGCTCCCAAAGAAACGGATTATCACGCTTATAAACTGTACGTATCCGACAATGGAAGGGATTGGAAACTAATAGTGGATAAATCAAGGAACATGGTTGCCATACCACATGAATATGTAGAATTTCCGAAACCGATAGAAACTTCTTTTGTTAAAATAGAAAATGTCCATACTCCCAAAGAAGGCAAGTTTGCCTTATTGGATTTGCGTGTGTTCGGTTTTGGCTATTCGGACAAACCGGAAATTGTTAAAGAACTGTCAGTAAAAAGAAACAAAGACGATGAAAGATATGCTTCGCTTAGCTGGAATAAAGTATCCAATGCTGATGGTTATCTTGTTCGTTTTGGTTATCAGCCTGATTTTCTTAATCAATGTATCCAGGTCAAAGATAAAGAGACAACCGGTTTACTGCTCCATATCCTTACCAAAGGCGTACAGTATCATTACCGCGTTGACAGCTATAATGACAGTGGAATTACAGAAGGCATCGTTATCTCTGAATAAAAAGATATGAACAAAAGACTGTTTATTTATCCTCTACTCTTTTCTGCCGGGCTATTGCAAGCCCGGCAGAAACCTAATGTTGTGATTATCTTTACAGACGATCAGGGTTACCAGGACCTTGGTTGTTATGATTCGCCATTGATACAGACTCCCTCTATTGACCGCATGGCAAAGGAAGGCATAAAGTTGACCGACTTTTATGTATCGTCTTCCGTATCAAGTGCTTCGCGTGCAGGACTTCTGACCGGCAGATTAAATACACGGAATGGAGTAAAAGGGGTATTTTTCCCCGAATCTGAAGGGATGCCTGCAGAGGAAATCACTTTGGCCGAAGCGTTGAAAGAGCAAGGCTATGCAACCGGTTGCTTCGGTAAATGGCATTTAGGCGATTTGAAAGGGCATCTACCTACAGATCAAGGATTTGATTACTACTATGGCATCCCATACAGCAATGATATGTATATCGGTCCCTCCCAGCAGTTCGCCTCCAATGTTACTTTCAGGGAAGGTTATAATCTGTCAAAAGCTAAAGAAGACCAAGAAATTGTGAGGACTTCCAGTAGAGCAGATATAAAAAAAAGGTTGAACAACGCTTCTCCACTATTTGAAGGAGATAAAATTATTGAGTATCCCTGCGACCAGTCTACTACCACCCGACGTTATTTTGATCATGCCATAGATTTTATAGAAAATAATCCGGAGCAACCTTTCTTCGTCTATATCACCCCATCAATGCCTCATGTGCCGTTATTTGCCTCCGAGCAATTTAAAGGTAAAAGCAAACGGGGACTCTACGGTGATGTTGTAGAAGAAATTGATTGGAATGTAGGTCGTTTACTCGATTACTTGGACAAAAAGAAATTAGCAGAAAACACTTTAGTTATTTTCGCATCGGATAACGGACCGTGGTTGTCTTTCAAAGAAGACGGAGGTTCCGCTGAGCCGTTACGAGGCGGTAAGTTCTCTTATTATGAAGGAGGCGTCAGAGTTCCTTGTATCATCCGTTGGAAAGGGAGTATACCTACCGGTGTAACTAGTGACGCAATAATTGCCAGCATCGACCTTTTCCCTACAATCATGCACTATGCAGGTTGCCAATCCTTCAAACAAAAGATTGATGGTATAAATATTTCATCTTTTCTCAAAAATCCTTCTCTACGATTACGTGACGAATATGTTTATGTAAAAGGTGGTGAAGTTCACGGTATACGCAAAGGTGATTGGGTCTATTTGCCTAAAACAGGTAATAGTAAGTTTAAAAAAGGAGATGTTCCCGAATTGTTTAATCTAAAACAGGATATCGGAGAATCGAATAATCTTCATCTACAGTATCCGGACAAAGTGAAAGAGCTGCAGGAAGTGATGAAAAAGTATCAATCAACTTCTACTATGCCATATGCACAAGTACGTGATACGCTTAATGATGACAGACAATATTGGATTCAGACACTCGTGAAAATAGCTGATCCGGTGATAAGCAATCTTAGCAAAGACCAACTGAAAAAAAATATTCCTGTCGGGCGTTCGTCATCAGCTTTAGCCAGCAGTCGGGAGTTTATCACTCATATGGAGGCTGTAGGCAGAACCATCGCAGGAATAGCACCTTGGTTGGAACTTGGACCAGACAATACTCCAGAAGGCAAGCTACGTGAAAAATATATTAAAATGACGTGCAAGGCTCTGGCAAACTCTGTAAACCCGAAATCAAATGATTATTTCAACAGCACAGCTACCCGTCAGATATTAGTAAACAGTGCATTCTTAATACAAGGGTTATTGCAAGCACCTACACAGTTATGGGGAAATCTGGATGACACCACCCGCAAAAGACTCATTGAACAGTGGAAATCGACCCGTACGATGAAACCGGGAAATAACAATTGGTTGTTATTTTCTGCCATGGTGGAGTGCGGATTAAAAGAATTTTCCGGAGAATGGAATTTTCCGACAGTAGAAAGAGCCTTGACTTCTCATAGAGAATGGTATAAAGGAGATGGAGTTTATGGAGATGGAGCAGATTTTCATTTAGATTATTATAATAGCTATGTTATCCATCCTTTGTTACTGCAAATCCTGAAAGTGACAGTAAAACAGAGGCCATCTTTCCAGTCATTTCTGAATGAAGAATGGATACGATTTATTCGTTACGCCGAAATTCAAGAGCGCATGATAGCTCCCGACGGCAGCTATCCGATACTAGGCCGTTCAGTCAGTTACCGTTCAGCAGCATTCCAAGTGTTGGGGGCATGTGCCTTATTCGAAAAACTCCCGGAATCATTGAAGCCCGGACAAGTACGTGGAGCCATGACAGCCATGCTTAAGCGTCTTTTTGAGCAGCCGGGAACTTTCGATAAAGAAGGTTGGCTGACGATCGGAGTTTGTGGCGAACAACCAGAACTAGGAGATATTTATCTGTCTACTCCTTGTGTTTATCTATGTGCATTAGGTTTCCTGCCCTTAGGACTCCCTGCCAATAACCCTTTTTGGTGCAACCCGGTTGAACCATGGACAAGTATAAAAGCATTTGGCGGTATAGATTTTCCAATAGACAAGTTTATTAAACCATAAAATAAAATCATGAGATATAGTATTTTGATTATTCCCTTTCTGATGTTTAACTTCACAGGTTATTCACAAACAACTTCAGGACAGGAAGACAGGGCATATTGGGTCAACATGTTATCTCAAATTGCAGACCCATTATTAAATAATATGAGTAAAGGAGAACTAAAAAAGAACATGCCTGTAGAGACTATCTCCGGTATGCCTAATCCATCCAATGCGCGTACCACTCATTTGGAAGCTTTAGGACGCTTATTTGTAGGAATGGCCCCTTGGCTGGAACTCGGCCCGGACAATACACAAGAAGGACAAATACGTGAGAAATATATCCGCCTGATGACTGAGTCCATCAATCACGGATTCAATCCCCAATCTCCGGATTATCTGAATTTTACAGTCACTCGGCAACCTCTGGTAGATACTGCATTCTTTTGTCAGGGACTATTGCGTTCTCCGAAACAAATATGGAGTAAACTATCATCTGAAACCCAAAAGAATATCCTAAACGCCTTACAACAGGTAAGTAAGATTAAACCGGTAGAAAGCAACTGGTTACTCTTTTCTGCTATGGTCGAAGCTACTTTGCTGGAATTAACAGGTAAATGCAATATGCATCCTATTGAGTATGCTGTCATGCGATTCAAGGAATGGTACAAAGGCGATGCCTGGTATGGTGACGGAGCAAATCTACATATAGACTACTATAATAGTTTTGTCATTCATCCAATGCTTTTAGACGTTCTGGAAATCATGCAAAAACACAGTAAAGGCGAAGTCGACTTCTATAGAAAAGAACGGCAACGTTTCTCCCGATATGCGGAACAACAGGAAAGAATGATCTCTCCGGATGGAGCATATCCTGTAACCGGACGCTCTATAGCATATCGTTTTGGAACTTTCCATGTACTTTCACTGGCAGCCCTAAATGATTTGCTGCCAACTACCATTACTAAAGCACAAGTCCGATGCGGACTAACAGCTGTCATAAAAAGACATCTGGCTATAAAAGGAAATTTCGACGAACATGGATGGCTGACTTTAGGGTTTGCCGGACATCAACCTTCAATCGCTGAAAGATACATTTCTACTGGTAGCCTGTATTTATGCTCTACTGTATTCACAGCATTGGGACTTCCCGCCACTGATGAATTCTGGAGTGCCCCTTATGCGGAATGGACAGGGAAAAAGATTTGGTCAGGTAATCCGGATGTAAAATTGGATAAAGCAATAAAATTATAGAACCCCGATAAAATAGATGATAAATGAAAAAGATTCTTGCCTTATTTTTAGTATCAATAAATTGCACCCTGAATGCTCAACAGCTTTTTTCATCAAAGATGGAAAAAGAAGATATTACTAAAGTTTGTAATGCCGTATCCGAGTGGCAAATTAGCCATCACAACGAAGTAAAACATAATCCACTAGACTGGACAAACGGCGCTTTATATCGCGGAATGACTGAATGGGGAAAAGTCTCCGGAAATCAGTCCTGCTATGATTTTGTCCGCACTATTGGTGAAAGACATAACTGGGATATGTGGAACCGTGTATATCATGCCGACGACATTTGTGTAGGGCAGGCTTTCATCGAGATGTATCGCAGATTCGATGATAAGCGTATGCTACAACCGGTAATGGAACGCGCTTATTATGTGGCTTCCCATCCTTCGAAAGCTCCGCTACAAAAGACAGATGCCGTGGGAACAACGGAACGTTGGTCATGGTCGGACGCCTTGTTTATGGCGCCTCCGGTTTATGCGGCTCTATACACGATAACCGGAGATAAAATCTTTCTGAATTATATGGACAGTGAATATAGAGAGTGTGTAGACTCACTATATGACAAGAAAGAACATCTTTTTTATAGAGATAATAAACGAATTCCCCTCCGTGAGAAAAATGGTAGTAAACAATTCTGGGGAAGAGGTAACGGTTGGGTATTTGCCGGACTTCCTCTTATTGTTGACAATTTGCCTCTCAACTGTTCTTCACGTGACTACTATATCCGGCTATTTACTGAAATGGCGGAAGCAGTTCGTAAAACTCAATGCAAAGACGGGGACTGGCGTACCAGCTTACTAGATCCTGATTCGTATAATATGCCCGAAAATAGTTGCTCTGCCTTTATGTGTTTTGGCATTGCCTGGGGAATCCGTAATGGCTACCTGCCCCAACGAACCTACAAACCTGTACTTGAAAAAGGTTGGCAATCATTGGTAAAAGCTGTTCATTCTGATGGAAAGTTGGGATATATACAACCTGTTGGTGCCGCACCCAAAGCTGCCGGATTCGATGCAACAGATGTATATGGCGTAGGTGCTTTCTTATTGGCAGGAAGCGAATTATATAAATTGTCAGGTGCTTACTAAATGTGAACAATGTATCAATAGTAAAAGCCGGTTATTGAGTGATTTTTTCAATAACCGGCTTTTACTATCCTATGTATTAAGCTACTTTCTTAAACTGCCGGAACTGCCACCACAACATACCTCCGGATATAAGACTAGCCGCCAAATCTGCCACAGGCATACTGGCCCAAACGCCTATTTGTCCATAATAATGAGGCAAAATCAACAAACAGGGAACCAGAAATAACATCTGCCGCGTCAGCGACAAGAAAATGGCTTTACTTGCCATTCCGATACTCTGGAAGAAGTTGGAAGCTACCATCTGAAAACCAACAATCGGGTAGAAAAATACCACAATACGAAAACCTTTAGAAGCAATATTGATTAATTCTTCGTCCGAAGTAAAGATGGAAGATACGATTTCCGGAATGAACATACCTATCAGGAAACCAATCGTCGTCACTACAGTCGCACAGCAAATGGTTGCTTTCAGCACTTTCGTCACACGGGGATAGAGCTTCGCACCAAAATTATATCCCGCAATAGGCTGCATCCCCTGATTCAATCCCAACACAATCATAATAAAGACAAAGACGATGCGATTGACAATACCGAATGCACCGATTGCCAAATCACCTCCATATTCTTTCAACCCCTGATTAATCAGAATCACAATAAAACAAGAAGCCATATTCATCAGGAAGGGAGACATACCGATAGCCAATGAATCCAGCACGATTTTCCGTTTCAAACGGAAAATACCTTTTTTCAACCGTATCAGTTGGTCTTTGCGGCAGAACAAATGAAGCTGCCAGACCAATGCGATCAACTGTGCACAAACCGTAGCCGTAGCCGCCCCACGGATTCCCCAGTCGAATACAAAAATAAACAATGGCGCAAGCAATATATTGATTATCACTGTCGTTATTGTTGCCATCATCGCTTTCTGCGGATGGCCCGAAGCACGAAGCACCGCATTCAGTCCCAGATATAAATGGGTAACCACATTTCCGAGCAAGATAACCTGCATAAATTCACGGGCATATTTCACCGTTTCATCGCTTCCCCCGAAAAAGTAAAGTATCGGATCGAGAAAAGGAAGAACGATTACCGTAAAAGAGATACCTATAATAAGGTTTAAAACAAACACATTTCCCAAAACCCGCTGTGCGGTATCATAATCTTTTTGTCCCAGCTTCACCGAAATCAATGTAGCCGCACCGACACCGACCAGCGAGCCGAAAGCCGCGGCAAGATTCATTAGCGGGAAAGTTAACGCCAATCCGGAAATAGCCATCGCACCCACCCCGTGACCGATGAAAATACTATCTACCATATTGTAAAGAGAAGACGCCGTCATGGCGATAATTGCCGGAATGGCATACTGCATTAAAAGCTTCCCAATCTTTTCCGTACCCAACGCAGTGGGTGTCTTTTGTCCTGTCATACCTATTAGTTTGAGGCGGCAAAGATACAAAAAAGAGATGGATTACAGGATATATGAGAAAAGTTTCGTATTTTTGCCTCCAAAATTGAGTTAATACGTAACGAAATGAATATATTAGAACTAAGTGAACAGGAAATCATTCGACGCAACAGCCTGAATGAGCTTCGTGCGATGGGTATTGATCCGTACCCAGCAGCAGAGTATGTAACCAATGCTTTCTCTACAGATATTAAAGCTGAATTTAAAGACGATGAGGAGCCACGCCAAGTTTCCGTAGCCGGTCGTATCATGAGCCGCCGCGTGATGGGTAAAGCATCTTTCGTTGAATTGCAAGACTCTAAAGGTCGCATTCAGGTGTACATCACCCGCGATGATATCTGCCCGGGAGAAGACAAGGAACTGTACAACTCTGTATTCAAACGCCTGCTCGACTTAGGTGACTTTATCGGTATCGAAGGTTTCGTGTTCCGCACGCAGATGGGTGAAATCAGTATCCATGCTAAGAAGCTGACTGTACTTGCAAAGTCTATCAAACCGTTGCCTATCGTTAAGTACAAAGACGGGGTAGCTTATGACTCTTTTGAAGATCCCGAACTCCGTTATCGCCAACGCTATGTGGACCTGGTAGTGAACGACGGTATCAAAGAAACATTCCTGAAACGTGCCACTGTGGTGAAAACATTGCGCAATGCTTTGGACGAAGCCGGTTATACGGAAGTGGAAACTCCGATTCTGCAATCTATTGCCGGTGGAGCAAGCGCACGCCCGTTCATCACTCACCATAACTCACTGGATATGGATCTTTACCTACGTATCGCAACAGAACTTTATCTGAAGAGACTGATTGTAGGTGGTTTTGAAGGTGTATATGAAATAGGTAAAAACTTCCGTAACGAGGGTATGGACAAAACCCATAACCCGGAGTTCACTTGTATGGAACTCTACGTACAATATAAGGATTACAACTGGATGATGAATTTCACCGAAAAGTTGTTGGAACGTATTTGTATCGCAGTGAACGGTAGCACAGAAACAGTGGTTGACGGAAAAACCATCAACTTCAAAGCTCCTTACCGCCGTCTGCCTATTCTGGATGCCATCAAAGAGAAGACTGGATATGACCTGAACGGCAAGAGCGAAGAGGAAATCCGTCAAGTCTGCAAGGAACTGAAGATGGAAGAAATCGACGAGACGATGGGTAAAGGCAAGCTGATTGATGAAATCTTCGGAGAATTCTGCGAAGGCACATATATCCAGCCGACTTTCATCACCGATTATCCGGTTGAAATGTCTCCTCTGACCAAGATGCACCGCTCTAAACCGGGACTGACCGAACGTTTCGAACTGATGGTGAACGGTAAAGAGCTGGCTAATGCCTACTCGGAATTGAACGATCCGCTGGATCAGGAAGAACGTTTCAAAGAGCAGATGCGTTTGGCCGACAAAGGAGACGACGAAGCGATGATTATCGATCAGGACTTCCTGCGCGCTTTACAATATGGTATGCCTCCTACATCGGGTATCGGTATCGGTATCGACCGTCTGGTGATGTTAATGACCGGACAGACTACCATTCAGGAAGTATTGTTCTTCCCGCAAATGCGCCCGGAAAAAGTAGTGAAAAAAGACGCTGCTGCCAGATACATGGAATTGGGAATCGCAGAAGACTGGGTTCCGGTAATTCAAAAAGCCGGTTACAACACAGTTGCCGACATGAAAGATGTCAATCCGCAGAAGCTACACCAGGATATCTGTGGCATTAACAAGAAATATAAATTAGAACTGACCAATCCGTCCGTAAACGACGTGACCGAGTGGATAAATAAACTTAAATAAATTAAGAATGAAGAATTAAGAATGGAGAATCGTTTCGGCTTTTCATTCATAATTCTTCATTCTTCATTCTTAATTTTTAATTAAACAAATGAAACTACCCGGTAAGATAGCGATAATGGGCGGAGGAAGCTGGGCCACAGCCATCGCAAAGATGTGTCTGGCGCAGGAAGATTCTATTAATTGGTATATGCGACGAGACGACCGCATTGCCGATTTTAAACGATTAGGACATAATCCGGCCTATTTGACAGGGGTGAAATTCGACACAAAGCGTATCAACTTCAGTTCCAATATCAATGATATTGTGAAAGAATCCGATACACTGATTTTTGTCACCCCCTCGCCTTATCTGAAAGCACATCTGAAAAAGCTGAAAATGAAGATTAAGGATAAGTTCATTATCACCGCTATCAAAGGAATCGTACCCGATGACAACGTTATTGTATCGGAATACTTCACAAAAGAATATGGTGTGCCACCAGAAAACATAGCAGTCCTTGCAGGTCCCTGCCACGCAGAAGAAGTGGCTTTGGAACGCCTCTCCTACCTGACTATCGCCTGCCCTGATAAAGACAAAGCACGTATCTTCGCACGTCGTCTGGGAAGCAGCTTCATCAAAACATCTGTCAGTGATGACGTGGCGGGTATCGAATACAGTTCGGTACTCAAAAACGTGTATGCCATTGCTGCCGGTATCTGTAGCGGACTGAAATATGGCGATAACTTCCAAGCTGTATTGATCTCTAACGCCATTCAGGAGATGAACCGTTTCCTGAACACGGTGCATCCGTTGAACAGAAACGTGGATGAATCTGTTTATCTGGGGGATTTATTGGTGACCGGTTACTCCAACTTCAGCCGTAACCGGACTTTCGGAACGATGATAGGTAAAGGGTATTCCGTGAAGAGTGCGCAAATTGAAATGGAAATGATTGCGGAAGGTTACTATGGTACGAAATGTATCAAAGAAATCAATAAGCATCATCATGTCAATATGCCGATACTGGACGCCGTGTACAACATCCTGTACGAACGCATCTCACCAATGATCGAGATTAAATTGCTGACTGACTCTTTTAGATAATCTTTAAACAAGAACGATATGATTAGTTTAAACATTGAAAAGACATTTGGATTTATCTCCAAAGAAAAGGTTTTTGCTTACGAAGCTGAAGTAAAAGCCGCACAGGAAATGCTTGAAAAAGGTACAGGCAAAGGTAATGACTTTTTAGGATGGTTGCATTTGCCTTCTTCTATCACTAAAGAACACTTGGCCGACCTGAACGCTACAGCAAAAGTATTAAGAGATAACTGTGAAGTAGTAATCGTTGCCGGTATCGGTGGCAGCTATCTGGGTGCCCGTGCCGTAATCGAAGCTTTGTCTAACAGCTTCACTTGGCTACAGGAAAAGAAAACGGCTCCTGTCATGATCTATGCAGGACACAATATCAGCGAAGATTATCTGTATGAACTGACTGAATATCTGAAAGATAAGAAATTCGGTGTCATCAATATTTCTAAATCAGGAACTACTACGGAAACTGCTCTTGCTTTCCGTTTACTGAAAAAGCAATGCGAAGATCAGCGCGGCAAAGAAACTGCAAAGAAAGTAATCGTTGCAGTGACGGATGCAAAGAAAGGTGCTGCCCGTGTTACAGCTGACAAAGAAGGATATAAAACATTTATCATCCCTGACAACGTAGGCGGACGTTTCTCTGTACTGACTCCGGTTGGTTTGCTGCCTATCGCAGTAGCCGGATTCGATATCGACAAACTGGTTGCCGGTGCTGCCGATATGGAAAAAGTATGCGGATCGGACGTTGCATTTGCTGAAAACCCGGCTGCTATTTATGCTGCTACCCGCAATGAGTTGTACAGAAATGGCAAGAAGATCGAAATCCTCGTTAACTTCTGCCCGAAACTGCACTATGTAAGCGAATGGTGGAAACAGCTTTACGGAGAATCGGAAGGAAAAGATAATAAGGGTATCTTCCCCGCATCGGTAGATTTCTCGAC
The DNA here is from genome assembly GCF_015558905.1 of Bacteroides sp. D55t1_190419_B8. NCBI lineage: Bacteria > Pseudomonadati > Bacteroidota > Bacteroidia > Bacteroidales > Bacteroidaceae > Bacteroides > Bacteroides sp. D55t1_190419_B8. The sequence continues at coordinate 83,155 of NZ_JADMOU010000005.1, forward strand.
AGATCTTCATTCTATGGGTCAATGGATTCAGGAAGGCGAACGTTCTATCTTCGAAACTGTGATTTCAGTAGAGAAGGTTAACCACAAACTGGAAGTTCCTTCTGACGAAGCAAATCTGGACGGCTTGAATTTCTTAGCCGGCAAACGTGTGGACGAAGTAAACAAGATGGCCGAACTGGGAACACAACTGGCTCACGTAGACGGTGGTGTACCTAATATGCGCATCGTACTTCCGGAATTGAGCGAATACAACATCGGTGGTCTGCTCTATTTCTTCGAAAAGGCTTGTGGTATCAGCGGTTATTTGCTGGGCGTGAACCCATTCAACCAACCGGGTGTGGAAGCATACAAAAAGAATATGTTTGCCTTGCTGGACAAACCGGGTTATGAAGAGGAATCCAAAGCAATCCGTGCAAAACTATAAATCAAGAACGTTTTATAAACGGTAAACTATAAACAATGAACGGTGAACAACTATGCTATATGCATGGATTTGTTCACCGTTCATTATTTATTATTACTCTTATTTATCATCTTCGGCTTTCGTCTTCAAGCCGATTTCTTCCTGTGCTCCTTCACATTCGGCTTTGGAAGAAAGATAGAACTCTAATTTTACATCACCGTTCTTATCGACTTGTTTAATGGTCGCCATAACCATAATTCTGGCCTTTGACACCCCATCCTTAAAACGGAGCTGTCCTTTCTCCACATCCGTCAAGTTTCCCTCCGTAGATACTTCTGTTTGCTCATAAAAGAGTTTAGTATCCACTTCATCGTCATTCTGAAGTTTAAAGGTTTTCAGTTCTGCCCCATTTCCATCCAAAAGCAGAAAGGCTTTCACTTCATCTCCCACTTTCAAGGCCGGCAACTCCTCCCTCTGATTCGCATAGTCCTTTTCACCGGAACTGGTATTTTCACCGTCCGATTCGATCTTTGCATAAAGCTTTTCTATCTTGATAACAGGACTTTCTCCACTATCAGAGCAGGCACCTAAAAACAATGGTAGCAACAATAATACTCTCTTTTTCATGCTATCGTCGAGTTTATAACGTTACAAAAATACACATATTCCTCTAAACAGCAAATAATTATATAGTTAATCGCTTGGGAGCATCATTTACAACTATCTTCCTTTTCTAACTTATCTCTCATTTTTTATCGTTATCTTTGCCTCGTATACAGTTGTAGATGAAGCGAATCAAACTTAAAAAACAAATAGAATGGCAGGAAATTTATTAAAGAAGTCCAATGGACTCATGCTACTATGTAGCATATCATTGCTAATGATAGTCATGACCGGTTGTCAGGAAGCCAAACTCAAAACTGTGATCGGGATAGCCAACAAACAGTGCCCGCTGGACATGGGGGAAGTCGGCAAGATTACCAGCATCATCTACGACGGAGATAACGTAGTGTACACTCTCAACATGAACGAGGAAATTACCAATATTAAGATATTGAAAGATAATCCGGAAAGCATGAAATCATCGATCAAAATGATGTTTCAGAATCCGGCTGCTGATGTAAAGGAAATGCTGAAGTTGATGGCTAAGTGTAATTCCGGATTACACATGATATTTGTAGGAAATAAGTCGGGCGAACAAGCGGTTTGCGAACTTACTGCCGAAGAATTGAAAGAGGTGATCAACACAAATGCCGACCCGGCACAAAGCGGACAGACAAAGCTTGAAGCGCAATTGAAAATGGCGAATCTGCAATTTCCAATGCAGGCCAGTGAAGAGGTCATTGTCGAAAAGATCGAAGTCATAGGTGAATCGGTTGTTTATATATGCAGTGTGGACGAAAAGTTGTGTCCTATCAGCCAGATTGAAGAAAACGCAGCAGAAGTGAAAGAGGGTATTGTGTCAACGCTGGCAAGTCAGACCGATCCTGCCACCCAGATATTCATAAAAACCTGTGTGGAGAACAATAAAAACATTGCTTACAGATATATCGGTAAGGATTCCGGAAAACAATATGATGTGATTATCCCCCAGTCCGATCTAAAGAAAATGATTATAGAAAAATAAAATATTATCTTAAAAAGATTCCGCAACGTACAAAGTATGAAAAAGAAACTGAAAGCCGTCCTGTTTGACATGGACGGCGTACTTTTTGACTCTATGCCTTACCATTCGGAAGCCTGGCATAAAGTAATGAAATCTCATGGGCTCACTCTTAGTCGCGAAGAAGCATATATGCATGAAGGACGGACAGGAGCCTCAACAATCAATATTGTTTTTCAACGTGAATTGGGTAGAGAAGCCACACAAGAGGAAATAGAAAGTATCTATCAGGAGAAAAGTGTTTTGTTCAATTCATATCCTGAAGCAAAGCCTATGCCCGGTGCATGGGAGTTGCTGCAAAAAGTGAAGAAGGACGGTCTGATTCCGATGGTGGTCACCGGTTCCGGTCAGTTATCCCTGCTCGAACGGTTGGAACACCACTATCCGGGAATGTTTCACAAAGAACTGATGGTTACAGCGTTCGATGTAAAATATGGCAAACCCAATCCCGAGCCGTATCTGATGGCTTTGAAAAAAGGAGGGATCAAAGCGGATGAAGCTGTTGTTGTAGAAAACGCTCCGTTAGGAGTGGAAGCCGGACACAACGCGGGTATTTTCACCATAGCAGTCAATACGGGTCCTTTGAACGGGCAAGTGTTGCTGGATGCCGGGGCTGATTTATTATTTCCATCCATGCAGGCACTTAATGACACCTGGGACATGATGACTGAAAATGACATCTAAAAGCTGAAAAGAAAATTTATTCTTCAAAACAGGAGAGAAATATTGAAAAGCAGGAATATAAATAGTATTTTTACGGGAGTTTAATTCGCTTAGATTCTATCTAAGCCAACGCAGATTCTACTATGCAAAAGTTATTATCTTTACCACCCAATTTGATCCATTGCTTCCACGAACTGGAAGAAGTTAACCATACCGATTGGTTTTGTACATCAGACCCCATAGGGAGCAAACTAGGCTCCGGCGGCGGAACTACATGGTTATTGCAAGCTTGCCATCAGGCATTCGCTCCACAAGAGTCTTTCAGCAACTGGATAGGACATGAAAAAAGAATATTGCTCCATGCAGGCGGACAAAGCCGTCGGCTACCCAGCTACGGCCCTTCCGGCAAAATATTAACTCCTATCCCGATCTTCAGTTGGGAAAGAGGACAAAAGCTGGGACAGAATCTGTTGTCATTGCAGCTCCCGCTCTATGAAAGGATTATGAATCAGGCTCCGGCCGGTCTGAATACGCTGATTGCTAGCGGAGATGTATATATCCGTTCGGAAAAACCGCTTCAGGATATTCCGAACGCAGACGTAGTATGCTACGGGCTGTGGGTGAATCCGTCATTGGCAACTCATCATGGCGTGTTTGTTTCCGACCGGAAAAAACCGGAGGTACTCGACTTCATGTTGCAGAAACCTTCTCTGGAAGAGTTGGAAGGATTGTCGAAAACTCATCTTTTCCTGATGGATATCGGTATCTGGATTTTGAGTGACCGCGCCATAGAAGTATTGATGAAACGGTCGTTGAAAAAAGGTACGAAGGATATTACTTATTATGACTTATACTCGGACTATGGTTTGGCTTTGGGAGAGCATCCTAAAACGGAAGATGAAGAAATCAATCAGTTGTCCGTAGCTATATTGCCGTTGCCGGGTGGAGAATTCTATCATTACGGCACAAGTCACGAACTGATTTCTTCTACTTTAGCCATACAGGATAAGGTACGGGACCAAAGAAGAATCATGCACCGGAAAGTAAAGCCGAATCCGGCTATCTTTATACAGAATTCCATCACACAAATTTCTCTTTCTGCCGACAACGCCAATTTATGGATTGAGAATAGCCATGTGGGAAAGGAATGGAAATTAGGTTCCCGCCAGATTATTACAGGAGTTCCTGAAAATCAGTGGAGCATCAATTTGCCGGATGGGGTTTGCATCGACATTATTCCTATCGGTGAGAATGAGTTTGTTGCGCGTCCGTATGGATTGGATGATGTATTCAAAGGAGCGTTGGACAAAATAACGACTACTTATCTTAATATTCCTTTTACCCGTTGGATGGAAGATAGAGGAATTACCTGGGAGGATATAAAAGGGCGTACAGATGATTTACAATCGGCATCCATCTTCCCTAAAGTAGCTTCTGTGGAAGATTTAGGCATATTAGTACGCTGGATGACCTCGGAACCACGACTGGAAGAAGGGAAAAAACTTTGGTTGAAAGCAGAGAAAGTTTCTGCAGACGAAATATCCGCAAGCGCCAACCTCAAGCGTCTTTACGAACAACGCAATGCTTTCCGCAAGGAGAACTGGAAAGGACTGGCAGCCAATTATGAGAAGAGTGTGTTCTATCAACTCGATTTGCTGGATGCCGCAAATGAATTTGTACGTTTCAATTTAGATATGCCTGACGTATTGAAAGAAGATGCCGCCCCCATGTTACGGATACACAACCGGATGCTTCGTGCACGTATCATGAAACTACGTGAAAACAAGGATTGTGCCAAAGAGGAACAGGCAGCTTTTCAACTGCTTCGCGACGGTTTATTGGGGATAATGAGCGAACGTAAAAGTCATCCCATACTCAATGTTTATTCCGACCAAATCGTATGGGGACGCAGTCCTGTGCGTATTGATGTGGCCGGAGGATGGACAGACACACCTCCCTACTCTCTTTATTCAGGAGGAAGTGTTGTAAATCTTGCTATCGAGCTGAACGGCCAACCGCCGCTACAAGTATATGTGAAACCTTGCAAGGAATATCACATCACTCTTCGCTCTATCGACATGGGTGCAATGGAAGTGATAAGGAATTACGAGGAACTGCAAGATTATAAAAAGGTAGGTTCTCCATTCTCCATCCCGAAAGCCGCCCTTACATTGGCGGGCTTTGCACCGGCATTCTCTACGGAATCTTATCCTTCTTTAGCTAAACAGCTGGAAGATTTCGGTTCAGGAATCGAAATTACTCTACTGGCTGCTATTCCCGCAGGCTCTGGCTTGGGAACCAGTTCCATACTGGCATCTACCGTGCTCGGAGCAATCAATGATTTCTGCGGACTGGCTTGGGATAAAAATGATATATGCAGTTACACATTAGTATTAGAACAGCTCCTGACCACAGGAGGAGGTTGGCAAGATCAATATGGCGGTGTCTTTTCCGGTATTAAGTTGCTTCAATCCGAAGCAGGTTTCGAACAGAATCCGTTAGTACGCTGGTTACCCGATCAGCTCTTTGTTCATCCTGATTACCGCGACTGTCATCTGTTATATTATACGGGAATTACTCGTACTGCTAAAAGTATTTTGGCAGAGATTGTCAGTTCCATGTTCCTCAATTCCGGTCCGCATCTAAGTTTGCTGGCCGAAATGAAAGCTCATGCAATGGATATGAGTGAAGCTATTTTACGTAGTAATTTCGAAAGTTTCGGTCGTTTGGTCGGCAAAACCTGGATACAGAATCAGGCATTAGATTGCGGAACCAATCCACCGGCAGTAGCAGCCATTATTGAGAAAATCAAGGATTATACCCTGGGATACAAACTCCCCGGTGCAGGTGGCGGGGGGTATCTATATATGGTAGCAAAAGACCCGCAGGCAGCCGGACAAATCCGACGGATACTAACGGAACAAGCCCCTAATTCCCGTGCTCGTTTTGTAGAAATGACTCTTTCTGATAAGGGACTTCAGGTTTCAAGAAGCTAAAGAGAAAGCGTTACCATAAGGCAGGTCAATCATCCGGAATCATAAAAAATAAGCTTGGACAGATTCAAACGAAATGTCCAAGCTTTAATTTTTCAATGCCATAATGATCTGTTTTACATGTTGAGACTTGAAATAACTGTAAAGTAAATCACAATAATGATAAAACCAATAGCTCCGATAACCAGTGCAATACTAGCCCATTTCTTTTTTCTAGCTTCTTCCATTCTTATTTATATTTATTGGGATTAATATAATTTATCGTCAAATGTCTACATCTGGAAAGCTATGAACATACTACTACAGAATATCGTTCTTTACTTTTTCATATCTACAAAGTTAGCATTTCTCACAAGAAATATTTTATTTAAATCAACTTTTTCTTTCTATTTAGGCTAAATTATACAACTACATACAATAATAACTAACTGTGTTTGAGAAAATGCAAAGTAAAATACACAACTGACTATCCAAGGATTATTAATCTAAATATCAAGAATATGAAACATATTTATTTTATCCATTACCGCTTTTATATCATACAAAAACTGTACATTTGCACTATAAATAATCTCAATTGAATATACTGGACTAAAAAAAAGGATCAAAAACAAATAAAATATAAAGATGAAATTACTTAAACTATTATTCTTATCCGTCATCTTGCTATCCGCATGCAACGATGACTCAACAACACTCCGGAAACAGGAGAGCCCAAACAGATTATCGTAGAAATGGCCTCCAATGATTTTACAGATGTCTCCGGTACATATACTCTTGAAACCAATAAAGAATACTGTACTCGGGAAGACGGAAAATATAAGATATTATTGGTCAAAAGCGTATATAAAAATAAGGAGGGAAAGGAAAAGGATATTCTTACCTATGGTATTCTGGATGTAGCAAATAAAAAATACATCTGCCATACGGCCAATATAGATGTAGCCCAAAGACTTGAAAGAGACTGGGAATTTTATAATCAAATAACTAATCCGGATTTTCCGGATGACCCAAATAGACGATTAGTTTGTAACTCTTATACAAAGAAAGACTAATAACAGAACCTCTTACGAGATAAAAGAAAGAATACTAAGAATGAAATGCCCTCAAAAGTTATACAGATATGTGTACTAAGCTTTTCATTTTACTCTTTCTATTTTCTAGCCTGAATGTCAGCATGTTAGGTCTTCATTTACACCAACAATTAGCCAACAACGATCCATTTCAATGGACTTTAAGCTAGTTTTCCAGCCTTATTCACACAGGAGTAGAAACAGAAATCCCTCAATAATCAACTGATTATCAAGGGATTTTTCTGTGACCCCGGTGCGATTCAAACGCACGACCTTCAGAACCGGAATCTGACGCTCTATTCACTAAGCTACGGGGCCATTCTTTCTAAATGCGAGGACAAAAGTATAAAAAATCTTCTCATCTTCCTAATGATTCTCCTTTTTTTATAGTTCTTAAGGTACTTCCCTATATTAGGAGACTGTTATTTTGAAATGCTTTAGAGCATTTACTTTATCAAATTGACAATCTTTTAGACAATACCCATTACATATATCAATTTTATTCCTATCTTTGCCGACAATTAACATTTAACAAACCTATGAGTTACTTGATAAAACCTAAGAACTATAAGCCGCTACTCGACCTCAAACAGACCGAGCTGGGAATCAAGCAAATAAAAGAGTTCTTCCAATTAAACTTGTCATCCGAACTGCGCCTTAGACGTGTGACTGCCCCTCTTTTCGTATTGAAAGGAATGGGTATCAATGATGATTTGAACGGAATAGAACGACCTGTTTCTTTCCCGATCAAAGATCTGGGCGATGCGCAAGCCGAAGTGGTTCATTCATTGGCTAAATGGAAAAGGTTGACCTTAGCTGACTATCACATTGAACCGGGATATGGTATTTATACGGATATGAATGCAATCCGATCAGACGAAGAACTGGGCAACCTGCATTCTCTCTACGTAGACCAATGGGACTGGGAACGTGTCATCACCAATGAAGACCGGACTGTGAACTTCCTAAAGGAAATCGTCAACCGTATTTATGCGGCTATGATCCGCACAGAATATATGGTATATGAAATGTATCCGCAAATCAAACCTTGCCTGCCACAAAAGCTACATTTCATTCATTCAGAGGAATTGCGCCAGCTTTATCCGAACTTGGAACCTAAATGCCGCGAGCACGCCATCTGTCAGAAATACGGAGCTGTGTTTATCATAGGAATAGGCTGTCAACTTGGTGATGGCAAGAAGCACGACGGACGTGCACCAGACTACGATGACTACACCACCAAAGGACTGAACGACCTGCCCGGACTGAATGGCGACCTTCTGCTGTGGGACGATGTACTGCAACGCTCCATCGAATTGTCATCCATGGGAATCCGTGTAGATAAAGAAGCTTTGCAACGTCAGTTGAAAGAAGAAAAAGAAGAAAAAAGGCTGGAACTTTATTTCCACAAGCGATTGATGAATGACACTCTCCCTCTATCTATCGGAGGAGGTATCGGACAGTCCCGCCTGTGTATGTTCTACCTTCGCAAAGCTCACATCGGAGAAATACAAGCCAGTATCTGGCCCGAAGATATGCGCAAAGAATGTGAAGAACTTGATATACACCTTATATAATAGACTATGAACGTACAGATTGAAGAAAGCTGGAAAGCTCATTTAGAACCAGAATTCGACAAAGACTACTTTCGCACGCTGACCGATTTCGTCAAAAGCGAATATAGCCAGTATCAGATTTTCCCTCCGGGAAAACTGATCTTCAATGCTTTCAACCTTTGTCCTTTTGATAAAGTGAAAGTTGTGATTATAGGGCAGGATCCCTATCATGGACCGGGACAAGCACATGGCCTTTGTTTCTCTGTAAACGACGGGGTGCCTTTCCCTCCTTCATTAGTGAACATATTTAAAGAAATTAAAGCCGACATTGGCACTGATGCCCCTGCTACGGGAAATCTGACTCGCTGGGCAGAACAGGGAGTATTGTTGCTCAACGCTACGCTGACCGTACGTGCTCACCAAGCTGGTTCACACCAGAACCGTGGCTGGGAAACATTTACTGATGCTGCAATCCGTGCTTTGGCAGAAGAAAAAGAAAATCTGGTATTTATCCTGTGGGGATCATACGCTCAAAAGAAAGGAGCGTTTATCGACCGTAACAAACACCTGGTACTCACTTCCGCCCATCCCTCTCCTCTTTCTGCTTACAACGGCTTCTTTGGAAACAAACATTTCAGCCGTACAAACGATTATCTGAAAGCACACGGAGAAACGGAAATCAATTGGTAAATAAACATTGAGGCTCAAACATAAAAAAGGGACTGTCTTCAACTTGCCAGACAGTCCCTTTTTCAATCTCATTAAAGCACCCGAATTTAATACCCTGCACTTTATTCTTATTTTTTAATTCTCAATTCTCAACTCTCAATTTATCCTAGTACCACTGAATGTTACTTTGCGTCTGACTTCTCTGTTCATACTTCAAGTCTTGCAGAATACTTGCATTCGCACGGATTGTTACATTGTAATATTTCCAACGTCCGAAAGGAGAAAGACTGGCGGACAAGTTGAAACAGTGCAAGTCACGGGATATTGTACAAGAAGTCTGGGTAATCTCTTTAGCTTGAAAATCATAGCCCGAGTTGAACGAGAGCGACCAGTTATTAGAAATCTTTATATTTCCGTTTGCATTGATATTATGCGTATACGTATAAGGATATCGCATGGAATAACGGTTGATAGGCTTCGATCTGTCTTCACGGATATTAAACGAATAGCTAAGACTCAATGACCAAGGCATCTTAAATACCTGATAACCATCCGGGTCAGCCTGTGCTTTCTCTACTTTCTTAGGCGTAGTGCCATCTCCTTCCGTTCCATCGGATTCCTCATCATCGCTATCCTCCGACTTATTCTTATCTTTCCCTTTTTCATCCCCCTCTTTCGGACCGAACCATTTCTTCCATGTGTCATTATTGAAGGTATAATTGAAAGAAGAACCATATCCCTGGAAACGTCCAAAACGACCATACGACCATTCTGTACGGTTACTGGTTACTACATTACCACTTTTATCGAATGTATAAGCATACGTAGCGAACGATGCGTTCATGTTGAACGTATAATTCTTAGTCAGTTTCAAACGTAGGTTCATGCTTAAATCACTCCAAGGCCTCTCTTTGGCAGCCATATTATAAGACATACTTGCTCCCAATTCATCAATCAAACTAACCTTTTTAAGTGTATCTTTCTTTGCATCGTAGTACTTCATCTCTAAGTTATTAGAAATAGAGAAGCTGACTGTTCCCGATCCTTCCCGCGAAGGTACACCATAAGGTTGACCGGTGAAAGGAGAATAATATTGCGTATTGCCATTATAATCGGTATACTCTTCCCAATACTTGCTGAATCCCGGAGCACCGCTAAGACTTACTTGCGGCGTAACTACGTGACGAATCTGTATCTCTTTCTTTTTAGCAAAAAGAGGTTTGTACATACCATACACTTTCGTACTCAAGCTCAAACTTGCCGAGTAATTGGATACCCGGTAGAAACCGTTCAGTGTATCACCCGGCAATGCCTCCAACTTATGATCGACCTCATTATATTGCTGATTGATCTTACGAGTATACCAACGCTCTGTATAATTGACCGAAGGAGAAACCTGCAAATATTTGAATAACGTAAAAGTAGCACTGATAGGAATGTTATGATTCATCGCATTTTCCCATGAACTTATTCCGGCTTTAAACAGATGATTATCATTTGTACGGATACTGTTTGTCAGACGTCCCGTATAACTAATGGAAATCTTTTCGTACCAGCGTTCAGCTCCTGCCGCCTTCTTGCGTTTGAACGGAAACAGACGGCTTAATGTAATATTCAAGTCAGGCAAAGTGACTGCAACCGAAGAGTCACGCATCGTCTGTGCGATATTGGTGGTTCCGGATAAGGTCAGACCGATATCAGGGAAACTACGAGAATAACTGATACTTGATGTTTTGGTATTTTGAGTCAACAACTGCGAATTATAAAGGTTGTTGATATTGGAACGTTCGTAACTACTGGTTGAGAAGTTTACACTAGCGGAGAATGTACTGTTCGGACTGGCTTTAGCATCCTGGCGATGATTCCATACTACCTTAAAGTCCTTAGCAACTGTATAGTCCGGCATACCCTTATCTCCCGTCTTGGTGACCTGATAGTCCGCTTGCAGCGTACCGGAATATTTATAGCGTTTATTATAATTTGTCAATCCGGATAATCTCCATGAGCCTTTCGTAAAGATATCACCCGTCATCTTCAAGTCCATAATATCACTGATGGCAAAATAATATCCTCCTTCTGCCAGACCGAAACCACGACTGGAGTCGTCCATATAAGTCGGCATAATGAAACCGGAAGAATAACTGCTGGAGAATGGGAAGAAAAAGAACGGTACGGCCAACGGCAAAGGCACATCTTCCACTACCAGATAGGCAGGTCCTGTCACCACATTCTTTTTAGGACGCACTTTAGCTCTCGTCAACTGCATATAGAAGTGAGGATGGTCATGATGATCGCAGGTTGTATAACGCCCATGCTCCATGAAAATTTCATCATTAGCTCCTTTCTTCGCCTTGCTTCCGGTCACATATCCTTCTCCCTGCTGGGTGACGATATCGGTAATTCCCGCTTTCTTGGTTTTGAAATTATATCGGATGGTTTCCGTATCATAGGAGGTATCTCCTTCTTTAAATACCGGTTTACCTTTTTCCACTCCGGTAGTATCCTTGATACCGTATGCATGCACAGTACTACTATCCAGATTCATCGAAATAACTTCCGCAGCGAGTTCGATGTTCTGATAATTAACTTTTCCGCTACCATAAAGTGTAGCAGCTCCTCCCAAAGTAAAGACAGTGGAGTCGTTGGATTCATAAACAACCGGTGCATCGAGTGGTTGTTTCTTCTTTACCGGTGCGATGGAATCAATGCGTACCGTTACCGTATCTGCTCTCAACGAATCATTTCCTTGAAGGGAATCCGTTTGTGCGGTATTGGAGGCAATCATTCCTCTTCTTCGACGCTGAGACGTAGCCTCATCGGGAAGCATCAGTAAGACAATCAGCAGTATGAATGATATAAGTATTTTTGCTTTCAATGGCGCCATTAACTAATAGTTTACGCTTGAAGTGGCAAAAGTACGCAAACTTCATCAAATATGAGTCAGAATCTTCGTTATTTAATTATTTTTTAGTGCTATAAAAAGAGAGAACACCATCTATCAAAGCGACTTAGACCCTCTTCACCATATTTTGCAATACTTTGCCGGGCTTTCTCCACTGTTTTCTCTTCATCCAGATGGGTTTTAGAAAAGAATTTATCCGCAAAACAGATTAATTGTTCTTCCAAAGTGACGGGTAACATCTCACGATGAGGAACGGGAAGTTGCTGGGCAATGATATCTTCCAACGAAAGTCCGGCTCCCGTATGACGTTCACACACCAATGCATGTTGGGGGAAACCTTCCGTCCGCAAGATTTCTGCTCCCAAATATCCGTGAGCGATATAAGGATTGGGACCAAAACACTGAATGGTTGGAGCATCGGTCTGAAAAATACCAATATCATGCAACAGAGCAGCTTCTTTCACAAAGCTCCGGTTCAAACGTAGCTCGGGATGAGCATCCAGCATTTTCATTGCTTTTCCGGACACTGCCAAACTGTGTATTACTAATATTTGTCTCTGCTGCGTATTCTCCGGATAATATTTATCAATGATTTCGTATGGATTCATGTGCTTTATTTTTTGCTCTCTTGACGAGAAATTAATATTTTTGTGCAATATTACAAAAAAAATCACCGATATGCAAACTAGAGTTTTCTTCATTCTTATATTTCTGTTCATTATGCTGTTTCCAATGCGTGTAAACAGTCAAATTGTCACGGGAGCAGAACAGATGGATCAATACCTACCGTTGTTGAAAGGAAAACGCGTCGGAATGGTAGTCAACCACACTTCCGTTGTAGGGGCAAAGCAAACTCATCTTCTCGACACCTTATTAAAAAGAAATGTTCAGGTCGTCAAAGTATTTGCCCCCGAACATGGTTTCCGAGGTAATGCAGATGCGGGTGAAACGGTGAAAGACGGAAAAGATTCCCGCACCGGTATTCCTATCGTATCGCTTTATGGTGATAACAAAAAGCCGTCTGCCACCCAACTAAAAGATGTTGACGTGATCTTATTCGACATTCAGGATGTAGGAGCACGCTTTTATACCTATATAAGCACGATGTATTACGTGATGGAAGCTTGCGCAGAGAACAAGAAAGAAATGATTGTACTGGATCGCCCTAATCCGTGCGACTATGTGGATGGTCCGATACTCAAACCTGCCTACCGGAGCTTTGTCGGCATGCTTCCCATTCCTGTACTTCACGGATGTACTATCGGCGAACTGGCACAGATGATAAACGGAGAAGGATGGATTGCCAACAAGAAAAATCCTTGTTCATTAAAGGTAATTCCAATGATCGGGTGGAAACATGGAGAACCTTATTCACTTCCCATCAAACCGTCACCCAACCTCCCGAACGACCAGTCTATCCGATTGTACGCCTCACTCTGTCCTTTTGAAGCCACCCGTATCAGCGTGGGACGAGGAACAACTTTTCCTTTCCAGGTATTGGGCGCACCTAATAAGAAATACGGAAGTTTCACTTTTACTCCCCGCTCCTTACCCGGTTTTGACAAAAATCCAATGCACAAAGGTATCACCTGTTATGGGGAAGATCTCCGGAATGTAACCGATGTGAATGGATTTACGCTTCGCTACTTCTTGAACTTTTATCGCTTATCCGGTGAAAACGCAGCCTTCTTCTCCCGTGCCCGATGGTTTGATTTGCTGATGGGAACTGACAGCGTACGCAAGGCTATCCTCAAAGGGGAATCGGAAGAGGCTATCCGGAATAGTTGGCAAAAAGAGTTACAGGATTACAAAGAGATTAGAAAAAAATATCTTCTCTATAAGTAAAAAAACTAGTATCATACTCTCATTCATTTTTATAAACCACTTATAATTTAAAGAATAAGTATGATAGACAACTATTATTTCCGGTATCTATCATACTTAGACCATCAAAAACGAGGTATCTATCATACTTGATTATTCTACCTCCAAAGGTATAACATGATAATACGTACCATACGTTTTCCGTTTAGATTTCACTCCGAGCCGCTGCAAGATACGCCCGAAATAAGAAGCCTGCCTGGCAGAAAATGTCATCTTACTCGCTTTCTGAATCCGCCGCAGAATGTCGATAGCCAGCAGCCATTCTCCTTCCTCCTCTTCTTCCGCCCCGCGATAATAAACCATAAATAATTGTTCGATAGCAGGTGATTGTTCAAACTCCCGGTTGTTTTCCGTCATGATAGCCTCTTCTTCGGAATCAAACCAATAACGTTCATTATGATAAAGCAGCTCCAACGCCTGTGCATAAAGCTGTTCATAATCAATAGGACGCGACACATCTATAGCTCCCGTCATATAAATACCGATGAAACGACGACTACCGGAAGTATCCGTCAACAGATCCCGATGATTGCTCGTAGCAATGAACGATGCATACCGGCGAAGCTCTTCCACCGCCGAAGCATTCGGACGACGTGTGTTCACCACCGGTTTTTGCAGAATATGTTTCAGAAAAGCCTGCTGGGTAGGACTAATCTGGTCGAATTCATCCATATTAATAAGTAGAAAGCGATTCAGATACAACTCCGCGTCCCGCTTCCGACTGAAATCAATGCTATCCGTATAGTACGCCTGTAAAGCAGGAGGAAGAAGCATTCTGCAAAAAGTCGATTTCCGATATGCCTGCGGGCCAATCAGCAAAGGTGACGTACTGTTGGCGTGTTTCTTATCTACCCCTCTCCAATGGGCAACCATATTCAAAAACCACCGACGGAACAACGGCGCCCAATGCGGATTATCACAGGGAACGCGGTTAGCCAGTTCCAAAATCCGGTCTTTACCATCCCAGTGAGGCAGATGATACAAAAAATCCTCCACCGGCTGATAAACAGGCACATGATCGGAATCCAAATAGCGGATTACGTCCCTATCCCACATTTTCACCCCTTCATACATGGCATTCATCGTGATACTCGCCAGCACCCGCTTGTCTACCGGACGAAAATAGAAATTAAAACTATTTCGTTCGCGATATTCCACTTCCGTGGTCAGCGTATTGTATCGAAATTCATAACGACGCTTCATAAACTCGTCCATCTGCATGGCGAAGAGCTGTTCGGTCGTCAGACTACTCTTCTTGCCGAATCCCTTTGCGGAACGATAGACACTTTTCACAGTTTCGCGAATCAGCAACTCATCCGAGGGGAGCCGATAATGCGCCCTTGTCCACCGCACAGTATCTTCTTCGGGAATACCTGCCCGAAAACAATGCTCTGCCAAACACACCAGTAACGGTTGCAGATCGTCTCCCTCCCGATATCCGTTCAGTTCTTCGAGCGCCCTGTTGAATGCAGCGGAGAAAAGTACTGATAATGCTTCATAATTTTCATATCCGGGTGCCATTCGCTGCAAAGGAGAATCGGTTTCTCGCGTTCGTTTGATAAAAGTCGCTTCGGACGGAAGACCGACGGGCTGCTTCATATAAATAGGCATTGCTTTCGGATTGAAATAAAGTCCGGGATCGTATGTCAACCGACAATATTGCTCGAGCGACGGTTCTTTCAGTTCGATATCAAAAGGAAGTTGTGGCTGATAATATTTCACAGCCGTCTGATAAGCATGCGCATGAAAAAGTTCCGCTTGCTCGCGTAAAGTCGGCAAGCAGTCGTCCGGATAGGTAAACCGTACCCATATCTTTACTGATTTGCCAGAAGAGCCGGTGAAAGCAAGGTATGTTTGCGGAAACTCTTTGACCAGTTCCTTTATTTCGTCTGCTTCCGCTCTTCCCGAAAGATCATTGACCTCCATCATCACTATGCCGTTATATTCATTCAGGGTCATTACCCCTTCTTTACGGACAAAAGCTGCGGCAGGCATCACTTTGGGAACTTTACGCACCTCTTCAATCGAATTTCCCGGAAGAGTATACCGCAATATTTCCCTCATCTTTGAGACGGGCTGCGCCTTGACTTCCGTTTTCATCTGCTCCAAAAGGAGCTCCATTTTCAACGTCCGTAAGGTTTTTACCTTGCCATCGTCTCTGACTAATGTTATTCTCATCTTTTTTTATTATTATTTCCAGTAAAAGGAAAGCTGCACTACAGCCATACAAAGATACAACATGCTCTTCGCCCAAACAAATTTCACCGCTTTTATTTGCCACGCCACACGACTTTATTTTATAGAAATAATGCTTACTAAATTTGCGAATAAAGGCAGGATAATGTATCTTTGCAGGCAGTAAGACTTCAGCCCGCATAAGTGTGCCGTACAGCCCACCTATGCGGGCTGTATAGTTTACATCTGTGGGCTCTACAGCCCACGAATGTGTGCCCAAGAAAAGCGACTGATTCAAGTTGATTATCCAAGCTGCAATTGTAGGTTATCTTGCTGCAAAACAAGATTTAAAATGCCTTTTAAAAGGCATTTTAGCTACATTAACCCATAATAGAAAAGACATGTACGCAAAGTATGATTTTCGCAAAAAGCCGTCTTCGAAAGAAGACGAAGACGAACAGCCGTTATATCCCCGCATCGTATCGAACGGAACCATCGACTTTCAACAAATTGTAAAAGAGATCGCTCAAGCTTCCAGTTTTACACCGGCAGACATTGAAGGAGTTCAGCTAGCTATTGAAAATAAAATATCCGAATATTTAGTCAGCGGACACCACGTCCAGTTGGGGAACCTTGGATATTTTTCAGCCAAGTTAAAAGCACGCCCGGTGATGGATGCCAAAGAGATACATGCACAGTCCATTTATTTCGATAATGTAAATTTTCGTCCATCATCTTCTTTCCGAAAGAAGGTTCGCGGATTTGTGGAAAAAGCGAAGTCGGGATTTGCACATTCCGCCGAAGTTCCGGTGGAAGAACGCCGGCGCAGGCTGGAGAAATTTCTGGATGAACGACCGATGATACGACGCAAAGAGTATACGCAACTAACGGGACTACTAAAGAACAAAGCACTGAATGAATTGAACGGATGGGTGAAGGAAGGAGTACTTGACACCATTGGAAGCGGCAGTCATAAAATTTATGTGCGGGTTAATGCCATGAAAGATTAAACAACAAAAACAGTGGAATAAGAATGATAGATACCCATATTTCATGAAGAAAATATGATAGATACAAAATTTCAGAAACATCTATCATTCTTATTCATCAGATAATAACTATATTAGCAAAAAGAATGAGAGTTATGATAGTTATTTTCTACTCTAAGGGGTAATCCTTAACTCTAACTATTTAAAGTTTTTATTCTTCGTAATAAGTAAAGACACGCTCCACATAAGGTTTCAGTATATGCCCGAGTCCTGTGCCTGAATCAACATAATCTTTGAAATTCTTTGTTTCAATCCAGTTGCCATTCGCATCATATTCGTAGTCCTGAAAATCTTTATAGAGTATTTCAAATCCCGGTCGCTTGTCAATTGACCGACCTTGTTCGTCATATTTTTCTTGCAGAAAACAACAACTACAACAGCTTTATTTTTCATGTTTTGTTTTCTTGTATGTTACAATATTTCGGCGCAAAGATAACAAAACCAATTCTAAAATATAACTGACACAAAAGATTACTTCCATGTTATTATAATATCATCAAAGCATAATAACTCTATAATATCTTTCATGCTTTCCACTCAGCCAGTATTGAATTAAAATCTTCAAGCATCAAGTCAAAGTCATAATCCAGCTTCTTCTTTTTCAGCTTGTTGGTAACATGGTTCAGAGCAAGCAGAATATATTCGCTTAGCTTCGATTTCTGTTTGGCATGACTCAATTCACTGAATTCTTTCTCAAGGCATAGTCCGATTCTAATTTTCCCGGTATCTGCCCTGAATGGTCCAAATTCAAAACGATTGCGAAGATAATATCCATTCTTCTCTATTTCTTGCCTGGTAAACATAGTGAGCAATGTCCGATAGAAATCTTTTTGTTTCAATTTCAACTTTTCATCAGCAATGATATAGTTTGTTTTACAATGGTCATGATCATAATAGCTATACGAACAATTAATTATAATTCGATTAATAGTACGTCCGTACATCTCTGGGCGCATCCTTCTATCCAACTCCGGTTTCAATTCTTTATCAACACTCTCGATTACTGCTTTGGAGTTTTCATAACAGTTATCAATTGTCCTCCTTATCCAAACCGGATTTTTAGGAATCCAGTTTCGCTGGCTTTCAAGTCTTATATCTTGTATATCTTCCTTTATCTCATATTTCCAAGACACAGATTGCTTTTGATTCGGGTCGTCAGGACTCGAACAATAGCTTGTTCTTCCCTGCTCCATAGTAAAACCGTTGACTCTTTTCGACCAAATGGCATCGACAAAACGAGTTTCTCCAAATTTATTTTGAAAACAAGTCGCGGGGTTTCCATTAAAGAATTGCCCTCTCAATGCTTCGACAGGTTCGTGATTTCCCCAGCCGATAATAGCCAGGCTCTCGCAAAGACGAACGGCTTTATTCCATTCTCCGGCATTTTTATAATCCGCATATTTCAGAAACTTGGCAAACAAGCGTTCGCGCAACTGTTCTATTTCTGATTGGGATTGCAAAAATTCTTCCAGTTCTTTTAAGTCTTCTATTTCAAATATCTTTTGCTCCATCACATTTGCCCTTAATTTCAATCCCAGTTTTTTTAGTATTATGCAGAAATCTCAGTCTCTTTCTTTCTCTTTTTCCACAACTGCCACGAATTAATAATATTCTTCCACATTATATATAATAGCATACAAACCTGATTATCAAAATAAAAGCCCACCTATTACTAACAGTGGGTAACAAAATAATAACAAAAAAACGAAGAAATTCGTTTAGTGGTGGGCTTCGTGTGCAAAAGTAACAAAAGGCAATTACCTGCCCAAAAAATAAATAAGACTTTTTCCTTACAATAGCTTTTTCAAATCCTCAATGTCCGGCAGAGCGTTACGAAGTCGCTCCGGCATATCCTTGGACGCACGGTATGTAGCAACTCCCATCGGTTTGTTATAATCACGAACTGCAAACTCTACAAAGGTTTGATTCATTTCCCTGCAAAGAATTATTCCTATAGAGGGATTTTCATGCGGCTTTCTGATATATGTATCTAAGGCGGATAGATAAGTATTCAACTGCCCCAAATAAGATGTACGGAATTTTCCGGATTTAAGTTCGACCGCGACCAGGGAATTAAGCTCCCGATTGAAAAAGAGCAAATCAATGAACATTTCTTCACCTGCAACCTCCATGCGATATTGATTGCCTATAAAACTGAAATCTTGCCCAAAGGTCATGATGAACTTCTTCACATTGGCGACAATTGCCTTTTCCACTATCTTTTCGTCCAAATCCTCTTCTTGCTCATTCAGTTCCTCCACATTGATGAAATCAAGCAAGTATTCATCTTTAAATGAACAAACAGCTTTTAAAGCTTGCTTAGTATCAGGCAATGTTTGTGCGAAATTGTTAGGCAAAGTTCCCCGATGGCTGTACAGGTCTGCTTTTAAGTAATCCCTTAAAGTGTACTTACTCCAATAGCGAGTGGCGCACTCATGTATATAAAACAGCCTTGCTTCCAAAGTCTTAGCTTTGGATATTATTTCGGTATGATGACTAAAGCCGATTGAAAGGAAGTCTGACCAGTTAAATTCATCAGCCAGTGGCTGATGAATTTCTACAAGAAGCAATTTTTCATTCAACACCAAATCATCAGCCAACGGCGGATGATTTAAAACCTTATCCCACTCCTCATAAAAAATACGCATATTTCTTATGCTTGTTGCTGAAAATCCCCTTAGCCCCGGCAATTCTTTTTGCAACAGAGAAGATATTTGTTCAATCGCACCTTTCCCCCAGAAGCCTGTACGAGAATTTTCCGACACGTAACGTCCGATGCCGTAATAAAGAGATAGCTGTTCCTTGTTCACCGATGCGGCTGCACGGTACTGGCTGCGTAGGATAGCTTCTTTTATGGTCTTTACTGCTTCTCTATAATTCTGATTTATACCCATTTGCGCTTTGTTATATGCGACAAAAGTACAAAAATAATGCTGGCGAAAAGAAAACAAAGGTATTTTTTCTTTTCACCAGCACCTATCTTGCTGTCAAGACAAAGAAGTTTAGTCCGTTTTGGATATATAAACAAAGGAACGTACTAAACTCAATCTGTAATCTTTTTATTATAAATGTTTTGCATTTTTCACAACGAGAACTATTTAGCTCGACTCCTCTGCAAAGTCTTTTTTCCCTCGTATATATGCCCCCCACAAAAGACACCACAAGCAGGAATACGACCATCATAACTTAATTTTAGCCACCTCCCTTGCCATTCTAAAATTAGTAAGAGAAAGCTGATTCGCTTTGCGCTTTTGTTCTCCCTCTACTACATAACCTTTTTTTTCAAAGAAAGGACGAGCTGTTAAACTCACTTCGGATGTAATCCGCACAATGCCGGCTGTAATTGCATACCGTTCTATTTCTTCCAAAAGCATCGTGGCAATACCCTTACCTTGAAAATCCTTGTGAACAAACATAGAATGTAAATAGCCTTGAGACGTAATAGATGAAAAACCAACGATTTGTGACCGTTGATTAACAGCTACAATAAAATAGTGAGTCTTTATCATATCCTCTATTTTAGAAAGATCATCTCCGCACGATGCCCAATCTTCAACCTCTGCCTGTGAATAGTCACGCCTGTTTATCACTAACACCGTGTTTCGATATAGAGACTGAATTTCCTCTATATCCGTATTTAAAGCTATCCTTATAGTAATCATATAATCCCTAATTATTCACTATTTTATCTCTTTCTTTCTCTTTTTCCACAACTGCCACGAATTGATTATATTCTGCCATAACACATACGAACCGGGAGCCACAGAAGACAATGGATTCAAATAAGTATGCGCCATCCAAATAGCCAGAATCGTATTCTTTTGCCCAAGTGCTTGCCCACCACTGATACGGTCATTATAAATCGAGCCGATTGTCTTCCCCAAAAAGAACTGCAAACAACAGGTAATCAGTGCACCGACAGCAATCATGATTTCCGTAAAACCATCCGCCGGGTCATTGAGCAAGGAATACAATGTTTGCGCAGTTACGATAGCTAAAGATACAGCCCACAAATAAAAAGCAAGTTCATGATAACCCAATAACTTCTGATGTACTTTCGGCAAACACTTGCTCAACAACCAGGCAGCCAAAAAAGGACAAATCAACAACGGAAACACCTTACCCAAAATAACAAAAAACGCTTCCCAAAAAGTGACATCAGGATGCACCTCCACCAAAGGAAATAGAATAGGCACAGCAATAGCCGCTCCAATATTTGCTATCAATGTATAAGTGGTCAGACTGGCTGCACTCCCTCCCAACTTGGAAGTAATCACCGCAGCAGCTGTAGCCGTCGGACAAATTATACAAACCATCACTCCCTCTGCTACTATTTTATCAAAGCGATAAAGCAAAAGATAAGCAGCCAACGCCCCGCCAATCTGAATCAACAACAACCACATATGGAGAGGTTTAGGCTTCAAATCACGAGGAGATACCTTACAGAAGGTCAATAGCAACATTGTAAAAATAAGATAGGGAGTCAGAAAAGAAAGACTGATAAACAGCGGATAACCTGCAGCACCTACCAGCATAGCAATAGGTAACGTCCAATTCTTCAAAAACTTAAGCATCGTCGTACATTTTAACTTCGAAGCACAAAGTAACGGAGATTTCGGGAAAAAAGCTATCATTAAACCGAAAAAAACACAAAACTTAATGGCAAATCATGAGTTTTCTACAAATTTCTACTACATTTGCACCGTATTATAGATATGAAACTGAATAGACCGTACATATTATACATATTCATTTGCCTCTGGCTACTTTTTCTACCCTCATGTACCAACCACTTATGGGGGAAAGATTTCGTAGTAGTTATCGATGCCGGACATGGTGGACATGACCCTGGTGCTATAGGCAAAATCTCGAAAGAGAAAAATATCAATCTGAACGTTGCCCTGAAAGTGGGAAATCTAATCAAGAGAAACTGCGACGACGTCAAAGTGATCTACACCCGTAGCAAAGATGTATTTATTCCTTTGGACCGGCGGGCAGAAATTGCAAACAACGCAAAGGCGGATCTCTTTATTTCCATTCACACCAACGCACTGGCAAACAACCGTACAGCCAAAGGGGCTTCAACCTGGACGCTAGGTTTGGCCAAATCAGACGCTAACCTGGAAGTTGCCAAGCGGGAGAACTCCGTTATCCTCTACGAAAGTGATTATAAAACAAGATATGCCGGTTTCAATCCGAACTCTGCCGAATCATATATTATATTTGAGTTCATGCAGGATAAATATATGGAACAGAGCGTACACTTGGCCTCGCTGATGCAAAAACAGTTCCGCCAAACCTGTAAACGGGCAGACCGGGGAGTGCATCAAGCAGGATTCCTCGTCTTAAAAGCAAGTGCGATGCCAAGCATTCTAATAGAATTGGGATTTATTTCTACTCCGGAAGAAGAACGCTATCTGAATTCCGAAGAAGGGGCCGGAAGTATGGCCAAAGGTATTTACCGGGCTTTCCTGAATTACAAACGAGAACATGAGTTACGCCTTACGGGAGTCAGCAAAACGATTATCCCAACCGAGCAGGAAGAAGACAACGCCCCGAAAATTGCCCAAAAGGATACTGAAAGCGTAAACACAGCTCCTCAACAGCAAGAATTACTAGCCGAAGCAAAAACCAAACCTGCCGCAACAGCAAAAACAGCACCGAAGCGCCCAATTGTAGCAGAAAGCGCAACCAATGACAGTGAAATTACGTTTAAGATACAGATACTCACTTCTTCCAAGCCTCTCGCCAAAAACGACAAACGGCTGAAAGGACTGAAAGACGTAGATTATTATAAGGAAGGGGGAATATACAAATACACGTATGGATCCTCCGCCGATTACAATAAGGTGTTGCGTACGAAGCGCACCATTACGGCACAATTCAAGGATGCCTTCATCATCGCTTTCCGAAATGGAGAGAAAATGAACATCAATGAAGCGATTGCCGAATTCAAGAAAAGAAAAAATAAATAAAAAGATAAAATGAAGTACATTACAAAAGAAGTCAGAATAGGTATTGCAGGTATCGTTGCACTATGTGTGCTTATATATGGAATCAACTGGCTGAAAGGTATACACATGTTTCAGCCTTCCAGCTATTTCTATGCCAAATTTGAAAACGTAAACGGACTCACTAAATCAAGCCCGGTATTTGCCGACGGTGTCCGTGTAGGTATTGTACGTGACATCTATTATGATTATGTCAAACCCGGAAATGTGATTGTTGAAGTAGAACTGGACACCGAGCTGCGAATTCCTAAAGGAAGTACCGCCGAACTCGTATCCGAACTTATGGGAGGCGTACGTATGAATATTCTCCTGGCAAACAACCCACGTGAAAAATATGCCATAGGAGATACCATTCCCGGCACACTAAACAACGGAATGATGGAAAGCGCAGCACAACTGATACCGAAAGTGGAAGAGATGCTGCCTAAGCTGGACTCTATCCTCATCTCCCTGAACAATATCTTAGGTGACAAAAGCATTCCTGCTACACTGCACTCAATAGAAAAAACAACCGCCAACCTGGCAGTAGTCAGTTCACAGGTGAAAGGACTAATGAGCAACGATATTCCCCAACTCACAAGTAAACTGAATACCATCGGAGACAACTTTGTGGTCATCAGCGGAAATTTGAAAGAGATAGATTATGCAGCCACTTTCAAAAAAATAGACGAAACACTGGCTAACGTAAAAATACTTACAGAAAAATTAAACAGCAAAGATAACACGCTCGGGCTGCTCTTCAACGACCCGACTTTATACAATAATCTGAACGCTACAACAGAAAATGCAGCCAGCTTATTAGAGGACCTGAAAGAGCATCCGAAACGATACGTTCACTTCTCATTATTCGGTAAGAAAGATAAGTAGCAAATTCTTGTTATATAGATTTTATCTAAATAACAAGGAGCTTTCAAAAGAAAGTAGATTGCTCTTCAAATGTCTATCTATAAACCGAAATAATATTCCCGTACAAACGTACAAAGATGAGAAAATTGCTAATTTCAAGCACGTAAAACATTAATATACAAATACTTATAAAATTGCAAGAGAGGGTAAGCAGACTGCGTCCGACAACAAATACATAAGTCATTGAAAGTAAACACATTATTGTTCGCATGAAAAAAACAAGAAAAAATAGATTTGTTTTTTCCGAATAAGATTCCCAATTTTGCAAACGTAGAAGTTTTGCTTAATTAATAAATGTATTAAAAGTTACTATGATTGAATCAAATCATGTCGTACTTTGGAACCGCTGTCTCGACGTAATTAAAGACAATGTTCCTGAGACGACATATAATACTTGGTTTGCCCCTATTGTTCCGTTGAAATATGAGGACAAAACTTTGATCTTACAGATCCCGAGCCAGTTTTTCTATGAAATTCTGGAAGAGAGATTCGTAGATCTAATACGCAAGACATTATATAAGGTCATTGGCGAAGGCACCAAGTTGATGTACAACGTCATGGTGGACAAGACTTCGATTCCAAATCAAACCGTGAATCTCGAAGCAAGCAATCGTTCTACAGCTGTTACCCCTAAAAGTATAATCGGAGGAAACAAAGCTCCCAGTTTCTTACAGGCTCCTGCCGTTCAAGATCTGGACCCGCATTTGAATCCCAATTATAATTTTGAGAACTTCATTGAAGGATACAGCAATAAACTTTCAAGAAGTGTAGCAGAAGCTGTAGCGCAAAAACCGGGAGGGACCGCTTTCAACCCGTTATTCCTTTATGGAGCATCCGGAGTGGGAAAGACACACCTGGCAAACGCAATAGGCACAAAAATCAAAGAAATTTATCCAGAGAAAAGAGTATTGTACGTTTCGGCACATTTGTTCCAGGTACAATATACGGATTCTGTACGAAATAACACGACCAACGACTTTATTAATTTTTATCAGACGATCGATGTATTAATCATTGACGATATTCAGGAGTTTGCCGGTGTCACCAAGACTCAAAACAATTTCTTCCATATCTTCAATCATTTACATCAGAATGGTAAACAGCTCATATTGACTTCGGACCGTGCTCCCGTATTATTGCAGGGTATCGAAGAACGCCTCCTGACCCGTTTCAAATGGGGTATGGTAGCCGAGCTGGAAAAGCCGACCGTAGAACTTCGCAAAAATATTCTACGCAACAAGATACACCGTGACGGGTTACAATTTCCGGCAGAAGTGATTGACTATATTGCTGAGAATGTGAATGAAAGTGTACGTGATCTGGAAGGTATCGTCATCGCTATCATGGCCCGTTCTACTATTTTCAATAAGGAAATAGACCTGGATTTAGCACAACACATTGTACATGGCGTGGTTCACAATGAAACGAAAGCTGTCACTATTGATGATATTCTCAAAGTGGTATGCAAACATTTCGACCTGGAGCCGTCTGCCATACATACAAAATCCAGAAAAAGAGAAGTCGTTCAAGCACGACAGATCGCCATGTATCTAGCTAAAAACCACACAGACTTTTCAACTTCTAAAATAGGTAAGTTCATCGGTAACAAAGACCATGCAACAGTACTTCACGCCTGCAAAACCGTAAAAGGACAATT
Source organism: Bacteroides sp. D55t1_190419_B8 (assembly GCF_015558905.1). Classification (NCBI taxonomy): domain Bacteria; kingdom Pseudomonadati; phylum Bacteroidota; class Bacteroidia; order Bacteroidales; family Bacteroidaceae; genus Bacteroides; species Bacteroides sp. D55t1_190419_B8. The sequence goes on from NZ_JADMOU010000005.1 coordinate 108,759, forward strand.
GGAGGTAGACAAGAGCTTTCATGCAGAAGTACAGGAAATAGAGTCGTTACTGAAGAAGAGAAACTGAAATTAAGTATAAAGTATTAAGTATTACCTTGGTGCGAAACCGCATAATAAAGCTTGTCCGCATGGATAATACTTAATACTTTATACTTAATACTTAAAAGAATCCTTGCCGGCGAAGTACTTTCAATAGATTTTCGGACATAAATTCGTTATCTTTCTTAGTGTAACGCACGTCCGTAAAGACTTGAGCCAATGTTTCTTTTTCATTTTCTTCGATAAACTGCTTGTTTTCCGGCAATGATTCTTTGTAGGCGTAAAGTTTATCTATTTTTTCCGGTGTATAGTCGTGATATTTTTCATCGTGCACGGCAGCTTCCAAAGGCAAGCGGTCTACTTGTGCGGGAATACCATCCGGATAGCCTACCGTTATTGTGGTGAGAGGGAATACCAGTTCGGGAAGCTGGAGAGTATCGATAATCATTTGAGGATTATAAGTAGTAGTCCCCAAATAACAAATGCCGAGTCCTACTTCTTCCGCCAGTGTACAGAAAGTCTGAGCAACGAGCAAAGTATCCATGGAGGCATTCATAAAAGACATTAAATTATCATAGCCCGGCACAGCTTTCCGCTGTTCACACCATTTACTGAAACGACGAAAATCAGCACAAAAAGTCAATACGACCGGTGCATTTTTTACCATAGGCTGATTGAAATGAGCAGGCGAGAGTTTCTCCTTCATTTCTGCATCACGAGTCACAATTACACTATAAAGTTGCATTCCCCCCATCGTAGAAGCACGAAAAGAGGTTTCGAGCAAATCATTTAACAAACCAGGATTTATATCTTTAGGCAGATATTTCCGAATAGTTCTTCTGTTCTTTACGGTTTCAAACATATCTTTTTTTTGCAAAGATATAAAAAGAAAAAAATATTCTACCACACTAGCAGAATAGAATAGTTTTCTTTTTGGAGAACTTTAACCTTTGAACAAAAAACACTTTCAACTGTTTATCAAATACTTAGCATAAACAAATGGAAAACTTGCAACCTGTTAATAAATTATTTCATTTTTATTTTGATAGATGAAAAAACATTCTTAGCTTTGCGGCTACATTTGTTAACGATAAGTAAACTTCTACATATTACTTATTAAAAACGAGATTTAACACAAATTGAATCGTGGAAAAACAAATTTATTCTTACGACGAAGCCTATGAAGAATCTTTACGATATTTTCAAGGCGACGAGCTTGCTGCAAGGGTTTGGGTAAACAAATACGCAGTAAAGGATTCTTTCGGTAATATCTATGAAAAATCCCCGGAAGACATGCATTGGAGAATTGCAAATGAAGTGGCACGCGTAGAATCAAAGTATCCGAATGCGTTGACAGCAAAAGAACTGTATGATTTATTAGATCACTTCAAGTACATCGTCCCCCAAGGTAGCCCGATGACAGGAATCGGTAACGACTATCAGGTTGCTTCACTATCCAATTGCTTTGTTATCGGAGTGGATGGCGCAGCCGACTCTTACGGTGCTATTATCAAAATCGACGAAGAACAGGTGCAACTGATGAAAAGACGCGGTGGTGTAGGTCACGATTTATCACACATCCGTCCGAAAGGCTCTCCCGTTAAAAACTCGGCACTGACTTCCACCGGCCTTGTTCCATTTATGGAGCGTTATTCGAATTCTACTCGTGAGGTAGCTCAAGACGGACGTCGTGGTGCACTGATGTTGAGTGTATCCATCAAACATCCGGATTCCGAAGCATTTATTGACGCCAAGATGACTGAAGGCAAAGTAACCGGAGCCAATGTTTCTGTCAAGCTGGACGATGCTTTCATGCAAGCTGCCGTAGATGAAAAGCCGTATGTACAGCAATATCCTATTGACTCTGCCAACCCGACATTTACCAAAGAAATCAACGCTTCTACCTTGTGGAAGAAAATCGTTCATAATGCATGGAAATCGGCAGAACCGGGAGTTTTATTCTGGGATACGATTATCCGTGAGTCCGTGCCTGATTGCTATGCAGATCTGGGTTACAGAACTGTATCTACCAACCCATGCGGAGAAATTCCTCTATGTCCTTACGATTCATGCCGTCTATTGGCTATCAATCTATATTCCTATGTAGTGAATCCGTTCAAACCGGATGCTTATTTTGATTTTGACCTGTTCCAGAAACACGTGGCTCTTGCTCAACGTATCATGGATGATATCATCGACCTCGAACTCGAGAAAATCGAACGTATCATGACCAAGATTGACGAAGATCCGGAAAATGAAGAAGTAAAACATGCAGAACGCACACTTTGGGAGAAAATCTACAAGAAGAGTGGACAAGGTCGCCGTACTGGTGTAGGTATCACTGCAGAAGGTGATATGCTTGCTGCATTGGGATTGCGTTACGGAACGGAAGAAGCGACAGAATTCTCTGAAAAAGTACACAAGACAGTAGCTCTCGGCGCATACCGTTCTTCAGTGGAAATGGCCAAAGAACGTGGTGCTTTCGAAATATACAATAGCGAACGTGAACAGAATAATCCGTTCATCCAACGCCTGGCAGCAGCTGACCCGAAACTGTATGAGGACATGAAGAAATACGGTCGCCGTAACATTGCCTGCCTGACAATTGCTCCAACCGGAACTACCAGTTTGATGACACAGACAACTTCCGGTATCGAACCTGTATTCCTGCCTGTTTACAAACGCAGAAGAAAGGTTAATCCGAACGATACGAATGTACATGTAGATTTTGTAGACGAAACAGGAGATGCATTCGAAGAATATATCGTATTCCATCACAAGTTTGTGACCTGGATGGAAGCTAACGGATACGATCCGGCCAAACGCTATTCCCAAGAAGAAATTGATGAACTGGTTGCTAAATCTCCTTATTACAAAGCAACTTCCAACGATGTCGACTGGTTGATGAAGGTGAAGATGCAGGGAAGAATCCAGAAATGGGTAGACCACTCCATCAGCGTAACAATCAATCTACCGAATGATGTAGACGAGGATTTAGTAAACCGTTTGTATGTAGAAGCATGGAAATCCGGCTGTAAAGGCTGTACCGTATATCGCGACGGTTCACGCTCCGGAGTTTTGATTTCCACTAAATCAAATAAGGAAAAGAAAGAAGACCTTCCTCCTTGCAAACCGCCTACGGTTGTAGAGGTACGTCCGAGAATATTGGAAGCAGATGTTGTCCGTTTCCAGAACAACAAAGAAAAATGGGTGGCTTTTGTCGGATTATTAGATGGACACCCTTATGAAATATTCACAGGTTTGCAAGATGATGATGAAGGTATCTTGCTACCTAAGAGTGTGACTTGCGGACGTATCATCAAAAATGTAGATGAAGACGGTACCAAACGTTACGACTTCCAATTCGAGAACAAACGCGGATATAAGACGACCATTGAAGGATTGTCAGAGAAGTTCAACAAAGAATATTGGAACTATGCTAAATTGATTTCTGGTGTGCTTCGCTACCGGATGCCGATTGAACAGGTTATCAAACTGGTTGGCTCTCTCCAATTAAACAGTGAAAGTATCAACACTTGGAAAAACGGTGTGGAACGTGCATTGAAGAAGTATATTCAAGATGGAACAGAAGCCAAAGGTAAGAAATGCCCGAACTGCGGTAATGAGACATTGGTTTATCAGGAAGGCTGTCTGATTTGTACAACTTGCGGTGCTTCCAGGTGTGGATAATAGTCCTACGTATGTTAATTAATATATAAACAAAAGATTAAAAGGAGTCCAATGCGGCTCCTTTTAATCTTTATTCAAAAAAATGTCTTATACTTGCAGTGTCTTATATGTACAATTAAAATCTAATATATATGATTCTATCATTTAATATTGAATACCGTACCAACTGGGGAGAAGAAGTAAGAATTTCCGGCTTATTTCCGGAATCAATTCCTTTACACACCACCGATGGTATCTATTGGACGGCAAAAGTTGAGCTTGAAATCCCCCATGAAGGGATGGCTATCAATTATAACTATCAGATAGAACAAAACGGAATAGTTATCCGCAAGGAATGGGACAGTTTTCCAAGATCTATTTTCCTATCAGGCACTTCCAAGAAGATATACAGAATCAATGATTGCTGGAAAAACATTCCGGAACAGTCGTACCTTTATAGTTCAGCTTTTACAGAAGCTTTACTGGCACATCCCGAGAGAGAAAGTATCCCGCAAAGTTATAAGAAGGGCCTGGTAATCAAAGCCTATGCTCCACATATCAATAAAGATTATTGTCTGGCGATTTGTGGTAACCAGAAATCATTAGGCCACTGGGACCCGGAGAAAGCGGTTCTAATGAGTGACGTCCATTTTCCGGAGTGGCAGATAGAATTAGATGCCAGCAAACTAAAATACCCGCTGGAATATAAATTCATCCTCTACAACAAACAAGAAAAGAAAGCGGACTGCTGGGAAAAGAACCCCAACCGTTATCTGGCAGACCCGGAACTGAAGACAAACGAAACGCTCGTGATCTCCGACCGGTATGCCTATTTCGACATTCCCGCCTGGAAAGGTGCGGGAATCGCCATACCTGTATTCTCCTTAAAATCAGAGAAAAGTTTTGGAGTAGGTGATTTTGGTGACTTGAGACGTATGATCGACTGGGCAGTAATCACCCATCAGAAAGTTATTCAGATTTTACCGGTCAATGACACCACCATGACTCACGCATGGACCGACTCTTACCCCTATAACAGCATTTCCATTTATGCCTTCCACCCAATGTATGCGGATATCAAGCAAATGGGAACTCTGAAAGACAAAGAAGCCGCATCGAAATTCAACAAAAAGCAAAAAGAACTGAACAGTCTGCCTGCCATTGACTACGAAGCAGTCAATCAGACTAAATGGGAGTTTTTCAACTTACTATTCCGACAGGAAGGAAAAAAAGTCTTAGCTTCCAAAGGTTTCAAAGACTTCTTTGAAGCCAACAAAGAATGGTTGCAACCCTATGCAGTCTTCAGTTATCTGCGCGACGCCTACAAAACACCCAATTTCCGTAAATGGCCACGACACTCTGTTTATAATGCGGAAGATATAGAAAAAATGTGCCAGCCGGAAACTGTAGACTATCCTCATATCTCATTGTATTACTATATTCAGTATCACCTGCACCTGCAATTACTGTCTGCAACCGAATATGCCCGCCAACACGGTGTTGTATTAAAAGGAGATATTCCAATCGGTATCAGCCGCAACAGTGTAGAAGCCTGGACAGAACCTCATTACTTCAATCTCAACGGACAAGCAGGTGCTCCACCCGATGATTTCTCCATCAACGGGCAAAACTGGGGATTTCCTACATATAACTGGGATGTCATGGAAAAAGACGGCTACCGCTGGTGGATGAAACGTTTTCAGAAAATGGCGGAATACTTCGATGCCTACCGGATCGATCATATCCTCGGTTTTTTCCGTATCTGGGAAATACCGATGCACGCCGTACACGGATTGTTAGGTCAGTTTGATCCTTCTCTCCCCATGAGTCGGGAAGAAATCGAAAGTTATGGCCTCACGTTCCGGGATGAATACCTGCTCCCATCTATTCATGAATCTTTCCTTGGACAGTTGTTCGGCCCCCATACCAACTTGGTAAAACAAGACTTTCTCCAATTAGTTGACGACTCCGGTACCTATCGGATGAAACCGGGATTTGAGACGCAAAGGGAAGTAGAACAATTCTTTGCCGGCAAAAATGATGAAGATAGTATCTGGATTCGGGAAGGGCTTTATTCATTAATCAGCAACGTTTTATTTGTTGCGGACAAAAAAGAGGAAGGGAAATACCACCCTCGAATCGGCGTACAACGAGATTTCGTATTCCGATTGCTAAACGAAGAGGAGAAGAATGCTTTTAACAAACTATACGACCAGTATTATTACCACCGACACAATGAGTTCTGGTTTCAACAGGCCATGAAGAAATTGCCCCAGCTGACACAATCCACCCGTATGTTGGTTTGTGGAGAAGATCTGGGGATGATTCCTGCTTGTGTATCATCAGTGATGAATGATCTCCGTATTCTCAGTTTGGAAATTCAGCGGATGCCTAAAAACCCAATGTATGAATTCGGGCATTTGAATGAGTATCCATACCGGTCTGTCTGCACAATCTCCACCCACGATATGTCTACCTTGCGTGGCTGGTGGGAAGAAGATTATCAACAGACCCAACGTTACTATAATGCAACGTTAGGACACTACGGTACTGCACCAACCACTGCTACTCCCGAGTTGTGCGAGGAAATTGTACGCAATCATCTCAACAGTAATTCTATTCTCTGCATCTTGTCTTTCCAAGATTGGTTATCAATAGACGAGAAGTGGAGAAATCCGAATGTGGCGGAAGAACGGATTAATATTCCATCAAATCCACGAAATTATTGGCGATACCGGATGCACCTCACATTGGAACAGTTGATGAAAGCAAAAACACTCAATGATAAGATTTGTGAACTGATAAAAAATACAGGAAGAGATCCGAATAAATAAGATAAAAGGCACTAACTCTTTTTATTCCAATTTATGAAGTATCTTTGCGCCGAAAAGTGAAATTGAAAAGAGATAATGGAAGGCAACCAAAGCAGACGTATTGATTTCGTGGACTTAACCAAAGGAGTCTGCATCATCCTTGTAGTAATAGCGCACGTTGGAGGAGCCTTCGAACAGCTGGATACCAATTCCATGCTCTCCTGTTTTCGCATGCCGCTTTATTTCTTTATCTCCGGAGTATTTTTCAAATCATACGAAGGCTTGTTCGGATTTATCCTACGGAAAATAAACAAGTTGATTATCCCTTTTCTTTTCTTCTATCTAAGCGCATTTCTAATGAAATATATCGTTTGGAAAATAGCACCCGGGGTATTTCAACTGCCTGTATCATGGAATGAGCTCTTGGTAGTGTTTCATGGACATGACCTTATCAAGTTCAATCCTCCGATTTGGTTTCTACTTGCACTATTCAACTGCAATATCCTGTTTTATCTGATCCACTTTCTGCGTGAGAAACACCTGCCTATCATGTTTGCTGTCACACTCCTGATTGGTTGCACAGGATTTTATCTCGGAAAGTTACAGATAGAGTTGCCTTTGTATATAGATGTTTCCATGACCGCCCTCCCTTTCTATGTAGCCGGTTTCTGGATTCGGCGGTATAACTTTTTTCTGTATCCCAGTCATCGTTTCGACAAGTTGATCCCGGTTTTCGTTCTATTGGCACTGGTAGTCATGTACTTTACCGCTACCACATTGGGTATGCGCACCAACAACTATACGGGAAATATTTTTCAAGTATATATCGCTGCATTTGCAGGAATATTTATGATTATGTTACTTTGCAAAAAAGTAAAGGAAATAAAGGTTATTTCTTACTTAGGGCGATATTCGATCATCACCTTAAGTATTCATGGACCGATACTTCATTTTTTAGGTCCATTGGTCAGCCGTTATATTCACAATAGTTGGGCACAGGCAAGTGTACTTTTGCTTATAACACTAAGTATCTGCATTCTGCTCACCCCCGTCTTTCTAAAAGTGATTCCACAAATGGTTGCACAGAAAGACCTGTTAAAAGTCAAACAAGATCACACTAAAAAGACAATATATGAAGATAAACAGTAGCTATATTCTTTTGAAAGAAATTCGTTGTTACGCCTATCATGGAGTTGCACCGCAAGAAAATCTGATCGGAAATGAATATATCATTGACCTGAAACTGAAAGTGGATATCAGCAAAGCTACCCGGACAGACGAAGTTACCGACACCGTCAACTACGCCGAAGTACATCAGGTGATAAAAAATGAAATGGCTATTCCCTCAAAATTGCTGGAACACGTGAGCGGACGGATTATACAAAAACTCTTTGCCCAATTCCCCTGTATTGAAGAAATAGAACTCCGGCTTTCCAAACGGAATCCACCGATGGGAGCAGATATAGAGTCCGCAGGAATTGAGCTACACTGCAGCAAGAAATAAGATATCACATTGTTGGTAATGAAACATAAATAACGAAATGCAGATAATACGATATTAATAAAGTAATCCGTATCATCTGCATTCCTTTTTTAAGCAAAATCTGCTCCTATTTTCACAGCCGTAAACTACCGGCTTATTTTCTCTTCTTTTTTCTTCTATTTACTGATTCAACAGCTTCCGTCACCACAGGTTTATCCTGGAAACGCTTTGTATAGCCGGAATAGTCCGGATGAATGCGCTCGTAGTCAGGATCCATAAATAACGGACTGGAAATAATATGATCCGCCGTAGAACGATTACAGCAAAAAACAATATTTTCTACACCAGCCAAGCGGGTTAATGCTTTCACATCCGTATCATGCGGTTGCAGTGTCATAGGGTCAGTGAAGAAAAACAGATAGTCAATCTGTCCATCCACAATACGTGATCCCATCTGTTGGTCACCACCCAGCGGACCTGATTTTAAAATCGTAAAATCCCATTCTTCATCAGGGTGCTTCTCTTTCAATGCTTCCAATATCAAAGTACCGGTAGTACCTGTACAATAGAATTTATTTCCCATCAACAGTTCCGAATTCCACAATACCCATTCGATGAGATCTTTTTTCATCGCATCATGCGCTACCAGCCCGATGCCTCTTCTAACCTTTGCTTCCATTTGCTATCCTTTTAAATCCGACAATTGAGAGAATCTTTTGCATCCTCTCACATAAAACTGCCACAAGATACTACTTTTTGTCCGTTCAGGTATCGGATTCAAAGTTTTTTTTCTCATATTCTTTTCACGGGATAAAGAAAATGAAGGACGTAGCTGTTGGTACTCTTTTCGTGCACGCATGACAGCACGAGCATTGTCCCAATGCCCTTGCAACAAGAAGTTAAACACTGCCACATAATCGAGACAGGCCCGGATACGCATCACTTTATTTAACTCCTCCTGTGGAAGATTCTTATAGAGCATGACAAGATTATTACGGAAATTAAGAAAAGTCTTATGAGGATTCTCTTTTTTAAGAGTAGCTCCCCCCACATGATAGACAACACTTTGAGGCACACAAACAATCTCACGTCCTCGCGAACGAAGTCGCCAGCACAAATCTATTTCCTCCATATGTGCAAAAAAACGTCCATCCAATCCTCCGGCATTCATATAATCAGCGCGTCGGATAAACAGGGCTGCTCCCGTCGCCCAGAAAACAGGAATCACTGTATCGTACTGACCTTCATCCTTCTCCACAACGCCCATTATACGCCCCCGACAAAAAGGATAACCATATTTATCAATAAAACCACCGGCTGCCCCGGCATATTCGAAATATTCTTTTTGTCGCTGGCTCCGTATCTTCGGCTGACAGGCAGCCACCTCCGGGTGAGCATCCAGATAAGCAACCATTGGTTCCAGCCAATGCTCCGTCACCTCGACATCCGAATTCAAAAGCACTACATATTCTGCATCTACCTGCTGTAATGCCAAATTGTATCCGTCTGCAAAACCATAATTCTGATCGAGCACAATCGTCTTAACAGAAGGAAATTCCTGTTGAAGCAAAGTCACAGAATCGTCTGTAGAGCCATTATCAGCCACACAAACCTCCATCCCCTCTCCTTCCGAATAGCGGACAACAGACGGAAGAAAAGTACGGAGCATATCACATCCGTTCCAATTCAAGATTACAACTGAAACTTTCATTGCTGTTCTTTCTTCTTGTTCAATTCTTCCTGTTGTTCAGCTTCCTCTCTGGTTAATTTCCAGCGTTTATGAGACCACAACCAGTATGCCGGTTCTCTACGAATTGTCTGCTCCAATCGGTGAGCAAACATTTCAGTGATTTCTCCTTCCTTGGTTTCTTTCGGCGTCTCCGTCATTAGTTTGAATTCCGCTTCACAATATCCTCTACGTCTCTTACTAAGTTCGCAATAGAAAACAGGGAAATTCATCATTTTAGCAATACGCTCGGCACCATTCAGAAAAGCAGTCTCCTGCCCTAAAAAAGTAGTCCAATATCTATCAAATCCGCTGGGCCATTGGTCGGTAATCAGACCGACTACCATCTTTTTTCCATCACGCTTCAACTTAATAATTTCACGTGCAGTAGAATGTTTGGGAATATTATATCCTCCGAAACGAGAGCGGATACGCTTAAAAAGTTTATCCAGATATTGATCTCTCAACGGTTTATAAACCTGCACGGGAACATCTCCGGGTTTCATGATCGCACCCATGCCAATCAACCATTCATAATTGGCATAATGAGGAATCATCACAATAATGCCTCCGTACTTTTCTGTCAGTTCCAGATATTGTTCCGTATTCTTATAAATCATTCTCACACAAAGCTCTTCGGCAGACATATGCAACAATTTCAAATCCTCAAGCATATAATCCGACAGATAGCGATAGAATTTGCGTTCAATCTGCAATCTCTCGGCATCAGTTTTTTCCGGAAATGATCTCAACAGGTTCCCCCGAACTACTTTCCGGCGATATTTTCCAATATGATACATCAGCAGATAATTCAAATCCGAGAACATATACAAAACCCGGAACGGAAGTGCCGAAAACAACCACATCCCACTATATACCAACCAGTAGATAAGTTTCGATCCCATACTTATATCAGAATTGTACCTTTAAGTGCTGTCATCTCTTCATTAAAATCTCCCAAACGTACATTGACCACCCTATTATCCAGCGAATCATCGCTTTCCACCTCTACACGTATATAGTTCTCCGTAAATCCATGCATCGGAGCACCTGCCTTCGATTTTTCCATCAGCACCGGCATTGTCTGCCCAATATGACGAGCATAAAAGGCCTGCGTTTTTTGATCCGACAGTGTCAATAAACGTTGACTACGCTGATGTTTCTCTTCCGGGGAAACCACATATTCTATTTTTAGGGCCTGCGTTCCGGGACGTTCGGAATAACTAAACACATGCAACTGGGTCACATTCAAACTCTCAATAAACTGATAAGCTTGTTGGAAGTACTCCGGCGTTTCTCCACGGGTTCCCACAATCACATCCACACCGATAAAAGCATCCGGCATCACCTCTTTGATCTTCTTCACTTTGGAAGCAAAAAGAGCTGTGTCATAACGGCGGCGCATTAATTGCAAAACCTCATCACAACCGGACTGCAAAGGGATATGGAAATGAGGCATAAAACTACGGGAGTGAGACACAAATTCAATGATCTCATCGGTCAACAGATTTGGTTCTATAGAAGATATCCGATAACGTTCGATTCCCTCTACCTGATCCAGCGCTTTTACCAAATCAAAGAAACTCTCCCCTGTTGTTTTACCAAAATCTCCAATATTCACTCCGGTCAGAACAATCTCTTTTCCTCCTTCGGCAGCTGCTTGACGGGCCTGTTCAACCATGGAAGCAATAGTCCCGTTACGACTTCGCCCCCGGGCAAAAGGAATCGTGCAATAAGAACAAAAGTAATCACATCCATCCTGCACCTTCAAAAAGAAACGGGTACGGTCTCCCCGTGAACACGAGGGAGCAAAAGAACGGATATCTTTGGTCGCCGTAGTGATAGCTTCTCCTTTTTCATGCTTTTGGAGGTCACCTAGATATTGAAGCAATTCTCCCTTCTGTTCAGCTCCCAACACTACGTCCACTCCATCTATCTTTGCCACATCGCCGGGCTTCAATTGCGCATAACATCCGGTCACTACCACAAAAGCACCTGGGTGTTGTTTTACCAGACGATGAATCGCTTGCCGGCATTTCTTATCCGCCATCTCCGTCACCGAACAGGTATTTACCACACAGATATCTGCTTTCTCTCCTTTACGCGCAGTCCGGACTCCTGCCTCACGCAGAATTTTACCGATAGTTGAAGTCTCTGAAAAATTTAATTTGCAGCCTAAAGTATAATAAACGGCTGTCTTATTTTGAAATACAGTGGTATCTATCATAAGCTGTTATAAACACATTAACTTTGCAAAGTTACACATTATTATTAGTAAAACGCTTTTGGATACGAAAGTTTATTCCTATTTTTGCACAATTCACTAAAAAACGTGCAATGATTAAAGAGAATTTCATTAAACTATACGAAAATAGTTTTCGTGAAAATTGGGATCTACCTTGTTACGCCGATTATGGAGAAGATACCCAATATACTTATGGGGAGGTAGCTGAAAAAATCGCCCGTTTACATCTGTTATTCAAACACTGTAGCCTCCGCAGAGGGGATAAGATTTCAGTTATCGGCAAAAACAATGCTCACTGGTGCATCGCCTATATGGCAACTATCACGTATGGAGCAATCATTGTCCCCATCCTTCAAGACTTTACGCCCAACGATGTTCATCATATCGTCAATCATTCCGAATCTGTATTTCTGTTCACCAGTGACAGCATCTGGGACAATCTGGAAGAGGAAAAACTAACGGGACTGCGAGGCGTATTCTCACTGACCGATTTCCGGTGTCTTTATCAGCGTGACGGAGAAACCATACAGAAGTTTCTGAAAAACACCGATAAAGAAATGCATTCTTTGTATCCGAAAGGATTTGCCCGTGAAGATGTTCAATATACCACTTTATCCAATGACAAAGTGATGCTATTAAACTATACTTCCGGAACCACCGGTTTCAGTAAAGGAGTGATGCTGACAGGGAACAATCTGGCAGGAAATGTTACCTTCGGTATCCGCACCGAACTTCTTAAAAAGGGAGACAAGGTACTCTCTTTCCTCCCACTCGCTCATGCATACGGCTGTGCGTTCGACTTTCTGACAGCAACTGCTGTCGGCACCCATGTCACTTTGCTTGGAAAAACTCCTTCTCCCAAGATTATAATGAAGGCTTTTGAGGAAGTGAAACCCAACCTTATTATTACTGTCCCGCTAGTGATCGAAAAGATATATAAGAATATCATCCAACCACTCATTAATAAAAAAGGCATGAAGTGGGCACTCAATATTCCGCTGCTCGACACACAGATCTACAACCAGATACGCAAAAGACTGATTGATGCACTGGGAGGCCGGTTTAAGGAAATCATTATCGGTGGCGCCGCTATGGATAAAGAAGTAGAAGAATTCTTCTACAAAATTAAATTCCCTTTTACTATCGGTTACGGTATGACGGAATGTGGACCGCTAATCAGCTATGCCCCTTGGGATGAATTTGTACAAGGCTCTTCCGGAAAGATTCTGGATATAATGGAAGCACGTATCTATAAGGAAAACCCTGAAGCAGAAACCGGAGAAATCCAAGTCCGGGGAGAAAACGTGATGGTAGGATATTACAAGAACCAGGAAGCAACAGAGGAAGTGTTCACACAAGACGGCTGGCTACGTACAGGTGACCTCGGTAACATGGACAACAGCGGGAATATTTTCATCCGGGGACGGCTCAAGACCATGATCTTAAGTTCAAACGGACAGAACATCTTCCCCGAAGAGTTGGAAACAAAACTGAATAACCTACCTTTCATTCTTGAAAGTCTCGTTATCGAACGCAACAAAAAATTAGTAGCACTCGTTTATGCCGATTATGAAGCGTTGGATTCTCTCGGATTAAACAATCCGGATAACCTGAAAACAATCATGGATGAAAATCTTAAGAATCTGAACAGCAATGTAGCCGCTTATGAAAAAATCAGCAGAATCCAACTTTATCCTACGGAATTTGAAAAAACTCCCAAAAGAAGCATAAAAAGATACCTATATAACAGTATTGCTGTCGATTAGCATGTTTTTAAACATACGAAAGTGGGGAAAAAGTGGCTAGTTACAAAAAAATATATAAAAAAAGTTGGTGTTTCGAGAACAACATATTGAAAAAGTACATACCTTTGCAACGTTTTAATAAAGCAATTGATTGTATTACGTTTTTAAAAAGCAAAGAAAATGAAAAAATTAGTTTTGATGGCCGTAGCTATCGTAGCAGTATCATTCGCATCATGTGGTAACAAAGCAGCTGACGCAGCAAAAGCAACTGCAGATTCTATCCGTATCGCTGACTCAATCGCAGCAGTAGAAGCAGCAGCTCTTGAAGCTGAACAAGCAGCAGCCGCAGCAGCAGATTCTTTGAATGCTGATAGCACTGCAACTGAAACTGTAGCTGAATAATTCAGAAACAGCTTAGAGAGAATTGAAAGTCTGCCATGCGAAAGCATGCACAGACTTTTTTTATGCCTTTATTTTAGCTATTCACACGTTATTTAGCGTATGAACTCTTCACAAAAGGAGCATTCAACAAATAATCCAAGCTTACTTCCACACTCTCTTCTACCGGCATACTATAGCCCTCGATTTCAGCAACGAGATAGTTAACACCTGCAGTTTTTGCATTCTTAAAGATAGCGTCAAAACCTACCATTCCACTTTGTCCGATCTCTCTATGATCCTTCACATGGAATATCTTGAAACGACCGGGATATTTATTAAAATAATCAACAGGACTGTTTTGTCCGCGAACTACCCAATAAAGGTCCATCTGGAAGAAGACATATTCAGGATTCGTATGTTCCAGCATATAATCATACATCACTTTATCTTCTACTTTCTGAAATTCATGAGCGTGATTATGATACCCAAACGACAGACCCTGTTGTTTACAACGTTTGCCTATCTCATTATAATATGCACAATACGTTTCTAAATCTTTGAGCGTCTTAGGTACATCCATCCACGGAGCTACAATATATTTCATACCGGCAGCTTTATGATCGGCAATACACTGATCCCACCATTCAAGTGATTTCGAATAGTCACCGGAGGCGAGTTCTTCTTTCGACAGTCCACGCGTGCAGTGTGAAGACAAGACTTTTAATCCTGCCGATTCGACATCTTTCTTAAATTGTTGAGGAGTCCGGTCATAAAATTTACCGTTATTATAATTGGCAGCTTCAACACCGGTATATCCCATGTTTGCCAATTTCTTCAGAAGAGCAGTATAAGTGGGGTCACACTTACCATCTTTATTGTCTACCTTATTCAATATATCTCTGACAGAATAGAGTTGAATAGCTACTTCTTTTTTAGCTTTCTTCTTAGTTTGAGCGGTCATTGCCTGTGGAATCATGAAAAGAGCAGCCAACGCACATAAATAAATTTTTGTTTTCATATAATAGATATCAGGGAATTACAATTATTAGATTTATATAGAAAAAAATAGGCACGGATTACACGGAATTACGCGGTTGTTATATAATAACGATAGTTAAAAAACCGTGTTATCCGTGTAATCCGTGCCTTATTTCTTATTTATGCGATTAGTCCAAAACCTTCACGCGGATGTTGCGGAACCAAACATCATCACCGTGATCTTGCAAACCGATGAAACCTTCGTGATTTTCTCCACCACAGTTATTCAGCAATTCAAATGCCAAAGGCCATTTATCTTCGCTGAACTTACTTGCCTGCAACATATCAGTCCATTGTTTTGTCCACAAATGATATTCAAGTACGTTTTCATCGTTTTGTCCGTGAACCACTGTACCTTTATAAACCATAATCTTAGCCTTGTTCCATTCGCCAAATGGTTTAGAGTTTTGAGGAACTGCCGGAATCATGTCATACAAAGAAGCTGACTGACGATTGTTATCTTTACCCAATTTAGCATCCGGATGATTGGCATTATCCAGGATCTGATATTCAGGTGCGGAAATATAAATAGGTTCAAGCACATCATTACCATCTTTGTCTTTAGAAGTAACTTCCTGAGCTAAATACAAAATACCCGAATTGCTACCTTTAGCAACCTTCCATTCCAATTCCAACTCAAAGTTTTTAAATTTATGAGCAAAGATCAAATCACCACCATCACCGTCTTGAGCTTCACCGCCGCCAGAACCGTTGAATTTGATGCAGCCATCTTCGATTGTCCATTTAGTAGGAACACGGTCTTTTCCATAACCACGCCATCCGTTAAATGTTTCACCATCAAAGATTGTGATATAACCATTTTCGTCAACAGGCAGATTCAAACTATCAGTTTCCGGTGCTTTCAATGATTTAGAGTAAGACAACGCAACTTTTTGCTCTTCCGGAGCATTTGCTTTCTTCTGACCACCGCAAGAAGCGAAAACGCCTGCAGCAAGACAACAACAAGCTAATGGATAAAATACTTTTTTCATGATATCAACTATTTAATTTTTAATTTTTAATTTACTTTTATCTCGGCATATCAGGAAGTCTCCAACCGTCACGATAAGTATGTTTCACTAATTCAGCAGCAAACTGTTTCGCATTAATCGGATCAGTCCATGTCTTATCAAATGTCGGATGACCATCATGAATCTTGAATCCGTCTTTGATAACGGTACGGATCGTTTCGTTATCACCGATATTCGTAAAGCACATGTTAGCTCCATCCCATTCAAGAGTCTTATTCAGCGCTTGCAAACGAATAGCCAATACACCCATTGCTACCATTTCATTCATGGGTCCGGCTTCTGAGAAATCAGACTTAGTCATGATACGGTTAGATTTATTTTCTTTACATGCACGTACCCAGTCCATCTCGTGCCCACCGTTCATAGCATTGGGAACACGACGACAAACTTTTGGCGCATTTGGTTTACGACCAGAAAGCAACCAAGGATTCTGTCCATAACATCCGCAAATCAAAGTATCTTTCGTTCCGTGGAAAATAGTCAAACCACCACCACTCTGCATCAGTTGTTTTCCTTCCGGGAATCCTTTCGGACGTTCAGGCATCATACCGCCATCGTACCAATGTACTTCCACTTCAGGCATAGCTACTTTCGGCATATTTTCACGAGCAGGGAAAATCATTTTCACATGCTGTGCCTGCGGAGCACAAGCATTCAACAATAAAGTAGATGATCCTTCCACTTTGGTAGGATATTGCAATTTCAATGCTCTAAACGGCTGATGCAAAATATGGCAAGCCATATCACCTAATGCACCTGTTCCGTAATCCCACCATCCACGCCAGTTCCAAGGATGATAAATAGCATTGTAAGGATTCATTTTAGCAGGACCTGTAAACAAATCCCAATTCAATGTACTAGGAATACGGTCTACACCTTCAGGAACATTCAATCCTTGCGGCCAAATAGGACGGTCTGTTGCACATTCCACCTTAGTTATATCACCGATTTCACCATTCCAAATCCATTCGCATACCAAATCCGTACCTTCGTCTGATGAACCCTGATTACCCATCTGAGTAACAACACCTGTTGAAGCAGCTAAATTTGTCAATAAACGAGATTCATAAACAGAGTGGGTCAACGGCTTCTGACAGTACACGTGTTTTCCCATTGTCATTGCATCAGCAGTGATGATAGCATGAGTATGGTCGGCAGTTGCAATAATCACACCATCGATAGATTTACCCATTTCTTCATACATCTTACGATAGTCCCAGTATTTTTTAGCCTTGGGGAATTCGTCGAACACACCTTTTGCATACTTCCAATCCACATCACAAAGAGCCACAATATTTTCAGTGCCCTTCACGTGATTAATATTGGCATGTCCCATACCACCAATACCCACGGCTGCAAGATTCAGTTTGTCAGTAGGCGAAATATGCCCGTGGCTCATACCTAAAATAGTACTGGGAGCAATAGTAATGCCTGCTAAAGCAGCAGCCCCCGTTTTGAGAAACTTTCTCCTCGAAATGTTTGACATGATTTTATTTATTTAAGGGTTAATAATCTTTGGAAGGTTGCCATGCAACAATCCATATCCATTTTTCATGTTTCTTCTTCGCTCGCGTATTTGCTCCAGAGTGCGCAAATTACCAATAGCGGGCAAATCGTGTTTGCGTGTGTCTTTCAAGAATGTCCACGCATATTCGGATGCAATGGCCGAATCGCGCATAGACGGCAAGCGGGAATTGCGCTTTCCGGTTTCTACCGAATCAGCAAACAGGTCACACAACACGTCTATATTCTTGCCACCGAAAGGTTTCTCCACACGAATGGTCTGATTGACACCGTGCAGATCAACAACAGCGGTATTGAAATCATGCGTCATACGCACAACTCCTTTGGTACCTATAATATCCACATACGAATTATGTGTCTGGTCTTTAGATAATTGTCCATAAACAAAGCCCTGAGTAATATCGAAGACTACGCCATTTTGGAAAGTTCCGTGACATTGTACCCACCAAGGATCTTTATAATTCCACATATTCACTCCCTGCGCATTCCATGTTCTATAATCACAGCCTGCATACCAACGGGTAATATCGACGTAGTGCATTCCACAATCATGGAAAGCAGGTCCCTCGTACTCATGACCTTCGCCCGGTGCCAAACCGGGAGTCATGTGGCAAATACGGATAATAGCCAGTTCTCCGATTTCTCCCTGCTCGATATACTCTTTCATCAGATTATGATACCAGGAATTCCGCAGATACAAGTTTACCGCAGAAATGAGGTTGGTGTTTTCTGTCATCTCCACGACCTTCCACTCATTTTCCATGGTATCTGAAATAGGTTTTTCTGAAATAATGTGTTTGCCGTAGCGAATAGCTTTTTCTATTTGTTCCATCCGTGAGTCGGCCAAAGTGAAAAGACCGACTACCTGTACACTTTCATCCTCAAAAATTTTTTGATTATCTTCTACTATAAGAGATTCAGGAGATAACTTCTTAGCCAATTGACGTGATTCCGGATCGGTATCGCAAATATAAGCAATATTCCATCGCCCACTTTTTGTCATCGCTTCCCAATAGAATCTTCCCATTCTACCAAAACCGATAATTCCAACTTTAATTCTCGTGTCTACTGAAGATTGCGTGTTCATAATAAAACATAGTGAATTTAAGTACAAATAATAGATAAAGTATCAATTTTCACCATCAAGCTGATGATTAAAAAACTGATATTGCAAATCTAGCCAAATAAATAACGGCTTATTTGACTTACATTACTTTATGTAGATAGTAAATTAACGTTTTACACTATTAATCAATTACTTAACACTTTAAGTATATCAAAAAAATGTAGATGATTTGGAAAGGAGGTCAGCAGTAAAATAACAATTATGTCTCTTGTGTTGAACTAATTTTCATAATTTCGTTCTCAAATTCATCTCTGTCGACAGCAGCTTTATTTCTCATCTTCGTACGATAATTATAAACCGTACTTGTAGAGCACCGAAGGAAGTTCGCTATCTTCCCACTATCCGTAATACCCAAACGTAATAAAGCATAAATACGAAGTTCCCTATTCAATAAAGCATCCGGCTTCAAAATAATCTTCTCTTCATCTTTCAACAAAGCATTAAAATCAGAAACAAAAGTAGGATATAAACCTAAAAAGACCTTATCAAAACGGGCATACAGTGCACTAAGCTCTTCATCAATAAGCGCAGACGACTTCAGCTTCTTAATCAACTCGTCATAGTACTTATTAATAGCTATTTTATACAGCATATTCTGATATTTTTCCATTTTGTGGATATAGCTAAAGCACACATCGAAGAATTCAGCTATATAATATTCCTTTATGCCATTAATTTCACACAATTGATTATTGGTGTCATTCAGCTGGCTGTTCATACTATTCAGTTTATTGTTCAGCCGCAGAAGTTCCTCATTACTCTGCGCCAATGCCTGCTTTATTTTCAACGTTTTCTTCATCTGAATATAGATGAAAACAACGAGCAGAATCAAAAGAAAAAGGATAATACTTGTAGAAATAAGAAAAGTAGTCAGATGCGATCTCGATTTAGCCTGTTCCGCCTGATAGGCAGTATTGATAATCGAATTGAATTTATAGATTTCGATTGCACGAAAATGAATACCGGAAGAAATTACATCATCAATAGCGGACTGTGTAAATTTAAAAGCATCGGCCAGATTCTTCTCTTCGTATTGTATCAACGCAAGAGATTGAAGAGAGGCATTTTCACGCGTTGCATTCCGGGTATCGGCAATCGCCGACAACATCAGATATTTCTTTTCCTCATCATATTTCTTCTGATGATGACACAATCTGGAATACGAATGAGTAATCATGGCATAATTAGGCGTTCCCACCTCCTCGATATCCAACAATTCCTTAAAAATTTCCTTCGATTTTAAGGTATCACGCCAGATATAATAAGAAGCTTGTGACATCCGGTAATCCCAGGAAGTATGATCTATGAGAGCAAACAGTGAATCCTGATAAGCAGATTGTTGCTTTCCATACAGATTGTTGGCAACAGAAATGGAGTAATGCCCCCAGAAACTGGAGTAAGTCTGATAATAGTCTATTAATAAATCTTTTGGAAGTTCTGACGTCTTTATACTTTTCAAAATAATCTCAGCTTCGCGGAATCTGCCACACATCGAATACAAAAGACTAAGATTTAAAGACGACTGGTTGGTGAAATAAGGTTTATTCAACTGGTGGGAAATCTCGATATTACGATCGACATAATGAATAGCAGAATCAATATGAAATTTTTTATACTCGCTATATAACCGTAAATTGATTCTATACTCCCCTTCAAGAGTCAAACCGGGACTTTTCAACATACATTTTATCCGGTTTATCCTCTCCTCTTTCTTTTGAACATAGACATGTTTCTCATCTATCACTCTACGCAAAGAATCCGTCAATAGTTTCAACTCATCATTCGCATAAAGGACACTGCCAATTCCCAAAGCAATCAGCAGAAGCAAAAACCTCTTCTTCAGAAAACAACAGTTGAATTTCATAATAGTAATAGCAAAGATAACAAAAAAAAGCGATTCATCCATTCAGAACAAATCGCTTTTTGTATATGAAGTAAATTTGCTCTTATTCAGCAACTACTTCGAAAGGAATTTCTACCGAAACTTCCTTGTGAAGTTTAACAATAGCCTTATAGCTACCAACTTCTTTCACAGCGTCTTTTACAACGATGATCTTTCTGTCAACTTCATGACCCAGCTTAGACAATGCCTCAGCAATCTGGATGTTACCAACAGAACCGAAGATAGTACCGGTTGAGCTAACTTTAGTTGCAATAGTCAAAGAAACGCCTTCCAACTTAGCAGCCATAGCCTCAGCATCTTTCTTGATTTTCTCAAGTTTGTGAGCGCGCTGTTTCAGTTCTTCAGCCAACATTTTCTTTGCAGAAGGAGAAGCGATGACAGCTTTTCCAGTCGGGATCAGATAATTACGACCGTATCCGGATTTCACGTTTACGATATCGTTCTTATAACCCAAGTTTACTACGTCTTCTTTCAATATAATTTCCATACTTTTCCTCCTTCTTATTTCATCATGTCAGTTACATAAGGCAGCAATGCCAAGTGACGAGCTCTCTTCACAGCCTGCGCGATACGACGTTGGAACTTCAAAGAAGTACCTGTAATACGACGCGGAAGGATTTTTCCTTGTTCATTCAAGAATTTCTTCAAGAATTCAGGATCTTTGTAGTCGATATACCTAATACCACTCTTTTTGAAACGGCAGTATTTTTTCTTCTTAACATCTACTGACGGCGGAGTCAAATATCTGATTTCTGATTGAACTTGTTGTGCCATGATTAATCCTCCTTTTTGTTTGATTTAACACTTCTTCTTTTTGCAGCGTATTCAGCAGCATACTTATCCATCTTGAAAGTCAAGAAACGGATTACGCGTTCATCACGACGGAAATTAAGTTCCAGCTTGTCAATTACAGTAGGATCTGCATTGAACTCAATCAGTTGGTAAAAACCTGTAGACTTCTTCTGAATTGGGTAAGCCAATTTCTTCAGTCCCCAGTTTTCTTCATTGATAATCTCAGCACCTTCAGCTTGAAGAACGCCTTTGAATTTTTCTACCGCTTCCTTCATCTGAACGTCAGACAAAACGGGAGTTAAAATGAAAACGGTTTCGTATTGATTCATACTTCGTTTAATTAAATAAATAAATTATTTGATTTTAAATGCGGGTGCAAAGTTAGACATTTTATTTTGAACTACAAATATTTAATCTTTTTTTGTATCCGAAGATAGGATTTATCCGGGAAGTGACTTATCTTTGCAAAGTTGTTTAAACAATAATTTCATGATAGAGCAATTTAATTTCGATATCCGGCTTATATTCGCCATACTAAATGGCAAAGTTTCCGCGGCAATCAACCGGAAACTGTACCGTAACTTCCGTCAGAACGGACTGGAAATCAGTCCGGAACAATGGACGGTACTCATTTTTCTGTGGGAAAAAGACGGTGTTACACAACAAGAGTTGTGTAATGCAACTTTTAAAGACAAACCCAGCATGACCCGTTTGATAGACAATATGGAACGGCAGCATCTCGTTGTGCGCATTTCCGATAAAAAAGACCGCCGTACCAATTTAATCCACCTGACTAAAGACGGAAAAGAACTGGAAGAAAAAGCACGCGTTATTGCCGGCCAGACTCTGAAAGAGGCTCTTCATGGCATCACTCTCGACGAATTGAGCATTGGTCAGGAGGTACTGAAAAAGGTATTCTATAATACGAAAGATTAAGCAGAAGAACAGAACTTAAAATCATAAAATCCACTAAATCGTGCATTTATAATGGAATTTTTATCCAAATAATTTCGCCCGTTAAAGAATTATGCTTTAATTTGTGACTGGAATATTATAATCTATTAAAATACACACGCATGAAAGGCTTATTAAAGAACTTAGGATTGATATTAATCTTGGCCGGAGTAGTCATCCTGTTGGCTTGTTCCTTTACAGGAAATGTAAACAACAACGCCATCCTGGGTACTTCAGTAGTACTTGTAGTACTGGGACTCATTTCTTATATTATTATTAATAAGAAAATCGCAGATTAATTTCGCAGAAATCAATAAAAAATCCCGGAAACGAATGTTTCCGGGATTTTTTATTTGTAGTCATCTCAAATGCGATTATTAAGATTCAACTTCCGGGGTAATCAGCTTATAGCCTTTTCCGTGGATATTGATAATCTCGATAGAATCATCTTCTTTCAGATGCTTACGCAGTTTCGTGATATACACGTCCATACTACGGGCATTGAAATAGTTATCATCGATCCAGATTGTTTTCAAAGCAAAGTCACGTTGCAAAATCTCATTTGCATGTGCACAAAGCAATCCGAGCAGTTCAGATTCTTTGGTAGTCAGTTTAGTCTGTTTGCCTTCTGACGACAGAATTTGTTTCTGTGTATCGAAAGTAAACTTACCAATCTTATAGATATTGCTTTCTTTGTTCTTCTTTCCACGAACACGTCTCAAGATTGCTTCAATTCTGAACGTCAATTCTTCCATACTAAACGGTTTAGTGATATAATCATCCGCACCGATTTTAAATCCTTCCAGGATATCTTCTTTCAGCGTTTTAGCAGTCAGGAAGATAATAGGTATTTCAGCATTTGCTGCACGGACATCCTGTGCCAGTGTGAAGCCATCTTTTTTAGGCATCATTACGTCGAACACGCACAAGTCATATTTATTCTTCAAGAAAGCCTTATAACCGGCTTCTCCATCAGGATATAACTCAGCAGAATAACCTTTTGCCTGTAGATATTCTCTTAAAAGCATGCCAAGATTTTCGTCATCCTCGCATAATAAAATACGCAGTTTCTCGTCCATATCAATTATTTTTTAATAAAGGTAATGCAATAATAAATTTAGTTCCCACGTTCAGGTCACTTTCCGCCCGGATGGTTCCCTTATGATCCAATATAATCTTCCTCACATAAGCCAATCCCAGTCCAAAGCCCTTCACATCGTGCAGATTACCCGTATGTACACGATAGAACTTTTCAAATATTTTTTTCAGGTTCTCCTTCTTGATACCAATACCGTTATCCTGTATCGAAATCATCAGCTTACCCGACTCATTCCACGTTCTCACTTTCAGCTCCAGATCCTCTTCCGGTTTCTTGTATTTCACCGCGTTATCCATCAGATTAAAGATTACATTTGTAATATGCATCTCATCTGCAAATATAACAGGATCGGTAGCCTCAAGGTTCGATGTTATCTTACCATTATATCGTTCCACTTTCAGAGCAAAGGTATTGACAACACCTGCAATCAATTCATTCGCATCGATCTCCTTCATCTTCAAAGTTGCCTTCTGACGTTCGAACATCGACATCTGGAGCACCTTTTCCACCTGGAAGCGCAAGCGCTTGGTTTCATCATTAATCACTCCCGATATATGTTGGAACATCTGCGGTGATTTTCCTACCGCGGGATCTTTCAACATCTGTGCTGCCAATGAAATGGTAGATATCGGTGTTTTAAATTCGTGCGTCATATTATTGATAAAGTCATTCTTCATTTCCGTCAGTTTCTTTTGCCGGAATACGATATAAATCGTAAAGATGAATGTCACTAACAATACCAGCGTAAATATCAGCGACGGAATCATGAAACTGATTGAGTCAAAGATATAATCTTTCTTACCCGGAAAGTGCACTTTCAATATGCTCATTTTCGCAGGCGGATCATTCTTGAACAATGCCTGCTGATAAGCGTCTTCACTTCCCTTTGCGTCATAATCCGCACAACGATAGACCTCCCTACCGTCTTTGTCAATCACCGTAAAGTGATAAGGCAAGTCTATACTATTATTATATAAGCTCGATTTCAGATAGTCATCCAGTTCTTTGAACCGTACTCTGTCTCCAATCGATTTGTCACTCCCCCGATAAATCATCTGCCAGGCCACTTCATCGAGTAACGCCCGTTGATACATATACCGGTTCTTGATGGCTTCCACTAATGAACGCGAAGTTTCCGGAATGGTCTTTGTTCCCCTGTAAGGAGAAATCATAGCCTTTGGAAGCTCGGAGGGCTTAGTGGTCATCACTTTCAGCTCAAAATCCGAATATACCTTTCCATCCTTAGACTTCACCGTGAACCGTTGCGTTTGCTGAATCAAGTTGTCTTGTTGTATGGAAGCGTTATTCGCAATCAGTGCTTTTCTTTCCGCTTCTGAAATATCTTCGATCAACCAACGTCTAGTCTCTGCATATTCCACATCCTTGGAAACCTGATCCAGGCTATTGCGTACAGCCGAATCAAACTGTTCCTTACGGGTTTTCATCATTTCCTCGATATAACTAACCTGCAAATACAGCAGACTAAGGAAGGAAAGCCCCATTACAATACCTAATATCCAAATTGTTGACTTCTTCATAGCAACAAAATTAACACTCCCTAATTAACACTCCTAATGCATTAACTTGATTTAACCGGAACTTCCCGGAAATTAACCGTAAGGAGCTATTTAGGTTGTATTCTGATTACTACAACAATAAAAGCCCTCCTTTGGTTTGCAAATTTAATAAAAAATTAAATCTTTTCCTTGCGTTTTTCCATCTTTATTAATCATAGTTAAACAAAAACTGTCCCCTTTTACTTAAAAAAGGGAACAGTTTTAACGTTTAAGTTGATAGTCTATAAGCAACAGATAGTAAATAACGAATATGATAATAAGTTTTCCATCAACTATCACATATCATCTATCAACTATCATTTATCTTTATTCTTCAATTTGTTTAGCTTCAAAATCCTTCATCAACTTATCCTGAACATCTGTCGGAACAAGCTCATAACTAGAGAACTTCATAATAAACGAAGCACGTCCGCCGGTGAGTGAGCTAAGAGCAGTAGAGTAAGAAGACATTTCTTTCAAAGGTACTTTAGCAACCAGTTTCTCAAAACCTTTTTCGCTACTCATACCCATAATCATGGCACGACGTCCCTGAAGATCTCCCATTACATCTCCCATCCTATCAGACGGAACAAACACTTCTACATCATAAATCGGTTCCAGAATTTTCGGACCGGCATTCTTGAAGGCTTCACTAAAGGCATTACGTCCGGCAAGCATAAAGGAGATTTCATTAGAATCTACCGGATGCATCTTACCATCGTAAACAATGACACGCACGTCACGAGCATACGAACCCGTCAACGGACCTTGCTCCATACGAGACATAATACCTTTCATAATAGCAGGCAGGAAGCGTGCATCGATAGAACCACCGACAATACTGTTGATAAACACCAGTTTACCACCCCATTCCAATGGTATCTCTTCCGTACCTCTCACGGTAATCTTAAATTCCTGTCCATTGAACTTATACGTATCGGGCACAGGCATACCTTCTTTATAAGGTTCTACAATCAGGTGAACTTCACCAAACTGACCGGCACCACCGGATTGTTTCTTATGACGATAGTCAGCGCGAGCGGCTTTTGTAATCGTTTCACGATACGGAATCTTCGGTTCTTCGTACTTCACCGGAAGTTTTTCGTTGTTTTCCAAACGCCATTTCAATGTACGAAGATGGAATTCTCCCTGTCCGTGTACCAAAGTCTGCTTCAACTCCTTTGACTGTTCGATCACCCAGGTAGGATCTTCTTCACGCATACGGTTCAGAATACTCATCATCTTTTCCACATCCGCTTCATTCACCGGCTTGATGGCACGAGTATATTTAGAATTCGGATATTTGATAAAGTTGAATTTATAGTCGCAATCCTTACCGTTCAGTGTATTACCGGTTTTCACATCTTTCAGTTTCACAGCAGCACCGATATCACCTGCTTGCAGCTCTTCCACCTTGACGCGGTTACCACCGGCTACCACATAAATTTGCGCAATACGTTCCTTCGAACCACGGTCGGCATTCAGCAAGTCGTCTCCTTCATGAACTTTACCGCTCATTACCTTAAAATAGGAAACTTCACCGATATGCGGCTCCACGCTGGTCTTGAAGAAATAAAGAGATTCCGGTCCGTTACTATCCGGAGCCACCTCTTTACCTTCGGTATTCTGCACCTTCGGCATTTCAGAAACAAAAGGAACAACGTTACCCAAGAATTCCATCAAGCGGCGAACGCCCATATCCTTACCTCCACAAACGCAAAATACAGGGAACATACCTCTGGCGACCAATCCCTTACGGATACCTTCGCGCATTTCATCTTCTGTAAGAGAATCTTGTTCAAAAAATTTCTCCATCAGATTTTCATCATTCTCGGCAGCAGCTTCTACCAATGCTTTGTGCATCTCCATAGCCTTATCCATTTCTTCTGCCGGAATATCTTCGATGGTCGGAGCCCCTCCTTCGGGTTTCCACGAATATTTCTTCATCAACAGCACGTCGATCAGCGCATTAAAGCCCGGACCGGTAGCTATTGGATATTGAATAGGAACAACCTTAGAGCCATAAGCCTCTTTCAACTGTTCGAGGATATTATCATAATCGCATTTTTCATTATCAAGCTGGTTGACTAGAAAAATAACAGGTTTATTCAGCTTTTCTGTATAACGGAAGTGATTTTGCGTACCGACTTCGACGCCGTATTGGCCATTAAGAAGAATGATTGCTGTGTCGGTCACATTTAGTGCAGTTACTGTACTGCCTACGAAGTCGTCCGATCCCGGACAGTCAATAATATTAAGTTTTTTATTATTCCATTCTACATGGAGAACGGTGGAGAAAACGGAGTAACCATACTCTTGTTCAACAGGGAAATAATCGCTAACAGTATTCTTTGCAGCAACAGATCCGCGACGTTTTATAACACCACTCTCGAAAAGCATCGCTTCCACGAGAGTGGTTTTCCCAGAGCCAGAACTTCCCAACAAGGCAATGTTCTTGATTTCATTAGTCTGATATACTTTCATAATATATAAGATTTTAGTAATTACTCAGTATGTTTCTCACATACCATTAATTTTGTGATGCGCAAATTAGGGATTAATTGGGGGAAAAGCAACACTTATGACGGTGTTACTAAACAATGTTATGTAACACATCTTTAACATAAACATTTTTTGCTTGCTCATAATTTAATTTCTATACGAACCACCATTCAATAGTATATATGCATATAATATTTAGACTGCACAAACGGATTGTTCAGCACCCGGGTCTCAGGCATACCGACACCCGGGTGTCAGACAACTTATCTATGCAACGCCTCATAAGAATGATTTCAGTCAATAAGATTTTTTGTTATATCTGATAATAATCTTACTTTTACAGCCACTAAACTCAAACGGCACAACTATGGCAGGTATCTATCTTCATATTCCTTTTTGTAAAACACGGTGCATCTACTGCGATTTCTACTCAACCACCCGTAGCGAGCTCAAAACCCGTTATGTACGAGCACTTTGCCAGGAGTTAGCCATGCGGAAAGACTACCTGAAAAGAGAAGATATAGAAACCGTTTATTTCGGTGGCGGAACCCCGTCTCAATTGGAAAAAGAAGATTTCGAACAGATATTTGATACGATCCGGACACATTACGGATTAAGCCATTGGCAGGAAATCACATTGGAAGCCAATCCCGACGATCTGACAAGTGAATATCTGAAAATGCTTTCTTCGCTCCCTTTCAATCGCATCAGCATGGGAATACAGACTTTTGACGATCCCACTCTCAAACTATTGAAACGTCGTCACAATGCCCGTACAGCTATCGAAGCTGTTCACAGATGTCGGGAAGCCGGTTTTCAAAATATAAGCATCGATCTCATCTACGGATTACCGGGAGAAACCAAAGAACGATGGGAGAATGATCTTCGTCAGGCTGTCAGTCTGAACGTGGAGCACATTTCCGCTTATCATCTGATTTACGAGGAAGATACACCTATATATAATATGTTAAAACAGCATCAGATATCGGAGGTGGACGAAGATTCCAGTTTAGATTTTTTCACGTTACTGATAGAGCATCTGCAGAAAGCGGGATTTGAACATTATGAAATTTCGAATTTCTGCCGTCCGGACAAGTACTCCCGCCACAACAGTTCTTACTGGAAAGGAATACCTTATCTGGGGTGCGGACCGTCGGCACATTCTTTTGACGGGATGACACGGGAATGGAATGTTTCTTCCATCGATACATATATAAAAGGTATAGAGGAAGACAGCCGTGCTTTTGAAATAGAGTATCTGGACCAGACGACCCGCTACAATGAATTTATTATCACTACCATACGTACAGTATGGGGAACACCTATAGAAAAGCTAAAACAGATGTTCGGCAATGAGATGTGGGAGTATTGCCAGAGAATGGCTGCGCCTTATCTGAAAAATGGGAAACTGGAAGAACACGACGGAGCCTTACGCTTGACTCGCGAAGGTATTTTCATCTCCGACAGTATAATGAGGGATTTACTTTGGGTAGATTAACAAAACAAACAGCAAGCCGATGACCGAATCAGAAGTTAGAAAGTTATTGCGGCAAATGAAAGAACTGGATTCGCAAACTGCTTTCCGGAACTTTTACAATATGACTTACGACCGCCTCTTCCGCATTGCCTACTACTATGTGAAACAGGAAGAATGGTCGCAGGAAATCGTTCTCGACGTATTTCTGAAACTATGGAAACAACGTAGCAATCTACTTGATGTGAGAAACATCGAAGATTATTGTTTCATTCTCGTCAAGAATGCTTCGCTCAATTATCTGGAAAAAGAATTAAAACACACTTACATTCATCCCGATTCTCTGCCGGAGCCACAGGAACAGAGCTATTCGCCGGAAGAATCACTCATCAGTGAAGAATTGTTTGCTCTTTACGTAAAAGCACTCGACCGGCTTCCGGAGCGTTGCAGGGAAGTATTCATTCGCATCCGTGAAGAAAAACAGAGTTACGCACAGGTAGCGGAGGAATTAGGTATCAGCACGAATACAGTGGACGCACAACTTCAGAAAGCAATCACACGACTCAAAGAGATGATTAGCCGGGCAGAAATAGATTAACAATTATTTAGAAAAGGAGCGTAGGGAGTTTCTGTCAACCTCCGGTCTTTATCAACAAATAAATCAATCACCTAAAAGACAGAAAAAATGAAAAAGCTAAATGACGCAATCATTAGAATCTTTGCCTTTCTATCAGTTTGTCTGTACCTGTTTTCATGCAACAATGATAACGACAATTTCCCGAAGGACTATGCAGGATTCGAACATTCGAAGGAAACAATAGAATGTGAAAGCGGTAAATCCGAATGTGAGTTGAAAATTAAAATTGTTGCAACGGAAAAAACGAAAGAAGACCGGACGGTAATACTTGCTACGCCCACTCTTTTAGCAGGACAAGCGGCAGTCGTACAGCTGACAGAAAAAAAATAATCATCAAAGCGGGTAAGAAGTCGGCTACGACTATTCTAAAAATCTATCCTAAACAGATGATATTGAAGAAGCAGAATATCACTTTATCCTGTACTCCCCAGTGGAAAGAAGGCGGAATCAGTAAGTTGACCATTCTGTTGATACGAAAATAACAGATCAAGAGTAATACGGAAAAAACTATGAAATTTACCGATACGGAATTAGAAGAAATACTGTACAAGCTCGTCGCTTCCACGCGTTCACCGCGAGGACGGTTTTCAGCAACAGCCAGTTACCCGAAGCTGGAGAAAAGACTGAAGTCACATACCCGGCGTCTGATGCTGATACGTACCTTCTCGGCAGCAGCGGCAGTAGCTCTACTTTGCCTATCGACGTGGACAGCCTATTTATATATACAACCAACCACCATACAAACGATTTCCACCTTGGCAGAGACACGCACGGTCTGTCTTCCCGATGGCAGTACAGTGACACTCAACCATTATTCTTCACTTTCTTATCCGGAAAAGTTTAAATCGGACAAGCGGGAAGTGGAACTCAATGGGGAGGCTTATTTTGAAGTAAGCAAGAAGAAAGAACATCCGTTTATCGTGCAGACTGAAACGATCGACATTCAGGTATTGGGAACCCATTTCAATGTAGATGCATATCCTGACAATCCGGATGTAAAGACAACGTTATTATCCGGCTCGGTAGCAGTCAGCAATAAAAGCAAGTCTGTTCGTATGATTTTGAAGCCTAACGAGATTGCTATATATAATAAGGTGGAAGAAAAACTCACTCGTAAAGTTCTAGCAAATGCAGAAGATGAAATTTCCTGGCGACAGGGAGAATTTATATTCGATGATCTGCCTTTGCAGGAAATTGCCCGCGAACTGTCCAACTCATTCGGAACGACTATCCATATAGCCGACACAACTTTGCAAAATTACCGGATCACAGCACGATTCCGCAATGGAGAAGATCTGGAGACTATTTTATCTGTATTACATAACGCCGGTTATTTCAACTACTCATTAAACAATAAACAGATTATTATTACTACTAAACCAGACTTAAAATGAAAACTATTCACCAAGGCCACCTGCCTGTCAGAACCATTGTTCTGATAGGTATGGTGCTCTTTATCACCGCCCAGGTACACGCACAAAACGCAAATGCCCGGCTTACATTAACACTACGAAATGTGACATTGAAGGAATTCACCAAAATAATTGAAAACTCAACCGGTTATTCCTTTATATACAGCGAAGAAATCAATATCAAACATAGAATCAACCTGAAAGTTAAAGAAAAGCCCCTGCACGAGATACTTGATATTGTATTCAAGGATGAAACAATCAGTTACCAGTTCTCCGACCGCTATATCCTGCTGCAAAAAAAGAAAAAAACTAAAAACGTAAGCCGCAAGTTTACCATCAGCGGATATGTCACTGACGGAACGTCCTCCGAGACGTTGATTGGAACAAATATCTTTGAGAGTCATCAGAATCAGGGAACTACCACCAATCCTTACGGTTTTTACAGCATCACTCTACCTGAAGGAGAGACCAGCCTGCATTTTTCCTATTTAGGCTATGCCACAGAAGTTTGTCAGTTCATTCTCTCGCAGGATACATTAATGAATATACGTATGCAAGGAAATACGCAATTGCAGGAAGTTGTTGTTGTCTCGGACCGAGCGGAAGCAGGAGCCATGGCTACACAGATGGGGTCTATTGAAATCCCTATAACACAAATTAAAAGTACTCCGAGCATACTGGGAGAAGCTGATGTCATGAAAGCTATCCAGCTCATACCTGGCGTACAGGTAGGTGTAGACGGTTCTGCGGGATTGTATATACGTGGCGGTAGTCCCGACCAAAACCTAATCTTGCTGGATGGAGTTCCGGTATACAATGTGGATCACATGTTCGGATTCTTCTCGGTTTTTACTCCCGAAGCAGTCAAGAAAGTGATGCTATTCAAAAGTTCTTTTCCGGCACGCTTTGGTGGCCGGCTTTCTTCGGTAATCGATGTTCGTACTAATGATGGAGATATGCAAAAGTACCACGGTATGCTTAGTATCGGATTATTGACCAGCAAGTTCAATCTGGAAGGTCCTATTGTGAAGGGGAGAACATCCTTTAATATCTCTGCCCGACGCTCCTATCTTGATTTACTTGCCAAACCATTCATGCCCGACGACGAAAAATACAGCTATTATTTTTATGACGTGAATGCCAAAATCAACCATAAGTTTTCCGACCGTAGCCGTCTCTTCTTAAGCATATACAATGGTAAAGACCACTTCGCCACTAAATTTGACGAAAACACCGACAATGAAGACGGTTCTAAAATGAACTGGGGAAACACCATTGCCTCTGCCCGGTGGAACTATATATTCAACAACCGACTGTTCAGCAACACAACAGTCGCCTTCAACAATTACGAGCTTGGCATCCATTCATACATGACCAATCAATTCTTCGGATCAACCGAAAATAAAGTCAACAGATATTCCGCTGACTACCGTTCCGGCATTCAAGACTGGAGCTATAAGATAGACTTCGATTTCAACCCCAGCCCTATCCATCGCATAAAGTTCGGCACAGAATATATATACCATATCTTCCGCCCGGAAGTCATGACATCCAAAATTTCAGATCATACCAGCAAACAGGTCGGACAGGAGAAAACATACTACAGCATAAACAACAACCCTCTATACGCACATGAAATATCAGCTTATGCGGAAGATAATTTCAGACTCAACACACGTTTCCGGCTGAATATGGGCGCCCATCTTTCTTTATTTCATGTACAGAATAAAAGCTACTTTTCCTTTCAGCCACGCATATCCGCCCGTTATCAGTTGGTGAAGGATATTGCCCTGAAAACATCTTATACTCAAATGAGCCAGTACGTACATCTGCTTTCATCCATGCCCATCAGTATGCCGACTGATTTATGGGTCCCTGTAACCCCAAAAATCAAACCTATGCAATCCCACCAGTTTTCCCTAGGCGGATATTATACGGGAATCAAAGGCTGGGAATTTTCGGCAGAAGGGTATTATAAGGCTATGCGCAATGTGCTGGAATACAAAGACGGAGTCAGTTTCTTCGGCACTTCGGCAGGCTGGGAAAACAAAGTGGAGATGGGAAAAGGGCGTTCGATGGGCATTGAACTTATGGCACAAAAGACTGTCGGCAAGACTACAGGATGGCTATCCTATACCCTTTCTAAAAGTGACCGCAAATTCGCCAAAGGCGGCATTAACAACGGAGAACGGTTTCCGTACAAGTACGACCGCCGTCACAGCATTAACCTGACGGTCAACCACCAGTTCAACGACCGCATCGACATCGGGGTTTCCTGGGCGTTCTACACAGGGGGAACAAGTACTATTCCCGAAGAAAAAACAGCAATTATCCGTCCTAACGACGGTATAAACAACGGTTCGGGCGGAGGATGGATAATCCCTTACGAACCCAGCTTTACCAATACATCTCCCACTATCGGAGAAACTAACTACGTGGAGCACCGGAACAACTTTCGCCTACCTGCAAGCCACCGGCTCAATATCGGCATCAATTTCAATAAAAAAACCAAGCATGGGATACGAACTTGGAATATCAGTCTATACAATGTGTATAACGCGATGAATCCGGCATGGATTTACCGAGCTCACAATGAACAAGGAAAAGGTGTCATCAAGAAATATACATTATTACCTATAATACCCTCGTTTACTTATACTTATAAATTCTAAACCGACAATGAAAACTTTTATACACTATTTATCCGTACTGATTGCAACATTAATAATCGTTTCGTGTGAGAATGAGCTTCCTTTCAGCATCAAGGACAATCCGCCCAAATTAGTAATGAATGCACTGATTAATGCTGAAAGCCAGGCAAATCTTCTTTTCCTCAACTTCACAGGAAAGGACGCTACAACTCATATCCAAAATGCAACGATAGAGGTACGCGTCAACGGACAACTGACAGAAAGCCTGCGTCCCCTTCCACCGGAACAGGAAGGAGATCCGCAATGCCGCTTCAACATTACAAGCAAATTTACTCCCGGTGACGTGGTACGTATTGATGCACTTACTGATGACGGGAAATATCATGCGTGGGCAGAAGTGACGGTTCCTCAACGTCCTGCCGAAATAGAAAACATCGACACTCTTACCGTTCCAATGTTGGAGTATGGTCACATAAGAAAATATCTTCGTTACCGGATAACCCTCAAAGACCGTCCCAATGAAACTAATTATTATCGCATTGTGATGGACAAACAAACTACTTTACGGAAATATAATTATGAAGAAGAGGGAAAAGGCGAGTACATCTTTTGGACAAAGCACAGTTACTCATTCATCGGACGCGAAGACATTGTGCTGACAGACGGGCAACCGTCTACCGGACAAGATGAGGATAACGGATTATTTGACACGGCAAGGAATATCTATGGGGTATTCGATGACTCCCGGTTTAAAAACACATCTTATACAATGACAGTATATAACAGTACACACGTCGAAACTGCCAGCGAAGAGGGATTTTTTCATCAAATGGACATCATTATCCACTTAAGAAGCATCACGGAAGTAGAATATTATTATCTGAAAGCGCTTAACCTTGTGGACTCTGACATTTATGACGAGACAATCGATGAACCAATCAAATATCCCAGCAATGTGCATGGAGGAACCGGAATGATAGGAATCTCAACAGAGGTCAGCAAAAAAATAGAAATAGAAACACCACAACGGTGGTAACCAATCGTATATTATGCATATTTGTCTTACTCCCACTGTTCTGTTCCTGCCGAAGCAGCCGGAGTATGCTAAGAGAGATACAAGCCTTAAAATCCAGCTTGTATTACGAGCTCACTTCTCCTATCTATCAGGAGAAAGCAGACCAAACCGTATATCTGGACTTCATCGACTATTCCAACATGGATTATTACACGAGCGTGAAACGAAAAAAGTCTGCGTATATACCGTTACTGTTATATAACTACGAAGGTGAGCTTTTCCATCTCCGGTTAGGAGAGTCTTCGCTCACCCAACTCTATCGGGAATTTCTGACGGAGGCACTGCTTACCGAATGTAACAGTAGCACCTGCTACCATCTGATAGATAATCAGAAAGGGAAAATAATTCCCGATTCCGCCTATCGGCTGGAAGTAAAAATCAGAAAGAATGAGACGTATGGCAGAATCAAACTCAACCAGTCAAGCATCCCTTGGTTTGAGGGAGAAATGTTGGAGGTTGTCAATAACAAAATTCGCCCGGCAACTTCCAGTCTTGCCATTTCTATCCGCCTCACTCAAAAGGAAGATTGTCTGCTTGACAAAACTTACTCTACAGAATATCAGCAAACTACAAAAGCGCAAAGATTCGAAGATTCACCGTCCGCCAATGCCGCTTGCCTGGATAATATGACCGAATGTTTGTCAATGGCTACGAAAGAAATCGTGGAGGAGATTAGTCGGGATATACATTTAATACTATCTTTGCAGCCAAAAAGCAGGCACTAACTATGTTTATCATTATTGGAATTATGCTGACAGGGATGCTTCTTGGCTACTTGTTACGCAGTAAAAGACTATCATGGATACACAAGATAATTACTCTTCTTATATGGATTCTCCTCTTTCTTCTCGGAATAGATGTAGGAGGTAACGAATCTATTATCAAAGGTTTGCATACTCTCGGACTGGAAGCTATTATCATCACTGTAGCTGCCGTTGCAGGAAGTACGTTATGTGCCTGGGGATTATGGTATCTATTATATAGATGGAATAGAGGAAAGGAGACAAAAGCATGAAAGGTAGTTTGATTATCGTCTCTTTCTTCATTATCGGTACTCTTTGTGGAGTTTATCATCTCATTCCATACGACTTCACCGACAGCAAGCTCAGTTACTATGCCCTCTGCGGACTCATGTTCTGCGTAGGTATCAGTATTGGTAACGATCCGAATACCCTGAAGAGTTTTCGCTCCCTGAATCCGCGGCTTGTATTCCTTCCCATCATGACGATCATTGGCACATTAGCAGGCTGCGCCGTAGCAGGAGCCTTTATGAGCCAACGAGGCCCTTTAGACTGTATGGCAGTCGGAGCCGGATTTGGCTATTATTCACTTTCCAGCATTTTCATTACTGAATACAAGGGGCCCGAATTGGGAACTATTGCATTACTTTCCAATATCATGCGTGAAATCATCGCTTTGCTGTGTGCGCCATTATTAGTGAAGTATTTCGGAAAGCTAGCCCCTATTTCTGTTGGTGGAGCCACTACAATGGATACCACTCTTCCTATTATTACCCGATATTCGGGAAAAGAATTTGTAATCATTTCCATTTTCCATGGTTTTGTTGTTGATTTCAGTGTTCCTTTCCTAGTCACGTTCCTTTGCTCAATATCATTTTAACAGGAATAAATCCTAAAAAGCAGATTATTTCCACTATCGTTTTCGCACACGTATTACAAATATGTTTCATAAAGAACCGTTTTTGTATCAAAAAGCATATCATCTCTTGACTTACATCAAGAAATGAGGCTAAATAGAATCTTTTCCTTTTCTTTATTTTTATGCTATAAAACATATTCTTATATTTGCATAGGTAAAAAGAAAAAACTAAGCGCTTAGACTAATTTTCAATAGGTATTAGATTTGTTTTTAGGAATAGTTTTTAGGTATAACAATTAAAAAAGTAGGTATTATGAAACGTTTAGGATTAACATTAGTGGCAGCGCTCTGCCTTGCTGCTACAACATTTGCAGCCGGAAATCAACCTACAACTGCAAAATGGGAAGGTAACATCAATGTTAGTAAATTAGGTAAATATTTGAACTTGAATTCAGTTCAGAGTGAAGAGGTTGCAAACATCTGCGATTATTTCTCCGAACAGATGTCAAGAGCCACAACAGCAAAGAAAGATAAAGAAGCTAAATTGCGTAACGCTGTTTATGGTAACTTGAAGCTGATGAGAAAGACTCTTAGTGCTGAACAGTATGCCAAGTATGCTGCATTGATGAACATCACTTTACAGAATAAAGGTATTGAACTGAATAAGTAAAATGAGTAATATGCAAAAGAGAGAGAGGGTGGAAGCCAGTTTGGGCTTCCACTTTTTTTATTCTATTATTTAATAGTCACCATCGTAGCTCCAAACCCATATTCCTGGAAAGAAGCATCCTGATAACGGCAATTACTATATTTGCGCTTCAATTCATCAAGAACGGCTTTCCGAAGCACACCATCTCCTTTGCCGTGAATAAAGACAATCTTCTGCTCACGCTTGTTCTTATAAACCTCCATCACTTCGCGAAATTTATCCAATTGATAGTTCAGTATTTCAGCATTACCCATTCCTTG
This sequence comes from Bacteroides sp. D55t1_190419_B8, assembly GCF_015558905.1. NCBI lineage: Bacteria > Pseudomonadati > Bacteroidota > Bacteroidia > Bacteroidales > Bacteroidaceae > Bacteroides > Bacteroides sp. D55t1_190419_B8. The sequence continues at coordinate 146,202 of NZ_JADMOU010000005.1, forward strand.
AGTATCATCTAGTAAAGAGTCGATATGAAGATCTATTTCGACAATCTCACTCTTTCCACCATGAGCATGGTTCGGTTTCACAATAGGTTGTGATCTGGGTTTATCTACAGACTTCTTCTGCAGCAAAGCCTCTTGAAGTTCTTCTGCCGAAACATATACTTGTTTAGTAGGCATATCATCTTTCACAATGTCATAAATCAACGCCGGTTCTTCGAAGAAATCAGAATCGCTAAAGGTATGAAGTTTATAGAACTTCACGGTATCAATCCGTATTTCCACACTGACAGCCGGTTTGATAGCTGCAGGCTTACCGTCCTTGAAAGCGATCAACTGAACGGCCACCCGCTCCATATCATTCAGTACATCTTTTGTGAACTCCTCCAGCAACAATTTGGTATTGGGTTCCACCAACCCGTGCGAACGGTTCTTCCAGGCTTTTCCTTCTGCACTCAAATAAGTGTAATACAAATAATAATTGCTATCATTTACCAAATAAGTCTCGAAAGGAGTAGTCATCATAGCCTTTGCATCTTCAGGCACATAAGCCAGAAATACATTCAGCGTATCTCCTCCCTTCACTTCCGGCTGGCGTTGAATGACGGGCATCTCCGGTTTTACCGGTTTAGCAGTTCCCTCTTGTTTTGGAGCAGAAGAAGTCGGTTTACGCTTCAAATTATAGTCATCCGTTTCAATCACGACACACTCACGTATCGGCATCGGAATATCAAATCCATCTGCATCTTCCACCAACACAAAATCCTTTCCTTGGAATCCAGTGACGATTCCACCGCCTACCTCACTAAGAAAGCGTACTTTATCTCCTATTTTCATGGTTGTATATCCAATTAAAATTCAAACTCAAAAAAACGAGTAACAAAGATAGAGATTTCTATGAAATATTTCAGTAACTTTGTCTCTAAAAATACGGAATGTAATCGATATGAAGATTGAAAAGCACATAGAAGGATTACGGTGTGGCTCTTATAATGACTTCAAAGTTATATATAATAGGTATGCCGGTAATTTATACGGATTTGTTTTCGGATTGACCCGTTCTCACGAGTTATCCAAAGACATTGTTCAGGATACTTTTATCAAAATATGGACTAACCGGGAAAGCATTGATCCCACCCAATCTTTCAAATCTTATTTATTTAAAATTTCCCATAATCTAATTATAGACGAGTTCCGCAAACGTCTCAACAATCCCATCTTTGAAAGTTATCTGGATTATTCCGACAACCTACCAATCAGCAATCCTTTTTCAGTCGAACAGAAACTAGACTATGATCTGTTTGTAGAACGGCTGAATAAAGCAAAAGAAAAACTGACGAGTCGTCAAAAAGAAATTTTTGAATTAAGCAAAGAGATGGGAATGACTTCCCCACAAATATCCGAGAAGCTAAATATCAGTGAACAGACCATTTACAACCAACTTTCAGCTGCAATCCGCATTCTAAGAAAAGAAGTAGGCAGTGCTTTTCTTCTTCTTTTCACCATTTTTTTTGAATAATACCGAAAAAAAACACTTTCCCATAGTAGACTTTTTAGTTCCTCCCGTATTAACTTATAGAACAACAAAGTCATTACATGGAAAAGCATATAAATAATCTATTAAATAAGTTCATCAATGAGAATATCACTCCGGATGAACGAAAGGTACTGAAAAATTCTGTTACAGAGTTATCAGATGAAGAATTAAAGCAGGCAATGTCCGACGTATGGGAGCAATATGAAACAAAAGCTACCTCACCTGTAGCATTTGAGCAAATAGCAAGAAAACTTTCCATTAAATCCCAATCATCCATGAGGCATACCTTATTATTTATAGCAAAAGTGGCGGCAGTCATTGCAATCCCTTTACTTATAGGTATACAAATCCACTTATATATAACCAACGATAAACTGAATAAATTTATCGATCAACAGCTAGCCATCCAAGTAGAAAGCGGAGAAAAAGCAGCAATCACTCTCCCTGACGGTACGAAAGTATATCTGAATGCAGCCACCTCCCTTTCCTATCCCAGCGACTTCGGATTATACCAAAGAGATATATACCTGACGGGAGAAGCCTATCTGGAAGTAGCTAAAGATGCAGAAAAACCTTTCCATGTACATACTGATGACGTGGAAATTGAAGTATTGGGTACAAAGTTCAATGTCAACTCATATCCGGATCAGGACGAAGTAGAAACAACCTTGATAGAAGGAGCAGTAAAACTGACTACCAAAAATAACAGTCAGCATCCTATCATTATGAAACCTAGTCAGAAAGTTATTTATTCAAAGAAGAATCACCAGCTATCCTCCCGGCAAACTACCGGGCACTTCGAAACAGCCTGGACACGGGGAGAACTAGTTTTCCGCTCTGCCAAATTCTCTGATATCATAGAAAAGTTGAAAAAACGCTATGGAGTCGAAATTCAGATAACCGGAGACAAATATAATACCGACCTCTTTACCGGTAGCTTTAAAGAAGAATATATTCATGGAGTATTGCGACTCTTACAAATGCACTATCAATTTACCTACACAGAGAAAAATGGTAAAATCCTGATAAGAATGAAGTAATCACTTAAAAAAAAACAGATATGAAAGAGAGAGCACCCTAACAAAATTGGAACCGAAAGGTTGGCAGACCCTCCGGTTCCATAGTCAATACAAACTTGCAAATAGTTTTTAGTATCAACCTTAATATTTAATATGATGGATAATTTTTATCTTAAGAAAAGTTATCGCTACAAATGTAGCAATAATTATCTAATCTTGTTTAGTATTCTTTTCATTTTAGTCATTCATCCGGTGAATTTATGCGCTCAAAACAAAGAGATCACTCTATCGGTCAAGAATGCAAGTCTTCAAGAGGTATTAGACCAAATAGAAAATAAGACAATTTATCGTTTCACATATCGGGATGTAAACCTGACAAAAGAAAAGAAAGTGACTATTACAGTCAATCAAATGCCGATTGAAACCTTTCTGAATAAGGTATTGCCTCCAATGTCCTTAACCTTCAAAAAGAGTGGAAACACCTTTGCCATTATCCCCATGAAGCAAGAAAAAGGTAAAAAATTGACAGGCGTTGTAGTAGATGAGAACAATGAACCTCTCATCGGGGTATCAATACAGGTTAAAGGTGTATCTAAAGGTACGACTACAGATATTGACGGTAAGTTCACCATTGATGCAGACCCTAATACCGCACTAATATTCTCGTATTTAGGGTATCTCACTCAAGAGCAGAAAATAAAAGACCAGACAAATCTGAAAGTCAATATGATTCCTGACACTCAAACACTCGATGAAGTAATAGTCATCGGATATGGTGCCCAAAGAAGAAGAGACTTAACAGGTTCTATCTCTTCCATCAAAGGGGAAGAAATGCCTCAAATAGGTTCCACCACTTTGGGACAAGCACTAAAAGGACAAGTAGCAGGTATGTCTTTCACGCAAACCAGCAGTCAGCCGGGCGCCGCTGTTTGGATGCAAATCCGCGGTGCGGCCGCCGGTGCCTCACCATTAATTGTAGTAGATGGTGTACCAGTCAGTACGATGTGGGAGCCTGATCCGGGGCTTAATTTCGGGAAAGGTGACAAGGAAAGTGTACTCGATAATATTAACCCGGACGATATTCTGGATATTCAAGTCTTGAAAGATGCCAGCGCTACCTCAATCTACGGTTCCCGTGCAGCCGGAGGTGTCATTCTAATCACAACCAAGCGCGGATCGACAGACGAGAAAGTGAATGTTTCCTTCAAAGCTTCCTATACAGGCCAGTGGATCGCAGAAAAACCGGAAGTAATGAACCCCAAAGAATACATGATCGCTTCCAATGACTCTCAACTTGAACGGTGGATGCAATCCAGCGGATATTATCCGTGGGGAACTCTTCCGCCTTCCGAAGACATTAACGAGATGCGCCGCCGTTACGAAGCTGCCGGAAAGGCATGGAATTACAGCTGGGACGAGATTCAGAATTTCACAGGAGGAACAGACTGGTATGATGCTGTGACAAGAAACGGACAGATACAGGATTACAATCTTTCAGTCAGTGGCAGCGGTAAAAAATCCAACTATCTCATTTCATTGGGATATATGGGTAATGACGGAATTGTCAAGAATAACGATTACAACCGGACATCAGGCCGCATCAACCTCGACCAGACATTCAGCAAGTATTTCAAAGGAGGGATAACAGTCTCTTACTCACATATAAAGTCGAATGATGTGCCCATATCCGGAAAGTCAGGATCAACAACCCTTTTCATGGCAGTACGCAAATATGATCCTACGATTCCGATACGAGATGAAAATGGTAATTACGCTCTTGGACGCATCTATGGTTTGGCCCAAAATCCCGCATCTATTCTGGATGCCACCATGCTAACCCAGAAAGATAACCTTCTGACCTCCGCTTTCTTGGATATTATGCCAGCAAAAGGTTTAGTAGTAAAAACAACCGTAGGATATGACCGGAAATTTGCCAGTACCGGTGCATATTTCCCTATGACTACTCAAGAAGGGATCAACGCCAATGGAGGAATCGCCAAAATCAACGAAAACAATTTGTCGAACTACTACATCAATATGACCGCCACTTACAACAAGACATTTGCCAACGACCACGCTTTAACATTGATGGCGGGCTGGGAGTATCAGAAAGTGGTATCGGAAAGCCTGAGTGGTGAAAATCGCGGATTTCCATACGATGGAGTGAAATGGCATAACCTCGATCTTGGTACATACGAAAAGCCTATTGCGTCATCTTCAAAAACTACAGACCAGAACGCTTCTTTTATCGCACGTCTGAATTATACCTATAAAGATCGTTACCTGCTGACCGCCAATTTTCGTAGAGACGGGTCGTCCAACTTTGCAGCCAATAAACAATGGGGTAATTTTGGTGGTATATCTGTTGCATGGCGTATGAACGAAGAATCATTTATGAAACCAATCGAATGGCTGTCAAATTTAAAACTCCGATTTGGAGCAGGTATCACCGGATATGCCGGAAGTCTGACCGGCACTCGTACTTATTATACTCCCGGAAAAGATTATTATTTCAATAACAAATTGACAAGTGGTGTAGCACTCGCCGTACTTGGCAACCCAGATTTATCCTGGGAATCACAGCAAGACATCAATATCGGTTTGGATTTCGGATTCTTCAATAATAAGTTTGGCGGTACCATTGATGTTTACGAACGAAAAATCAGAGACCGTATCGGTACAAAGAACCTGATGTCGTATCACGAAATCAACACATTAAATTACAATACTCAGCGAATAGACAACACACGAGGAGTTGACCTCTCACTTTATGGAACCGTAGTCACCAAATCCGGATTCAATTGGCGCAGCCAGTTCACATTGACTTATTATCGTGACTTTACCTCCAAACGAGATCCGTCTGAGGTACTCGATATTAATACTCCGGCCCGTAACATTGACTGGAACGACGTCTGGAGCTATCTTTCAGACGGGTTAATCATGCCCGGAGAAACAGTTCCTCATATGCCCGGTGCCCTTCCCGGCACTATTAAAATCAAGGACATTAATGGCTATTTATACGATGCAGATGGTAGTATAATGAGAGACGCCGATGGTCGTCCGATGTATTTGGGCGAACCGGACGGAAAGATCGATAATGCCGACCTGGTCGTTATTCATAATAAGACACCGATACCGGTCAGTTGGACGAACACGTTCTCCTACAAGAATTTCGACTTGAACATCCATATGTATGGTAAGTTTAATCATTATAAAAACACTGATTATCTGGTGAACATCGCTTATGGCCCTTATGAAGGCACCAACACCTCTCCTTATTTCAACGATCGATTCACTTTCAATAATACTACGTCTACCATTCCGGCTTTCACACAGAATACTTCGTCAAGTTTTGGATATGCCGATTACTTTATGGAAAAGGCATGGTTTATCCGTCTGGACAATATCACGTTAGGATACACACTTCCCAAGAGTATTACCAAGAAGGTCCTGCAGTCTGTGCGTTTCTATGCATCTATGAAAAATATTCTGACACTCACCCCTTACAAAGGATATGATCCAGAATACGATGTGTACACGTATCCGAGTACCAGTTCTTTCACTGTTGGTGTGGATATTAAATTTTAACCCTTATCATCATGAAAACAAAAATACAATTCATAATAGCAATTGCGTCAATAATCCTTTCAATGGAGGCTTGCACACTCGAAAGGGAATCATACAATGAAATCTATCCTGAAAACTTTTTCCGCAATGAAGACGATGTGAACAAAGCACTTGCAGGGTTGTACTACGGTCCATTCCGAATGGGATACGGCAGTTTCTACGGAGTCGACCAATATAGCTATCAGGTAGTGTCTGACTTCACCTCTGGTACATTGGCTAGCCGTTGGACCACTGCCACAGGTTATCCGCAATATCAGGAACAGCGTTGGGAAGAAAATGCTCCCGCAGGGTATGCCAAGGATTTTGCCGAAGGGATGTACTCGCAATATAACAAACTTACTTCTGTATTGGAAACTATCAAACGCATAGAAGCTGCCCCTATCACCGACAAGCTTAAAGCAAAAGCCATAGCTGAAGCAAAATGTATTTACGCTTGGATTGGTTTCATTCTCTATGACTTATTCGGCCCTGTACCATTGGTCACAGAAGAAGCACTGGCTAATCCGAATGAAAAAATACTTATCCCTCGTTTGAGCGATACCGAATACACCGCCATCATGCACAAATATCTGGATGATGCCATCACCGAACTGCCCATCAGACAAGATGACGATTGGGGACGAGTGTCCAAAGGACTGGCACTGATGTTGAAACTCAAATTCTACATGATAGATAAAAATTATACAGAAGCCGAAAAAATAGCAAGAGAACTGTACAGTTATCGCGGAACCACGTATGATTTGATGGAAAAAGGTAAATACAGAGAAATTTTTAACAAATATAATGTCAAAAACAAAGAGATCATCCATGCCATTCCATGTGGACTTGCCGATGGAATGCAAAACCGAAGTATCATTCAATTCTGGCCGGTACGCTATCGCGAGGACAGGCAATGCTGGTTTACCTTCGGCATGAACTGGGATTTCTACGACACCTTTGAAAGTGGTGATGACCGGTTAAACTCCATCGTTACTTCTTATACCAGTATCACCAATGAAGCAAATGACCGCACGCACGGATTCCTTGCTAACGCAGCGGCCATCATAAAAGTAGATGACCATACCTATACCGGAGGTGAATTTGCTTCAGTAGATTTGATTGTTTACCGCTTTGCCGATGTTATGCTGTCATTAGCGGAATGTATCAATATGAACAACAATGGTCCGACACAGGAAGCTATCGACCTTGTTGATGAAATTCGCAACCGCGTAAACTTACCCGAACTGACTGATGTACAAACGTCGGACAAGGATGCTTTCAATAAAGCCATCCTCAACGAACGGTTACATGAGTTTATGGCAGAAGGTTTGTCGCGTCAGGATAAAATACGGCATGGAGTATTTGTTTCCGACTCCAAGGCAATGTTTCCCAATAGCCAGTCGGCAAGTCATAAAGTACGTTTTGCCATACCCTCCAAATACATTCTCGAATCAGAAGGGGTGGTCAAGCAAAATCCGGGATATACAAATTAATATTTTCACCATAATCAAGTTAATAATATGAAGAAAAAATATATATGGCTATATGCATTTATCTGCTGTTGCTACAGTTGTGAAGGGAACAATGACCCGATCGATAACAAACCCAATCAATCAATAGAAGTGACTTACGACAAGGGAATTACTCCTCCTTCAATCCCCGTCATCGACGAAAGCGATTATACTGTCTATTATGTAGATACTGATACAGACGATGATACAAATGACGGCCTAAGCGAGGCAACTCCTTTCAAAACGTTATCCAAAGTTACATATATGGTCAAGATTCCCAAGATGAAAGTCCTGCTGAAAAGCGGTTCTGTCTTTGCAGAAAATCTGGTTCTGAAAAATCTGAACAGTAGTGTCGACAAGCCATTTATTATGGACATTTACGGAGGAACAGAACGTCCTACCATCAGCGGAACAGGCGATCAAGCCGTATTGATCCAGGATGACAATATGCGTTTCCGCAATATTCGTGTAACCAACAAGACCGGAACACGTGGTATTCGCATACAAACCCAAATCCAAGGTGCCGGAGCTTTCCTCAATGTAGAAATTACAGGCTGCCTCATCGAAGAAGTGAACTGGACCGGTGATATACCTTTTGAAAATGTTGATCCGGAAACGATCGATGTAGAAAAAATAGCACCGGATAGCCGCTTCTCCAATAAAGAGTTCGGTGGTATCATCATCGAAAATGCTACAACCCAAGAACAAGGTGCCAGCTGGTATGAAAATCTCTTTATCACCAACAACATTATTCGTCAGGTATGCCGCACAGGAATCCTGATTCAGGGGAAATGGGGACAACGTGACAAACCGGGCAACGGCAATAATGAATATATTAGCGACGACCAAAACTGGTACCCATCCAGAAATGTGGTGATACAAGGCAATGATTTCAGCTACTGCGGTGGCGACGGCTTGATCCTAATGGGCTCCACCGACTCTTATATTGATCATAACCGTTGTTTCCATGCCAACTTCCTCGGACGAAACGGACAGGCAAGTGCTGGCCTTTGGCCTTATAGCTGTACTAATATCGTCATGCAATACAACGAAGCCGCCTACACTTGGCTGGCTCATGGCAGTGCCGATGGTCAGGGACTTGATGTGGATATTGCCTGCAAAAACACATTAGTACAATACAATTATGTTCATCATAATAAAGGAGGAGGCATTCTTCTGTGTAATATAAAAACAGGAGACCATAGCGGAACGGTTATCCGCAATAACATTTTCTACAAGAATGACGGAAGTTACCGTGGCAGTCTGATGACAGTTTCAAGTAATGTGGGAGCAACAGACATTTACAACAACACAATTGTGTTGGATAATGGGACAACTCCAGTAATCATTTTTACTGACGACTGGGCTAATGCCGGAAAGTCTCATGATATTTCTTACCGGAACAATATTTTTGTGTCAATGACTCCATGTACGGGAAAAATAGACCTTCACAATATGGAGAAGTATTCGTTTGAAAACAATCTGTTTTTCCATGTGGGTAGTTCCTTTATTATAGATTCATCTCCACTCCGTTATGATCCGAAAATAAATGCACCCGTTTCAGCCAATGGTTTCAGTCAGGCCCTAAGATTCCGGCCAACTGAATCCAAAGTTTTCACGGACGGAATATTGTTCGACGGAATGGCCGATACTGATTTTGCTGGAAATCCGGTTCAGGGAATCAACTATTTGGGAGCATTTTCTAAATAAAATATATAACTATATTTATATCTACATATGAAGCAGTATTTGAAAATATCAATGATAGTCACATTCGCATTAATCATATTTAGTTGCGATAAAGACAATGAACTATCCGGAAAAATTTTCCAAGTAGATAGCGCACAAAATTTAACTGTCGGAAAAAGTGGTGGCGAAATATTCATACCCGTAACTTCCACAGACAATTATGTACCTATGTCTTCCGAACCATGGTGCACCATCGGAGAAAAAACGGAAGATGGCTTTTTCTTCTCTGTCAATACAAATGCATTGACAACAACAAGAAGTGTCGATGTAGTAGTAGCTACCGTAGGGTTTCCTTTCTACATCATCAAAGTTACACAAGAACAAGGCGATCCTAACTTCTCCATAGCAGACGAGGAATTGAATAAAACATTCGCACAAGCCGGTGGCGAACTATATGTGACTCTTGCCACAAATATAGATTATACAGTGGATCCTCCAACTGACACTTGGTGCAGCATAAGCGATATTACCGCCAATGGTTTCAAACTTACAGCGTCTCCTAATGATGTCACACAACGAAGAACCTCAATAACGATACATCCCAATGGAGATTTTCCAAATGTAACAATCATCGTGAAACAAAGTGGCAATGCAATACTACAAAACGGCTTTTTCATCAATAACAGCATGGAACATTGGACAACAAGCGGTACTAGCGGCCTGTTCGGACTGGCTACTGACGCATACATTGCAGCCGGATCCCCCACAGGAGCTTACTATCTTAAAAACAATATCTCCGCAACAAGCGGATTTGAAGGCAGAGTCACCCAAAAACTTACAAACCTGACCGATGGAGTTTACATATTATCTTGTCAAGCAGCCGGTTATCCGGGAAATTCAGCTGCCACTGACGGGGTTTATTTCATTGTGATTGATAAAAACGGAAACGAAACGCAACAGAAAATGACATTACCGGGAGGCGGTTGGAAAGAGAATTCCATGCAAATTAATGTAACAGGAGGAGAATGTACGATTGGAATCTATGCAAAAGCTGCCGGAGGCAGTTCATCTACCATGTCCTTTAAGGTAATGAATTTTGATTTCAAATAAATAACCTATAAAGTACTTAATGTAAAAATGAAAAATAGAATAATATTATTACTGTCAGTTATCCTGACAACAATGATTTCCTGCCGTACACAATCAGTTAAAGAAGTAGATATTTGTATCTATGGCGGTACATCGGCAGGTGTAATCGCAGCCTATACGGCACAACAGTCAGGAAAAAGTGTCTTACTCATCGAACCTGGCCGCCATTTAGGCGGCATGAGTTCGGGAGGATTAGGATTTACTGACATTGGAAACAAGTATGTAGTGCAAGGATTAGCGCTAGATTTCTATCGCCGGTTGGGCACACACTATGGAAAACTAGAACAATGGATATTTGAGCCAAGCGTGGCCGAAACCATTTTCAAAGACTACATAAAACGCGCGGGAATTGAAGTCTGGTATGAAAACCGATTGTCCGATGTAGAAAAACAAAGAAACTCCATCACCACCATTACATTGGAGGATAGTAAACATCCGAACCATACTACCAATCGAAAAGTGCGGGCAAAGGTATTTATTGACTGTTCTTACGAAGGAGACTTGATGGCAAAAAGTGGTGTTTCCTATATAGTGGGACGAGAAGCGAACAGTCAATATGGAGAAACATATAATGGTGTCGAGTTAATGGACCGTCATCAATTCCCTGACGGTATAGACCCCTATAAGATAAAAGGTGATTCAACCAGTGGGTTAATTTATGGTATCAATCCCGCTCCGGTCAATTCAAATGGAACCGGTGACAAAAAAGTACAGGCATACAACTTCAGGATAACATTAACAAACCGTCCGGAAAATCGGATTCCAATCACCAAACCGGACAATTACAATCCCTCACGCTATGAATTATTGCTACGGCTCAAAGAGTTACATCCATGGAATAAACATACAGATGTTTTTATTTGGAGTGATATGCCTAATGGAAAGACAGACATTAATAACTTCGGAGGTTTTTCTACAGATGTAATAGGTGAAAATTGGAATTACCCGGATGCTGACTATGAAGAACGGGCACGAATTTGGAAATTCCATGAAGATTATACCAAAGGCCTGCTCTACTTCGTGGGACATGACGAACGGATTCCCGAATCAATCCGCAACCAGATGTTGGAATGGGGTTACCCGAAAGATGAATACACAGACAATGGACACTGGACACACCAACTGTATGTACGTGAAGCCCGACGGATGATCGGTGAACTGGTCATGACACAACATCACTGCCAAGGCAGGGAAACTGTAACGGACGGTATAGGCTGGGCCGCCTATACCATGGACTCACATAACTGTGACCGCCATATCGTGAATGGCATGGTGAAAAATGAAGGGAATGTAGAAATCGGAGGCTTTAGCCCCTACCCTATTTCATATAGAGCCATCACTCCCAAACAAAATGAAGTGCAAAATCTGCTGGTCCCTGTTTGTTTGTCAACGTCACACATCGCATATGGCTCAATCCGCATGGAACCGGTATTCATGGTATTAGCACAATCAGCAGCCATTGCCGCCGGTCAGGCTATTGACAAATATGATAATTGCGTACAGAAAGTAGATGCCAAAGCTATCCTGAAAGAATTCAGAGAAAACCCATTGGCGGACAAAAGCCAACCGGAAATCCTGATAGACAACCATGATACGTCCCATGTTCAACGTACCGGAGAGTGGAAAACTGAAATATGGAAAGCTTATGGTCCCGATTTCTTTTCTGACGATTCCAAAGGAAAGAATCTTAAAACCATACAATATACTCCGGTCATACCGGTAGACAATCTGTATGAAATATATGCTTATTTCCCCAAAGTACAAAATGCTACTACACAAACGCACATAGACATTTACGATGGAAATGAGTTACATAAAAAGATCATCCGATCTTCGGATATTGTTGTAGAAGGACAAACTTCCGGAGAATGGGTCTCTATCGGACAATATAAACTTACAAAGGGAATGGATAACTATGTGAGAATCTCGAACGAAGAAGCAGATGGAATAGTTGTAGCAGATGCAGTACTCTTTATCCCTGCAACAGACAATTAATCGATAAAAACGTATAAAAATGGATAGATTCAAAAAATATGATACTTTCTTTTTAGTCATATTTTGTTTACTCATCTCTCAAAGTATCCGGGCAGAAATCAAACTGCCCGGATACTTCACCGACAACATGATGTTACAACGGGATATGCCCATAAAGATTTGGGGATGGGGAAACAGGTATGAAACTGTGACGGTCAGTATTCATGATCAGAAAGTGAATACACGGTGTAAGAAAGACGGCACTTGGGAAATAATTTTATCTCCTATACCTTATGGAGGTCCTTATTCTCTAACGGTCCAGGGAAAAGAAAACAGTATTAAAATAGAAAATATATTGATTGGAGACATCTGGCTATGCAGCGGACAGTCTAATATGGAATGGACTGTTGAACAGTCCGCCAATTCAAAGCAAGAAGTTCAAAATGCCAATTATCCGGAAATCAGAGCATTAAAAGTACCTAAAAGCATCAAAAACAGCCCACAGGACAATTTTAATGCCCAATGGGAGATATGTTCTCCTTCCACTGTCGGAGCTTTTTCGGGAATAGCCTATTATTATGCCAGAGCTCTGTATAAAGAAGTGCAAATTCCTATTGGGATTATCAACGCTTCTTGGGGAGGAACAGATATTGAAACATGGATTAGTGATGAAGCTTTTACTGCACTCCCCTCCAACGTTCAAAAGCAATATAACATGGAAGTCGTCAATAATCTGGAAGAATATATTCGCCAGAACAAGGGACAGAAACAGGCTTTTCTGGATGCCATGGAAAATGATCCGGGAATTAACAACCAGTGGTTTATTCCCGGATTCAACACTGTGGCATGGGAAGAAATGAGAGTGCCCGGTGAATGGGGAACAACTCCTTTATCACTAATAGACGGACATGTATGGTTCAAATATGATCTGAACTTAACTTGTACGGAAGCAGGCAGACCCGCCACTCTTTCTCTTGGAACCATCGACGATGCAGATATCACATGGGTGAATGGAACAAAAGTTGGTAATGCCAGTGGATGGGATACTCCACGAATCTATTCCATACCTCCCGGCATATTGAAAGAAGGTAGTAACAACATCACTGTCAGAGTAACTGATAACGGAGGAAGTGGTGGCATGTGGGGACAGGAAGCGGACATCTATCTGGAAATTGACAATACCCGTCACTCTCTGGCAGGAAACTGGAAATATCAAATGTCAGTTGCCAATGCAGATTACCATGTATTGGATATAACTCCCAACATGGTACATTCCTCCTTATATAATACAATGATTCATCCGCTCACTCCTTTCCGTATAAAAGGAGTCATCTGGTATCAGGGAGAGAATAATGTAGGAGCAGGATATGATTACCGGACACTATTTCAAACACAGATAAAAGATTGGCGAACCCGATGGGGGTATGAATTACCTTTCTATTGGGTACAATTAGCCAACCTGTATCCGGAAGACACGACCCCTGTCGAAAGTTCATGGGCAGAACTTCGGGAATCTCAAGCTATGACATTGGAACTGCCACACACAGGACAGGCCACTATATATGACATCGGCGACGCTTATAGTATACACCCTACAAATAAACAGGAAGTGGGCAGACGCCTATCCTTAATTGCATTGCACAAAGATTATGGCAGAGACTCACTTGTTTACAGCGGTCCTACTTTCCAGAATGTCAGTTTTAAAGAAAATACAGCTGTTATTACCATGAATACATATGGTTCTCAATTGACTATTCATAACAAGTATGGCTATCTGGAAGGATTCAGCATTGCCGGAGAAGACCGGAAATTTGTATGGGCAAAAGCATTTATTGATGCAAATGGAAAAATCATTGTATACAACGAGAATATAGCAGAACCGGTTGCTGTCCGTTATGCTTGGAGCAACAACCCCGCCGCCAATCTATTTAATGCACAAGGTCTTCCCGCTATTCCATTTCGTACAGATAGCTGGAAAGGCGTTACTGAAAAATAAGAAACAACATGAAACATATCATCATACTCCTTTTAGGAATAATCACTTCATCCTCAATCTTTGCCCAGCAAAGTTATGAGACCAAGGCAGATTCTATCATCCGGTTAATGTCATTGGATGAAAAAATAGGGCAACTTAATCAGATAACGGGATTCCAAATGGCAACCGGTCCTATCACTGATTCCGGAGATAAGCGGAAACTGATTAAAGAAGGGAAAATAGGATCTATGTTGAATGTATGCGGTGAATATGCAACTCGTTCCATGCAAGAACTCGCCATGCAATCACGACTGCATATTCCACTTCTTTTCGGACTGGATGTCATTCATGGTTACCGGACTGTATTTCCTATTCCCCTGGCCATGGCTTCCAGTTTCGACACAGAAGCCATATGGCAATCATGCCGGGTGTCAGCACGTGAATCGGTGGTTTCCGGTATTCATTGGACTTTCTCACCAATGCTTGATGTTGCTCGCGATCCTCGTTGGGGAAGAGTGATGGAGGGACCGGGAGAAGATACATACTGGGCCTGCGAAATGGGGAAAGCAATGATTAACGGTTACCAGCAACCTTTCGACGACGGACTCCAGCTAATGGCTTGCGCCAAACATTTCGCAGCTTATGGAGCAGCTATCGGAGGCAGAGATTATAACACTGTGGATATTTCTATGCAAACATTACATAATGTTTACCTTCCTCCGTTCAAAGTTGCAGCAGAGAATGGGGTGGCCAGTTTTATGTGCTCTTTTAATGAGATTAACGGTGTACCTTCCTCCGGCAATGCATACTTGTATGATCTGCTTTATAAACAATGGGGATATAAGGGGCTCGTAGTCTCCGACTGGGCTTCCATCTGGGAGATGGTAGTACACGGTTATAGCAAAGACAGGGAAATGGCAGCTATGCAAGCCATTCAGGCAGGAGTTACCATTGATATGGAAAGTAATGTCTATTCCGACCAACTGAAGAAATTAGTAGAAACCGGGAAAGTTTCAGAAGCTACCTTAAATGAAGCAGTTCGCAAAGTCTTGGTACAAAAATATCAATTAGGTCTTTTCGATGATCCGTATCGATATTGCAACAGCCAGAAAGAAGCTGATGAAATATTAACGGATTCACACCGGAAAACAGCATACGAAATGGCTTGCAAGTCCATTATCTTACTCAAAAACAACAGTCTGCTTCCAGTGAAGATACCTCAAAAAGTAGCCGTCATCGGACCATTGGCCAATTTCCAACGGGCTATGGACGGCAACTGGACAGTAGCTGCCGAAACAGATGTTGCCGTCACCTTACTTGAAGCACTCAAAAACAAATTTCCACAAACTGAAATCACTTTTATAGAAGGTTGTTCTATCTCCGGTAATGATAGGTCAGGTTTTCCGGCTGCCATCAAGTCAGCCAAAGAGTCCGACTTGGTTATATTGGCTTTGGGAGAAAACTGGGGAATGAGTGGGGAAGCCCGTTCAAGAGGTGACATACATATTCCCGGAGTACAAGAAGAACTTGCCTGTGAAATTTATAAGGTCAATAAAAAATGCATAACCTTACTAATGGGTGGAAGACCACTAATCTTTAACCAAATAGCAGAAAAAGCACCCGCCATTCTTTATACATGGTTTCTCGGAACAGAAGCCGGTAATGCCATGGTGGATGTCATAACAGGAAAATATAATCCGTCGGCAAGAGTACCTATGTCTTTTCCCAAGCATATAGGTCAGATCCCTGTATACTATAATTATAAAAACACAGGTCGTCCGGCAGTAGACAAGGAAGGCAACTACTCAAGTCGTTACATTGATATTGACAACAAGCCACAATATCCATTCGGCTACGGCCTTTCCTATACAACTTTTGAATATGGGCAGCCTGACATCAGCATTGAGGAAAAATTTATTTCTGTCAACATACCTATTTATAATAGCGGCTTAATGGACGGACACGAACTAATCCAGATATATACCCGAAAATGGTGGGGAGAATCAACCCGTCCGGTAAAAGAGCTCAAAGCTGTTGAAAACGTGTTTTTAAAAAAAGGGGAGAAACGAACAATCCAACTCAAAATTCCTTTTGATCGACTAGCGTATTACGGTCAGTCCGGTTGGGAAAAAGCTGATGGAGATTATACAATTATGATCGGGAGAAATGCAGAAGATATTATTTTCCGAAAAAATATCAAAGTCAACTTTTAAATGATATATTGATTTTTCTTCTATCTTTGCTCTATGAGATACCCGGATATCTACAAAAATCATAAATTGACGACGAAACCGATGAAAGGACTTATTATAGTTATAGCTTTCGATGCAGACGATACCTTATGGAGCAACGAATCTTTTTTCAGGAAATAGAAAAACAATATACCAATCTACTAAAACCTTATGGCACTTCCGGAGATATTTCAGCCGCTTTATTTCAAACAGAAATGAGCAATCTGAAATATCTCGGATATGGCGCCAAAGCTTTCACCATTTCTATGGTGGAAACTGAAGTAGTAGTAGATGCATTCACACATGATCATTTAAAACAGGTGAAAAAATTGGATTACAATTACAACAGTTTCATCAATTCAGCAGCCCGACACGCCTCTATCGAATTCCCGACAGAAAGTTTTTCCAAAATATTCTGCCGGTGCCGGTTGACTGTATTCACACTGATATAAAGGGTTGTTGCAATCTCTTTACTTGATAGTCCTTTACGTATACAGCGAAGTATTTCCTTTTCACGTTCGGACAATATATTGCGATGTTCCTCCGATAAGAAAAGTATTTCCACTTCTCCACGTTCCATGTGAGTAATGGTAGGGTATATACCTTGCTCTGTCCGTTGATCTGCCGACAGGGAATAAAGACAAAAGATCAGCCATGCACTTCCCGAAGGAGTATTTTCCATAATCTGCACTAAGTTATCAATATACTGATACACTCCTTTCTCATTCATCATACGTATTCTGCATCTTCCTCGGTATTTCAGCCGTTCATCGAAAGGCATTGCAAAGGTTTTCTGAAAAAACTTATACTCCAATAACCGCTTTTCTACCAAATCTTCAGGATGAATACGCCGGTAAATACAATCTTCATCCATAGAATCAATTACACTTAACGCAGCTTCTTCGGGAGTCAACCCCAAGAAATGTGCCCACGGATGAACGGCAATATAACTCTTCCTGTTCGAAAGATCCGAAATTACAGCACACCCGCCATTTATCTCTGTCAATGAATGAATAAATCGCCGATGCTGCTCTACAACCCTATTATCCAATGTTTCATCAGTGATCGGTTGCGTTGCATAAACTTCATCTATTTCCTTTTGTAATACGTCCATTCTATAAAATGGTTATTATTCAGTATTGTTACACACGGCGGCTTGTGCTATCTTTGCACCACAAAGATAATCAAATAAGAAATAATCATGAAATATTTAAAAATCAAAATCATGTCAATAGCCTTTATGGCAGTAGCAACTTCTTCTATGGGACAAAGTTTGAATAAAATGAACTGGCTGAATGAGCCTCAACAATGGGAAATAAAAGATGGTAAAACTTTAGTGATGGACGTTCCGGCAAAAACTGACTTCTGGCGGATTTCTCATTATGGATTTACCGTAGACGACGGTCCTTTCTATTATGCCACTTACGGTGGAGAATTCGAAGCCAAAGTAAAGATAACCGGCAATTACGTAACAACTTTCGACCAAATGGGATTAATGCTGCGCATCGACCATGAAAACTGGATCAAAGCAGGTGTGGAATATGTAGATGGCAAACAGAATGTGAGTGCTGTTGTAACGCATCGGACTAGCGATTGGAGCGTAGTGCAGTTGCCGGATGCTCCCCGTTCTATATGGATAAAAGCAGTCCGCCGTTTGGATGCAGTAGAAATATTTTTCTCACGTGACGATAAAGAATATATTATGATGCGCACTTGTTGGTTGCAAGATAATTGTCCTGTCATGGTTGGGTTGATGGGAGCTTGTCCGGACGGGAAAGGCTTCACCGCTACATTCGAAGAATTTAAAGTGACTCCATTAGCCGATCAACGAAGACTGGAATGGGCCAAAAAACAAATGAATAAATAGGTACTTCACATATACAGGTTGTTTTACCTGACTAAAGCATAGCTTTAGGGAATGAAAAGCATAGCTTTAACCAGTCTAAAGCTATGCTTTTGAGAGTTAATAAGAGGTATATCCGTTCTTTCTACAGATATAGCATTTTATCTATCTCCTTCACCTTTCTTCTGAACACCTGATAAATAGGGCATTCACGGGTGAAGGGGATTAAAAACAAATACTATAATTAATAGAGGTGAATTGCAGAAAGATAGAATATACGTTTTTCATATTATTTCCAAAATCGTATATACCTGTCCTTTTCACGGTTCAAAGCAACTTCATCGACACAATCATCCAGCCGGAACCATGAATGTTCTATGAACGAGCCTCCTTTTTTAACAGACTTATCCCAGTTTCCTATCACCTGCCCCTCATGAAGAACAATCGGATAAAACAGACCATTATTCGTAAATGCTTTTGCATAATGCTCTTTAGGCAAAACGTCTGTCCGGTCTTTATACCCAAGCAAATATTCATCATAAGAAGGAAGAAGATGTAAACTTCCGGAGACTTTTCCACGAGTCCGGCAATCTTCATGAATATACCATGTCTGTCCATTCCATTCTTCCGTAGTCAATTCTGAATCAATCAGATAGACAGCTTGTCGTGCTTCGGTAACAGGCAGTCCCGACCACCAGACAAAATCTTGCAAAACGGCGGGAGCATGACTCCGAAAATAGTTTCTGGCCAAACGAGCTAAAGATTCATCTTTTGTCAATTCGGGCATTGGCGGGACACGTTCTTCCAAAAGCGCATACGTGCATTTACTTCCTTTATCTTCTCCACTACAGACAATACCTACCTGTTCCGCTCGTGTCATAAAACGAGTCATATGATGATTATCCGCCACAATTCCCGAACGGCTAAAATGTTCAGCAATTTCCTGCCTTGTCAGACTCTTTTTTCCACTAAGAATCTTTTCCAGTAACCGATAACTTCTCGCATAAAGTTCTTCTGAAATATCCAGATCATGTCCTTTCGCATAAGATTCATTGGCAGCTATCACACGCTCGGCAGAAAGTTTCAACATCCATCGGATATCCTCTGCCGCTACCAGATGCCATGTCGGACGCATAACATGAGTCCGCAAAATCTCACCCTCGCGTAGCGCTTTCTCCACAGTCTGAATCGTTGCCGACTTCAAACGCATTCCTACTGCCCACTTTACCATGGAATAATTCTGCGCCTGTATGGCTCCCATCCAGGACACAAGTTCCTTCGGTTGAGAGAAAAGAGGACTTAACAACTGTTGGTTTAATAAACGTATATTCGATATTTTCATTTCAATTTATTACCTTTTTTATCAATATAAAACCAATGATTGCTTTGCCACATCCAATGCTCCCCATACTTATCCAGTGTCTTTCTTTCCCCGGTATAAGTCGCTTTGGCCTTCCCGTCTTTGAAAGGAAGAGCGAAAGCAAACTGCGGTTGGATGACGACATTCCCCAATGTATCGGCAAACCCCATCAGCATTTCATCGTTTATGATACGAAAAAGCCCTTCCTCTACATAGTCCGGCCCATTATCAAAGCTAAAGGTATAAAAAAGTTTTTCTCCTTTATTGTTGATCGTTGTCCATCCGGGGGTATGAGGTTCCACTACAAAACCGATATGCCGTATGGTATCACTCCCTCCATAATGATATTTACCAAAAGGAATCACCGTATCACCTCGTTCATTCAAATAACAGACAGAAGAGCCTAATTCCGGAAATTCTGTTGACGTATAAGCGATAAGGATTGCATGATCCGACTGTTTCTGACCGTCCAAACATCCAGTCGTAAAAATACAAAACAATAAGGCATACAAGGATTTTATTTTCATGAGCTTATTATTAGTATACTGCAAATATAAAATTTCTTTCCAAACAAACCATTGTTAATAATAAAAAGAATAAGCCGGAAGAGATAGATACTACCTCAACTCCCTTACCAAGAGCCAAAACCAGTTGGAAGTCTCCGAATAAATCTCTACTTTTGTACTTCATAACAAAGAATATATTTAAATATGATGCTCTATAAACTCATCCCTCCCTCAACGGTAACAGCAGCTATCCAGTTGCCGGCTTCTAAAAGTATCAGTAATCGTGCATTAATCATCAATGCATTGGGTAAAGGAACGTATGCTCCTGAAAACCTGTCTGATTGTGACGATACACAGGTGATGATAAAGGCTCTCACCGAAGGGAAAGAGATGATTGATATCATGGCTGCGGGCACTGCTATGCGTTTTCTTACCGCCTATTTAAGTGTGACTCCGGGAGAACGGACCATCACAGGAACAGCACGTATGCAGCAACGTCCGATACAGATATTAGTCAATGCTCTTCGGGAGTTAGGAGCTGAAATAGAGTATACCCACAATGAAGGGTATCCTCCTCTATGTATCAAAGGGGCAGAGCTGAAAGGAAACGAAATAACACTGAAAGGAAATGTCAGTTCCCAATATATATCTGCTTTGCTGATGATAGGTCCGGTACTCAAAGACGGTTTGACGTTACATTTGAGCGGGGAGATTATTTCCCGTCCATATATTAATCTTACATTGCAACTGATGCAGGACTTTGGAGCCAAAGCCGCATGGACTTCTCCAAACTGTATTTCCGTTGCTCCACAACTCTATCAGAGCATTCCTTTCAAAGTGGAAAGTGACTGGAGCGCGGCTTCCTATTGGTATCAGATTGCTGCCTTGTCTCCCAAAGCAGAAATAGAGCTGTTAGGATTGTTCCGTAACAGCTATCAGGGTGATAGTCGGGGAGCAGAAGTTTTCTCACGCTTAGGCATAACTACCGAATTTACATCGCAGGGTGTGAAACTGAAAAAAACAGGTAAAGCGCCGGAAAGGCTGGAAGAGGATTTTGTCGATATTCCGGACTTGGCACAGACGTTTGTCGTTACTTGTGCCTTGCTGAATATTCCTTTCCGTTTCACAGGATTACAAAGTCTGAAAATAAAAGAGACTGATCGTATTGCCGCATTGCGCACAGAGCTTAAAAAGCTAGGATATGTTATTGAGGAAGAAAATGACAGCATATTAATGTGGAATGGCGAACGATGTGAACCGGAGGAAATTCCGGTGATTGACACCTACGAAGATCATCGGATGGCTATGGCATTTGCTCCGGCAGTTATCTGTCGTCCTAATTTGCTTATTGCTGATCCGCAGGTCGTTACCAAATCATATCCCGGATATTGGGAGGATTTGAAGCAGGCCGGATTTCAGGTGATAAACGAAGGATAATCTTCGGACACTGTGGAAGATTTCAATAAATATACTTCCCATATCAACTACTCCCCTATTGTAGATTTCGTATTGCAACAGGGAAAGCAAACCTATTATAAAAAAGGAGAATACTTTTCCCGTCAAGGAGAAGTATGTAAAACAATGGGATTCGTCAGTTCAGGTTCTTTCCGGTACTGTTGTACTAACAGTGCAGGCGAAAACAGCATCGTAGGATATACTTTCGATCACTCTTTTGTTGGCAACTATCCGGCTTTCCAGCTACAGGATAAATCCAATGTAGATATACAGGCTTTATGTGACTGCTCGGTATACGTAATCAATTACCAGCAAATGACGGAATTCTACGATACCAACGACGCTCACCAAAAGTTGGGACGCCGCATTGCAGAAACTTTGCTATGGGAGGTCTACGACCGGATGATATCAATGTACAGCTTGACGCCGGAGGAACGCTATCTCGAAATTATCAACCGTTGTCCCGACTTACTGAAACTGATTACTTTAAAAGAACTGGCTTCTTACCTTTTGATCCGTCCCGAAACATTAAGCCGCATCCGAAGAAAAGTCGTACAAAAGTAAATTCTTGATTTCAGT
The DNA here is from genome assembly GCF_015558905.1 of Bacteroides sp. D55t1_190419_B8. Classification (NCBI taxonomy): domain Bacteria; kingdom Pseudomonadati; phylum Bacteroidota; class Bacteroidia; order Bacteroidales; family Bacteroidaceae; genus Bacteroides; species Bacteroides sp. D55t1_190419_B8. The sequence continues at coordinate 168,630 of NZ_JADMOU010000005.1, forward strand.
CAAGAGTTTATTTATTCCCTACCCCTACTTTTGCGGACAAATAAAGTATACGATATTTCATGAAAAAAATTATAATTATAGGTGCAACCTCCGGCATCGGCCGTGGATTGGCAGAAATTTATTCTCAAGAAGATTTCCTTATCGGCATTACCGGTCGTAGAGAAAATCTATTGAAAGAGGTATGCGCCCGTGACGAAGACAAACTATTCTATCAAGTGTGTGACATCACCGACACACAATCCACTATTTCATCCCTTGAGACACTCGTTCAAAAAATGGGTGGAATGGATATACTGATTATCTGTGCCGGTACCGGAGAACTAAACCCTAAACTATCCTACCAACTGGAAGAGCCCACTTTACTAACCAACGTGATAGGATTCACCAACATTGTAGACTGGGGATTCCGATATTTCGAACGGCAAAAAAGCGGGCATCTGGTTACTATCTCCTCCGTTGGAGGTACTCGGGGCAGTGGTATTGCCCCTGCCTACAATGCATCGAAAGCCTATCAAATCAATTATATGGAAGGGCTACGGCAGAAAGCGACCAAATCTCACCATCCTATTTATACGACCGATATTCGTCCCGGATTTGTAGACACTGCCATGGCAAAAGGAGAAGGATTGTTCTGGGTTACTCCTGTTGACAAGGCTGTGAGACAAATAAAAAAGGCTATTTCTAAAAAGAAAAAAGTAGCTTTCATCTCTAAAAGATGGAAATATGTGACTATTCTATTTCGTCTTTTGCCATCTGCTATTTATTGCCGGATGTAATGATAGATACTCCACAGCCAACACATATTTGTCTAAGTAAATCTTTTAAAAAGATACCTCCCCCAAGTGTTTAATACATATATTGGTATCTACCAAATTCTGGTTATGTATGTAAGACTGTACAGGAGTCATATTAATAATAGTAGCTAACTCACAAATAAACAGCTCTCTTACAATTAGAGGACACTTTTAAGATTCAGTAATCAATGATGAAAAAATAAGTTCTTTCAGAACTAGGATGGTTTATAAAATTAGAATTAACAGCACAAATATATAATATATTTTAATTTATATCGTTCTTTTTCGAAAATAATATCAAATTCTCGTGCATTTTCTCTTTGCAATCACACGATAAGTTGCATTTCACCTTAATATTTAGGTGAAATGATTTGTTTATTTTCACCATTCTCATTATTTCATCTAACACAAACAGGTACGAAATAGAAATAGAACAGGTAGAAAACAAGTAGAAAAGATTGATTAACAGAAAGCTCCTTTTTTGAATTTAAGGCTTTGAATCCAACGTTTTATGCACGTAATAAGTTCTGAAAGAACTTATTAAAAAGTAATTCTGGATTCTAGGAGAAACTTTAAATTCAATGCTATGTTTAAACAATTAAAGTCAGTCAGTATGTTGTTGTTTCTACTGATAATGTCAGTAGAAACTGCTTATCCGGAGACTGTTAGCACCTTAAAAGTTTCCGTTGTACAACAGAGTAGTATTTGTAAAGGTGTAGTAAAAGATGCAGCAGGTGAAACCATCATCGGTGCATCCGTTGTAGTTAAAGGTACGACAAACGGCACAATCACCGGAATTAACGGCGATTTCTCTTTAAGTGATGTAAAAACCGGAGACATTATTGTAGTCTCTTTTGTTGGTTATCAGACTCAAGAAATTAAATTTGCAGGACAATCATTGAATGTCATCCTTAAAGACAATACACAAACGTTGGACGAAGTAGTTGTAGTTGCTTTCGGTACACAAAAGAAAGTGAATGTGACAGGAGCTGTATCTACCGTAGGAGCAAAAGAAATTTCGGCACGTCCCGTCAACTCTACCATAGAAGCTTTGCAAGGTATGGTTCCGGGTATGAATATCTCTACCGGCGATGGTGGTGGTTCTCTAGGTTCTGATAAAAAATTCAATATTCGTGGTGTCGGAACAATTGGCGCTGGCTCAAAAGTAGAGCCATTGGTACTCATTGACGGTATGGAGGGAGATATGAACGCTATCAATCCACAAGATATTGAGAATATTTCCGTACTAAAAGATGCAGCTGCTTCCTCCATTTATGGTTCTCGTGCACCAGGTGGAGTAATCCTAATTACGACCAAGAAAGGTAAATCGGGAAAAACAGTGGTTAACTATAATAACAACTTCCGTTTTGTATCACCCTTGAATATGCCGGAAATGGCAGATTCATACAATTTTGCTTTGGCAATTAATGATCAGTTAACCAATGGAGGACAAACTCCGATGTATAGCGCCGTCAAACTTCAACAAATTCAGGATTTCCAGGCAGGAAAAGGTACACAGTATATGTGGCCGACTGATGCAGGAAGATGGAACTCATTCGACGACCCGCAACGTAAGGATGTAATGCCGGCCGGCAACACAGACTGGCTAAAAACGTTATTCGGCAACAGTTTCACTCACGAACATTCATTGAGCGTAAACGGCGGTACAGATAAAATACAATATTATCTTTCAGCCAATTATCTCGATCAGGGTGGTCTGTTGAAGTTTGGTAATGACAACAAACAACGGTATGCTTTTACAGCAAAAATCAATGCCAACCTGACCAAGTGGTTAAAGATTAGTTACAGTATGCGCTTTAACCGTACGGATTATGAATCTCCTTCATTTGCCGGAGGTGACATCAAGAGTAATGTATTCTATTTCGATGTATGCCGTTACTGGCCTGTCATTCCGGTAGTAGATCCAAACGGATTCTATACTGTTGAATCCAAGATTTACCAATTAACAGAAGGAGGTCGATATAAATCACAAAACGACGTGACAGCGCATCAACTTGCTTTAATCATGGAACCCGTCAAAGACTGGAAAATCAACATCGAATTGAACTACCGTTCCAATTATAATTTCAACCATACCGATTATCAAACCGTTTATGGTTATGATGTAAGTAAAAATCCCTACATCATTGCTAATCAAACTTCCAGTGTAACAGAATATGCTTATAAGAGTAATTTCTTTAATCCGAATATCTTTACCGAATACAGCAAATCATTAGAAAGCGGACACAACTTTAAAGTGATGCTGGGTTTTCAGAGCGAATTATTCAAACAACGTGACATTACCGCCTCCCAGGACGGCATCATGTCGGAAGTGGCTACCTTGAACACCACACAAACAAATGCACTAAACAGAGGAGGGTATGCCGAATGGGCAACAGCCGGTTTCTTCGGACGTGTAAATTACGACTATAAAGGACGTTATCTGGCAGAAATTAATATGCGGTACGACGGCACCTCACGTTTCCTCCGAGACAACCGCTGGAATTTGTTCCCATCATTCTCCTTAGGGTGGAACATTGCCCGTGAAGCATTCTTTGAAGATCTGACCGATTTAATCAGCACATTCAAGATTCGTGGTTCATGGGGTGAACTAGGCAACCAAAATACAGATAATTGGTATCCATTCTATCGAACAATCGATATTAACAAAGACCAATGGGGTAATTATGCATTAGGCAGTTGGCTGGTAAATGGCACAAAACCGAATATATCCAAAGAATCCGCTCTGGTATCTTCTTTGCTAACGTGGGAAAAGACACAAACATTAGATTTAGGTTTAGACTTATCTATGCTCAACAATCGTTTGAATGTAACATTCGACTACTTCCAACGTAAATCCAAGAACATGGTAGGTCCCGCCCCTGAACTACCCAACCTCTTAGGTATTGCAGTTCCAAAAGTAAACAACCTCGATATGACTTCTAAAGGTTGGGAAATACAAGTGAACTGGCGCGACCAGATACGTGACTTTAAGTATGGAGTTACCTTATCTTTGTCAGACAATCAAGTCGTTATTGATAAATATCCCAACCCGTCAAACACAATTTTAGATAAAGACAATAATAATACGTATTATGCAGGCGCTCATGTAGGTGATATATGGGGATTCCAAACTATCGGCATCGCAAAGACCGATCAAGAGATGAAAGATCATTTAGCCAGTATGCCCAATGGTGCACAAGATGTACTCGGTTCCGGATGGGGAGCAGGTGACATCATGTATGCAGATTTGAATGGTGATGGTCAGATCAGCAGAGGCAACAAAACGCTGACCGATCATGGTGATTTGAAGAAAATAGGCAACAGCACACCGCGTTATAACTTTGGTTTGAATCTGGATGCCGCCTGGAAAGGGGTCGACCTAAAATTATTCTTCCAGGGAACGATGAAACGCGATTATATGCCGGGAAGTGGTTCAACAATGTTTTGGGGAGCAGTAGGTTACTGGCAGACTAACTTCTTCAAACCTCATTTGGACTATTTCCGTGGAGAAGATACAACCAATCCGCTAGGAGCTAATTTGGGCGGATATTATCCGCGTCCTCTTGAAAATGACAGAAACCGTAATCCACAGACCCGATATTTGCAAAATGCGGCTTACTGCCGTTTGAAAAATGTTACCATAGGTTATACATTACCGAAATCATTGACAGAAAAATTCTGCGTAAACAATCTGCGTTTCTTTGTTTCAGCAGAGAATCTATTTACTATCACCAGTCTGGCCGATACGTTTGACCCCGAAACTGTCGGCATCGGTAACTGGGACGGATGTACCTATCCACTATCCAAGACTATATCATTCGGTTTAAGTGCAACATTTTAAAAGATAAACGATTATGAAAAAACATATCAAACTTTTGACAATAGGGACATTGCTATTAACCGGACTGACCGGTTGTAATGATTTTCTCGACAGGGAACCACTGGATAAAGTAATTCCCGAAAAATATTTTGCATCTGAGAGTGATCTGGCTGCATACACTATCAATGCTTACCCATTTGAAACAGTGACTGATGCGTATGGCATTAATTTCTTCGGCAAAGATAATGATACCGATAATCAAGCCAGTGATGGCTCACCAGCATTCTGGATACCCGGCCAAAAGAAAGTACCGTCAGGCGAAGGCGAATGGGACTGGAGCAAAATACGAGCTTGCAATTATTTCTTTGACAACACTTTGCCAAAATTCGAAGCAGGTATCATTACCGGCAATCAAGATAACGTGAAACATTACATCGGAGAAATGTATGTGATTCGGGCATATAATTATTATAAATTACTAGTTTCTTTGGGAGATTTACCTATCATCACTACTGCTTTGCCCGACATAGAAGAAACTTTGGTGGAATCCAGCAAGCGCCAACCACGTAATAAGGTGGCACGCTTCATTCTGGACGATTTGCAAAAAGCAACAGAATTATTGCTTGACAAAGGTCCCGGTGGAAAGAATCGCATCAGCAAAAACGTAGCCCACTTGCTACGTGCACGCGTTGCCCTCTTCGAAGCAACTTGGGAAAAGTATCACAAAGGAACCGCTTTTGTACCCGGTGGAAAAGGATGGCCGGGTAATCCCGCAGATATAAGCGGTTTTAATATTGATACAGAAGTAGCTTATTTTCTTGATGAAGCAATGAAATCATCAAAAGTAGTAGGCGACTATATCGTCGGAAAACTGGCAGATAATACCGATACCCCCGAAGGTATGAATACCAGTCTGGTTTCCATCAATCCTTATTACACCATGTTCTGCGATGAAAACATGGAAGGATATGATGAAATATTAATGTGGAAACAATTCAAGGAAGGATTAGTAACCAGTAATTTGCAAATGGAGCTGGAGCGCAATGGCGGTGGTTCCGGATGGACTCGTGGCATGATCAATTCTTTCCTGATGCGCAATGGTCTTCCTATCTATGCAGCTGGTTCCGGCTATGATTCCGAGTGGGAAAAAGAAGGAGTAAACTCTACTTTGCAGAATCGCGATTCCCGCATTGTTATCTTTACCAAAAAGCCGGGCGATGCCAACACCGAAAACGAAGGTGACGTGAATTATTACGGAAATGACGGAGCTCCCAGCTATTGCTCAATCCGCTTCATTTATGGTGATAAAGGAAGTTTGGCAACAACTGGATTTATCATCAAAAAAGGCAAGCACTATTCAAGCCACATGGCAAATGATCACAATGCAGGAACATCAGGTGGGATCGTTTTCCGTGCAGCAGAAGCGATGCTAATTTATATGGAAGCCTCATACGAGAAAAATGGTAGAATTGACGGAACAGCCGATGGATATTGGAAAGCTTTACGCCGACGCGCCAAAGTGGACGAAGACTATAATAAAACAATCGCTGCAACACAAATGAGTGAAGAGGCTAAAGGCGATTTCGGTGCTTATTCTCATGGACAATTAATAGATGCAACATTATATAATATCCGCCGTGAACGCCGCAACGAACTTTGTGCAGAAGCTTTGCGTTGGGAAGATTTGAAACGTTGGCGTGCATGCGACCAGTTGGTGTCCAAACCTTACCGTATAGAAGGTATGCTATACTGGGGAAGCAAATATGAAACACAACTGGCAGATTTATGCAAAGTAGACCCGGCAGAAGGTAATATGTCCTCGCCAGATTTAAGCAAATATATTCTTCCTTACGAAAAAATCACGAAGAATAATCTGATTGCCGGGCAGAATGGTTTCCTCTTCACACCGGCTCATTATCTGGATCCGATAGGTATGGCTGTATTTCGTCAGACAGCCTCGGATAAGAACGACTTTACAAGTTCAGTCGTTTATCAGAATCCGGGCTGGAAAATTGAAGGCGATACCGGCGCACAGCCTGTAGAATAATAAAAAGATAAAAGAACAAGCTCATTGAATTTACAAATATATCGACCTTACTATTATATACCTGTTATCTTTTTATTTTTTCAGCTTCATTGTCTCACTTTAGATTAGGTAGAACTGCGGTCAATCGAATCCTAAGTAAGGCAATGAAGTTTTACATTAGGATGGCTCCCTGCCCCTTCACCGGATATACGAAATCATCCTTTGTGATTTCTAGGCTCTTCCAACAGAGATAATCCGCATAAATTCACTACATTTGTACTTAATTGTTTGTCAACCGTGCCAATTGAATATTACAATTACCACACTAGCCGATTGATAATATCTAACTTGAAACGAAGGTGCATATGAATACTGATTTCGTAAACTTAACAGCAGAAAATCTTTCCAATGAGCATTTATGCTGCATTATCCGTAGTAAAAAATCTCATCCGGGCATTGAAGCAAAACGGCAATGGCTTTCCGACCGACTGAAGGAAGGTCATGTTTTTAGAAAGTTAAATGCAAAAGCTACGGTCTTTATTGAATATGCTCCTCTTGAAAAAGCCTGGGTTCCGATAATAGGAGGCAACTACTATTACCTCTATTGCTTATGGGTTTTAGGCAGTCCCAGAGGAAACGGATATGGAAGTTCGTTGATGGAGTACTGTATAGCTGATGCTAAAGAAAAAGGTAAATCCGGCATTTGTATGCTTGGAGCAAGAAAACAGAAGAATTGGCTTTCAGACCAATCATTTGCAAAGAAGTTCGGCTTTGAGGTGGTTGACACTACCGATAATGGATATGAATTGCTTGCCCTTTCTTTTGATGGGACAACCCCGAAATTCACTCCAAATGCTAAAAGGCTAAAAATAGAAAGCGAAGAACTGACTGTTTATTATGATATGCAATGCCCTTATATCTATCAATACATTGAGATGATTAAACAGTATTGCGAAACAAATAATGTTCCTGTTTCTTTCATTCAAGTGGACACATTAGAAAAAGCAAAGCAATTGCCTTGTGTTTTCAACAACTTCGCCCTGTTTTATAAAGGAGTTTTTGAAACTGTGAATCTGCCAAATATCGACTACTTGAAAAGAATACTCAAAAAATAAGAAGTACAATCCTGACACATTTTCCCGTTCATTATCAGGATTGTATTTTATCTGTTTCCTTAAAATGACTTCTCATTCGCCATCTTCCACATATTGAGAAAAGATGCTTTGGTAATTTCCACTATTTTATCCCAATTCAATCGATCTGCATGATCGGAAGGCTGGTGATAGTCAGGATGCCCGTCGGTATGATACCAGATGATCGGAATATTGACTTTGGCAAACGAACCGTTATCACTTCCTCCTATCGGATGATCCCAGGCGCGATAATCCGGTTCCAACTGTAAGCCGTGTTTTTTGATATCCTCTTTCAGCCAATCACCAAAAGCCGGATGAGCAGCTGTATAGAAATAGACAACATGTTTAGGCTGTTGAGGTTTGTTATTACGTCCAATCATGTCAAAGTTCAGATACCCTTTTATTTGAGACAAGAAAGGACAAGTTTGTACAAAATATTTAGAGCCTAGCAATCCTTTTTCTTCTCCATCCCAAAAGGCAAAGATTACATTCCTTTCGGGTTGCTGTCCACTGGCAAGAAAGGCTCTCGCTATCTGCAACACTGCCGATACACCGGAAGCATTATCATCAGCACCATTGTATATTTGATCGCCGTCGAGTGCAGGATCGATGCCTAAATGATCGAAATGAGCCCCTACAATCACATATTCTTTCGTGTTTTTACCAGGAATCATTCCCAATACATTCCTCATAGAGAGCTTCTGATGGACTTCCTGTTTCAGTTTAGCTATGGAATCAGGATGTACTTCCAGGCGCCCTTTTTTCTGGCGTTCTTTGCGATAAGCATCAAAAGGCTGGAAATAACTGTCAGTCAAAGGTGGGATTCCCATCCATTGCAATAAAGAGGCAATATACTCCGAAGTCACACGTGAACCGTGAAAACCCGCCTCACGACCTTGCAACTCATCGCCTGCCAAAAAGTTGATAGTAGCCTCGGCGGAGGAACGATTGATCGTATTTAACCCTCTCTCAATAGAAGATTGGGCAAAAGTAATGTTTCCAACAAACAGGAATGCTAATAGTAAATAATTTCTCTTCATTATACTTCAAATATCTTAAGTCGTTTTTCATTTATTGATAAGGTAAGTTTCAATTCACCCGCCAATGTTTATTCTGTAATATAGTCTCATCACAATCTGCCGCTCCCGGATTATTCTTGTACATAATCACACATTTATCATAATAAGCGGGATACCCTGTAACATCCGGCAAAGTATTAAAGATATTATTAAGTTGATCTTTATCCAATTTGTTATATCGGCAATCAAGTTTTCTCAAATTATTATTCATTGGGATAGACAAACTCTTTAATTGATTATTATAACAATCCAAATACCACAGTTTTTTATTACCAGATGTATCAAGGTCTGTCAATTTGTTAGAGCTACAATATAATTCAGTCAATGACATTAACTTGTTCAAAAAGTCCAGTTTCTGAAATACACATCCTTCAATATGCAATACACTAATCATATTATCATCATCTATTTCCAAAGCCGACAACTGCGGTGTACCGGTTAACTCTACCGTATGTAATGCTGGTAACTTTTTCAATGAAAGTGAAGTTATTCCATTATCTATACAATACAACGAGGTCAAAAATTCACAATGCCCCAATTTTATGGAAGTCAATTTCGGATTAGTGTATACCTGTACCGTTTTCAGATTCAGACACTCATCAAAATGTAATTCTTCCAAACCCTCCCAATTTCCAATATTCATATATTCCAAATTAGGGCAGGAAGTATTCAAATCTAAGAAACTGCTTTCTTTTATACTATTTAATTCAATCCTCTTCATCCTGGGAAAATCCCCCAAATGCATATTACTTACCGGCATCAACACACCACTAACACTGAAAGCTGTCAATTCCTCTGCCCAAACCCTTACCGTGAAACTCCTTGAAGGCTTATATCTGTATTGAATCGAAGCATTATCGGGATGTTCGATTTTTTGTAATCGTCCATCACCCCATTCGATAGCAATTCGTCCACCACCTGCATTCATTTCTATCACCTTCCATTCACCGCTAGCATCTACCGTGAATTGAATAGTATTTGCATCTGTCAATTCAGGAATCTCGAAGTCGTCCCCAAACACACTTTTGTCTTCACTGGAACAGGAAGAGAATCCTAATAACAAGCATACTCCTATCAAGCTAAATAACAGTTTCTTTTGTTTCATCATGTATGAACTTTAGGTTAGTAAGATACAAAAGTAAGAAAAGAAATAGATAGCCTAACATGATAGAATGCAAATTTATAAGTAACTTTGCACAAATTTGATTTGTAACTGTTATATTGTCATGTGGATACTTATTATAAGTCTGGTACTGCTGGGTGTTATCGCGCTGATAGCCGGAATCATCCGCAACAAAAGACTACAAAAGAAAATAGAGAAAGGCGAACTGGACCGTATGCCGGAAGTGAAGGAAGTAGATGTGGAATGCTGCGGCCAACATGAAGTATGCGAACGGGATAGTTTGTTGGCTGCTGTCAGTAAAAAGATAGAATATTACGATGATGAAGAGCTGGACCAGTTCATTGGCAGACCTGGAAATGCATATACGGAAGAAGAGACAGATATGTTTCGGGATGTACTGTATACAACATTGGATGTAGAAGTGGCCGGATGGGTGCGTAGTCTTCAACTCCGTGGCATCGAACTGCCGGATGATCTCAAAGACGAGGTCTTTCTAATTATCGGAGAAAGAAGAAACGGAGAAAGTTGAGAGGTAATAGGCAATAGGTGATAAATGATAGGTGAGAGATGATGGCCTGTTGTTATCATCTAATCACGGTCTTTAATTTTTAATCTTTAATTTTTAATTTACTTGGATTTACTACAATATACATTCTTTCAACACGCCTTGTTGGGTAGTCTGCTGGCAAGCATTGCCTGTGGGATTATCGGTACCTACATCGTTACCCGCCGCCTGGTATTTATCAGTGGAGGAATCACTCATGCTTCTTTCGGAGGAATCGGGTTAGGATTGTTTGCCGGCATTTCCCCGATACTCTCGGCGGCTGTATTCTCGGTTTTATCAGCCTTCGGTGTGGAGTGGCTCAGCAGACGGAAAGATATGCGCGAGGACTCTGCCATTGCAGTATTCTGGACGTTGGGAATGGCACTCGGAATCATGTTCAGCTTTTTGTCACCCGGATTTGCACCAGACTTATCAGCTTATCTTTTCGGGAATATCCTGACCATCAATCAAATTGACTTATGGATGCTCGGCATATTGGCACTCATACTGACCGGATTCTTTTATCTGTTTATCCGTCCTATTGTATATATTGCCTTTGACCGTGAATTTGCACGTTCGCAGAAGATTCCGGTAGAGATATTCGAATACGTGTTGATGATGTTCATCGCATTGACTATTGTAGCCTGCCTGCGGATGGTAGGTATTGTGTTAGCCATATCTCTTCTCACCATTCCACAAATGACGGCCAACCTCTTCACTTATAGTTTCAAGAAAATCATCTGGTTGTCCATCGGTATCGGTTTCTTGGGATGCTTGGGCGGATTATTTATTTCTTATCATTGGAAAGTCCCCTCGGGAGCTTCCATCATATTCTTCTCTATCCTGATTTATGCTGTCTGCAAAATCGGAAAGAGTTGTTGCAGGAAAAAGTCATCATAATAGATATAGTATATGGAAATCAAAATTCAATCACTGGAAAGGATCCATGAAGCAGCCCGGGAATTCATCGCTGCTATGGGCGACAACACTGTATTTGCTTTATACGGAAAGATGGGTGCCGGTAAAACCACATTTGTGAAAGCACTCTGCGAAGAATTGGGTGTAGCCGATGTTATCAGTTCTCCGACTTTTGCTATTGTCAACGAATACCGTTCGGACGAAACCGGGGAGTTAATCTATCACTTCGATTTTTACCGCATCAAGAAACTAAGTGAAGTGTACGACATGGGATACGAAGATTATTTCTACAGTGGTGCTCTCTGCTTTATCGAATGGCCGGAACTGGTGGAGGAATTACTACCGGGTGACGCCGTAAAAGTAACAATTGAAGAATTGGAAGACGGAAGTAGAGTGATTAAACTATGACCGGGCAATATATCGTACAAGGAATCTTTGCGCTGGCAGGAACTGTCTCCCTGCTGGCGTCATTGCTTAACTGGGACTGGTTCTTCACAACACGTAATGCGCAAACCATTGTCAGAAACGTAGGACGCAACCGGGCACGACTCTTCTATGGGATATTAGGGATTATCATTATCGGCATGGCTATATTCTTTTTTGTGGAAACACGAAAAGCCATAGGATTATAAGTTCTATGGAATAATAAAGAAGAATAAAAAGTCTGACTATTATTGATATTCATATTACAATAGTTGCCGTGACTTCATCTCCAGATACTTATTAATCACATCAATTGAAAGGTTATCCGGTGTGGTTAATAAGGAATAGATTCCATGTTGTTTCAAAGTAGATACAATCAGCCGCTTTTCGTAAGCAAACTTTTCTGCGATCACGTGACGATAGTAACTTTCCGTATCTTTTGCGGGTTGAGCTATATATTCTTTCAGATCGACATCCTCGAAAAAGACTACAAGCAAGCGATGCTGGCGGTTTAATTGTTTCAAATAAGATAATTGACGGTTCATACCTCCTATACTCGAAAAGTTTGTGTATAGTACTAACAAGCTACGTTTGCTGACATGCTTGTTCAAATGGACACAAAGAGCCGAGAAATCCGTCTCTCCGAAAGTGGTCTGCTGACTATAAAGATTCTCTAGCAAGGTTTGCATATATCCCGGTTGCTTAGAAGCAGGAACAAAAGAATCGAAATGCTCATCAAAGGTCACTAAGCCGGCTTTATCTTCTTTCCGCATGGCAACATACGATAATACCAGCGAAGCATTAATCGCATAATCCAACAGAGTCATCCCTCGGAAAGCTTGCTGCATCACTCGACCTTTATCTATCACATTATAAATCTGTTGGGAACGTTCGTCCTGATATACATTCACCATAAGTTCATGTCGGCGGGCACTTGCTTTCCAATTAATCGTGCGGTAATCATCACCTTTTACATACTCTTTGATCTGCTCAAACTCCGTATGATGTCCTACCCGGCGAATACGCTTTATTCCCAATTCAGTCAGATTATCACTTATTGCCAACAATTCATATTGATGGAGCATCAGATAGGACGGGTACACTTTAATATCCAGAGGTTCCGCACAAGTATAACGTCGGGATATAAAGCCGATTTTTCCGGTCACAAAAACTCTGATATGACCGAAAGAGTAAACACCACGATGAGTAGGGCGAAGATGATAGGTAACTGTTTTTCCCTCGTTTGCTCCAAGCTTCACCTGAAAGTCAACATCACGTTTCTGAAAGATAAAAGGAATCTCATCTATGATCTCTAAAGATACAGGATGCGAATAACTACTTTCCACCCGAATACTCACTTCATTTTCGTCACCATTGGAGAAGCGGTCGGCACACTGACGGAAAGCGCGGATTCCACGAATGCGATAAAGAGAATATGCATCTGCCAGTACCACCAGAAGCAGGACAAAAAGAGTCCACTGCCCGATGACAAAGAACGGAGCAAAGACGTATCCGCTACCCAATAACAGGATAACTACGACAAGGGCAATATAGAAACGACGAGTTAAAAACAACTGATTAACAGATTAATTAGAAATTAAAGATTAAAGACTGTGGTTAGATTGTAGCAATAAACTATCAACTATCATTTATCAACTATTTCGGAACTTCCACTTTATCAATCAAACGTTGTGTCACTTTCACCGGAGAATAACCTTCCATTTCAGCTTCCGCAGTCAGGATCAGACGGTGCTGAAGTACATAGGGAGCTACAAACTTAATATCTTCCGGCGTCACAAAATCACGTCCCTGCAAAAGGGCATAAGCTTTCGACGATTGCAGCATGGCTACAGATGCACGTGGAGAGGCTCCCAAATATACGGCTTTACTGGTACGGGTCTGCTGCACAATCAATGCGATGTATTGAAGCAACGTTCGATCTACAAACACCTGATTCATGAAAGCACGGAGCGACAGCACTTCTTCTTTGGTAATGGCGGGAGTGATATCATCCAACTTCACCAATGCAGCATTAGTATGATGACGTTCCAGAATGTTCACTTCTTCCTCTAATGAGGGATAATCCATTGTTATCTTCATCAGGAAACGGTCGAGCTGTGCTTCGGGAAGTTTGTATGTTCCTTCCTGCTCTACCGGATTCTGGGTAGCCAGAATCGTATAAAGATCTCCCATCCGATGAGTAGTTCCGTCAATACTGATCTGACGTTCTTCCATTACCTCAAACAAGGCGGCCTGTGTCTTGGCAGGAGCACGGTTGATTTCATCCACCAATACAATATCTGCAAAAATCGGTCCCTGATGAAAATCAAAGCCATTGGTCTTCATATTAAACACAGTCGTACCTAACACATCACTCGGCATTAAGTCCGGAGTAAACTGGATACGACTGAAATCGGCATCAATCAGACGGGCAGTCAAACGAGCCAACAGTGTCTTAGCAACACCCGGAACACCTTCTATCAATACGTGTCCATTCGCCAGAATAGCCGTCAGTACCAAATCGACAGTCTGCTCCTGTCCTACTATGACGCAAGCAATCCGGTCTTTCAACTCTTGTATCTTCTCGGAAAAGAGAGTTAAATCTACTCGCTGTTCTGTATTCTCTTCCATAAATTTCTTCTTTAGATATGATTGATTATTTCATTCATTTTATCAATATACACTTTCATCTGATCCGCATCAATCGTACGTCCTCCGTAAATCACCGGACGTACTTCGCGGATCAGTTCCGCAATCTCTTGTATATCCATTCCTGTTTTCCGGGCAATTCTGTTGAAAGAGCGTTCATCATCTTCCACTTCTTCAATATCTACCTGAATCTCCCTCCGAAGTTCTTCGGCCAAATAGGAAAACTTCTTTCGGACCAGATCCGCATGATCTTTCTTTTGAAAGTAAAGTGTACCTATCAGTTCGGTAAATTCAAGAGATTTATTGGCCGGTTCCTGAATAACAGGGATAGCCCGTTGCCGTCTCTTCGCAGTAAATATCATGAAGAGTATGATGGTAATCATTGTCAGATATAACGCCCAACGAAGCGGCTGGTGTGCCAAAAGATAGCGGAAAGGCGATTGCTGCACCTGTGCCGTCTCCTTCATGTATCCCTCTGTACGAACTATGGGCAGTTTTCCCATCTGTGACAACAGACGGAAAATATAGGTTGCATTCTTGCCATCCAATATACCGTAATTGGTGAAAATCAACGGAGTGGAAACTAAAATGACCTCTCCTTTACCCCACTGACGGGACATCGCTACAGGCATATAAGTAACACTATCCGTGACCAGTGAGTCCGCCTCGGTTTCGTATTTAAATTCATTCGACTCAAGGACTTTTTGTGCCAGCACCCTTTCAGGAAGCGAATCTCCCCAAAAATAAGAAGAGCACAACTGGGGATAAAAATAAAAGGTCTGACGGGGATAAACCGCCGAATCTCCCACCCAGCACAGACTGTCTTTTAACAAGAATGAAGTTGCATATTTCTTCAAAGCCATCGGACTGAAATAAGAATAATAAGACCTGAAACTCAAAGTATCTTCCAGATATCTGCCAAACAAGGTACTCACCAGCATGATCTTATCTCCACGTTCCGCCATTTTCAACAGAGCGTTTACATCAACATCCGACAATCTCAAATTATCAGAGATTACCAATACCCCTCTGCGCTGCGTCGTATCTTCCTGCTCCAACTGATAGAGACTTTTTTTCGAAAAGGTGTAGCCCTGTGGCAAAGAAGAAGACAACAGACTATCGAATATCGCGCATCCGAAAGGTTGCTCATCATAATGTCCGAAAGTGGGCTTCCATACAAAGTTCTTCGGCAAATGATATTCTATTGCAAACATGATAAATAGAAAGGCGGCAATAAAGATAATGAACCAGCGGCTTCCTTTCATGAGACGCCTCCTTTCTTTATTTCTCCCTGTAGAGACTGCATGGTCAGGAAGAGTTCTTCCGTCGCCTCAAAGTTACCATAACGCACCCGCAAGAAATGATTGGTCAGTTGCCGGAATGCCGGCATCCGTACTTCATTAATATATTGGGTAGGTGTTTTATAAAGTTGCCAGTCAATACGTTCCGCATCACTAAGTTGTTTCAAAGTTTGCAAATAAAGCAAACGTACCGCTTCCCGGTAATCCTGACGGGAAAGTGCCTCTGCAATACCTCCCGGAAAATCCACACCGTAAATTGTATCCTCTTCAATCGTATAAGGCAATGCATTCTTACGAGAGACCATAAACAATTCGGGACGTTTCCGATAGAGAAACCAAACAATCAACAGCAAAATAAAAATCGCAATACATATCAGGATAAGCCCTGAATACTCTTCAGCAAAACGACTGCCAAATATTTTACGCATCAATTCCCCAAACTGCCTGCTGATCCACTCAAAGACATTCATCTCCGGAGTAATCAATTCACGGTTATAGTTGTATGCCGGATCAGACTGCCAAAGGGCAATCTGCACCGTATCACAGACTAATGTATCAGCCGGGGAAGTGAGATTCATTTAGTTGAGGTCTGTTTTAGAGTTTGTCAAAATTATCAATATCACTTTCTACCGTTATGCTATCTACCACTTCCGATGCATGACCGTACTGATAAACCAAGCCGACGATACTGAATATAGCCGACAAGTAAGAACCATACAACATCAGGATAGAGAACAAATATTGTGCGAAGTTCAGTCCGACTGATGAAGAAGTTGCCCCCCCATCACTCATCGTAAAGATCATTTTGACAATATAGATCACATACCAGGGTATAGAAACGATTCCTTGCAATACGCTGGCAATAAGCCCCATCACCAGTAATATCAGAAAGACTCCGCCCCACGTAGCAAATCCTAGCCGGAATGTTTTCGCAAATGCCTCGCCCAACGAAATGTCTTCAAACAAGTAGATGGGAGCCATTAATGCCAAAGGTACCATAAATGCGAATAAAAGCGGGATGGTCAGAATGAGCGTGAAAGGTGTTAACACAGCCAATAGAACAACAAGGATCACCGCAAAGAAGAACAAGAAACCACAAGCAATTCCCATCAGGAACAGCCTCTTGACATTACGGAGCAGCAACGATTTTATATCGCTAAATACAATTCCATTCAGGCGTTCTTCCCGTTCATTGTACAATCGTACCATCGCATAAATCAGGGAAGTCAGCAGCAAACCTCCCAAGCATGAGAAGAAGATCACTCCTGCATAATTCAATGCAAATGAGGGTCCCAGAGCAGCCAATGGATTCTCACCTATTCCTCCTGAAGTCTGCATAGCAGTAAGATCTGTCATACTTCCCATTAAACCACTAAAGTTAGCAGCCTGAATGATGCATATAGGAAGTATCAGATAAGTTGAATACTTAAACAATTGTTTCCAATTCTCTTTTATAAAATCAAAAGAAGCGTTCAACTTCTCACCGAAAGGACGTTTCACATACATCGCAATCTTAGGTTTCTGTGATTCCATGTTTTTTTCTATTTGGTAAATAAATATAGTAGAATATAATAAATGCCAGAGAAGTGAGTATCACACCAAGCCTCAACATATCGGGAAGTTCTGTGTGACGGGTAATAAAACCTTCTATAAAGCCTGCCATAATGAATACCGGGACAGTGCCGATCACTATTTTCAAGCCTCGCTTCGCCCCTCTTCTGAAAGATTCCAGTCGGGAATAGGTGCCGGGAAACAGCCAGCCGTTGCCTAAAGCTAATCCGGCAGCACCGGCCACAATAATCGCCCAAATCTCAAGCGTTCCGTGCAGCCAGATGGCAAGACTGGATTCCCACAACAAATCGTGTTGATAAAAGAAAGTTTGAAAAGCTCCTACCATGATGCCATTGGAAAGAAGCATATATCCTGTGCCGAAACTAGTCAGCAATCCCATGGCAAAACAGTTGAAAGATACCATCACGTTATTAAGCGTAATGCCTAGAAACATCGGTACTTCAGAAGAACCGTTATACACGGCCATGGGCTCACCATTGGCTATATTATCAAGTGTCATATCTACATAACCGTTTCCTAATATCAGCCGGACAAAATCCGGATCATTCGCTGCTGATAATACACCGATTAATGCGCTGGCTACAAAAATCAGAAAGGAGGTCAGTAATTCGCGGCGTGCATCGTGCATGGTTCGTGGCACTTCCTGTGTCCAGAAGGTAATAATGCGTGTCCACTTCTCGCGTTTATTCCGGTAAATCTCGTTATGTAATGCCGAAGCCAGATTATTCAGATAAATAGTAATACGGGAAGTCGGGAAATGTGTTTGAGCAAATGCCAAGTCAGCTGTCAAGTCCGTATATGCATCGGCCAGTTGATCGGGAGACAGACTCGCCGCCCGCTCCACAACCTTCTCTGTCTCCTTCCATTTTTCAATGTTCCGACGAATAAACGTTACTTCTTTCATGCTTATCAATAGATTTCAGATAAGTTTTGTCCGAAACCGGAAGCAAAAATAAGAGAATTATGATATATTTGCAACGGAATCCTAAAAATGTTTAACCTGAAATGGCAGAATCTACGATAATAACCGGACAATTCGTTCGTATCAGCCAAACGCCAGCCAGTATCGGCGAACGACTGATGGCTTTAATCATCGATTATTTTCTGATCGGGCTTTACATCTTGTCCACTGCCACTCTCTTATCCGAATTAAGTTTACCGTCAGGATTCAGTTTATTCTTTTTCCTATGTATCGTTTATTTGCCGATTCTCGGTTATTCTTTTCTTTGTGAAATGTTCAATCACGGACAGAGTTTCGGAAAGAAACTTATCAATATCCGTGTTGTAAAAGTGGACGGTTCCACTCCCAGTATAGGCTCTTATCTGTTAAGATGGATTCTTTTCCCCATTGATGGTCCCATCACAAGCGGGCTGGGGCTTCTGGTCGTTTTATTGAATAAAAACAATCAACGGTTAGGGGATCTTGCTGCCGGTACGATGGTGATTAAAGAGAAAAACTACCGTAAGATACATGTCAGCCTGGATGAATTTGATTATCTTACCCAGAATTATAATCCGGTATATCCGCAATCGGCTGATTTATCACTCGAACAAGTGAATGTAATTACCCGAACACTGGAATCCAGCGAGAAAGACCGGGCAAGACGTGTCATGGCACTTGCTAAGAAAGTACAGGAACTGCTTTCCATTACTCCTCGTGACGATAATCAGGAAAAATTTCTTCAGACTATACTTCGCGATTATCAGTATTATGCATTGGAGGAAATATAACCAGAATACGCTGTTTCAGACTATTCAGGCAAGGGATTATTCTCACCACAGTGAGAATTAATTCTCATTGCAATGAGTATTTTTTCTCATCGCAGTGAGAACTTTTTCTCATAGGCATAAGAATGTTTGAGAAAAACACCGCACAAAAAAGGGGTATACTCACAGAGCACACCCCTTATCTTAATTTTATCTACAATGAGACCGGACGTCGTTTAGTCCACTTGTCCCAGAGAGTTTCCGTATTCCATCTCTCCCTGAACCACAAAGAGGACTTCTTCAGGATCATATTCTCCTACTTCATCCTTTTTGGCTTCTTTTACAATGTAAGCCACAACCTCTTCCAAATCGATGTTGACATAACCATCTTCATCAGGCTGAGCGTCGAGAATGCCACTTTCAGAGTAATACTCGTCGATTAAATCGAGAAAATAATACAATTCGTCGTCCGAGAACTTTTCCTTCAGTTCTTGAGGCAGATAGTTTTTGATAAACTCGATGGTCTTTTCGTCATCGGCATCTGCTAATAAAAAATCGTCTTCCAGTCCCATGATAATTTAAGTATTAAGTAATAGGTATTAAGTATTATCGACTATAAAAGCTTCTTTACTTTTTCCGCAAATACCGGTTTAGCAACTGCACCTACCTGCTTGTCTACTATTTCACCGTTCTTGAAAAACAATACAGTAGGAATATTACGGATACCATATTCGGCAGCCATATCGCCATTTTCATCTACATCGCATTTACCGATGATTACTTGTCCTTCAAACTCCGCAGCCAATTCTTCAATGATAGGAGCCACCATCTTGCAAGGGCCACACCAAGGAGCCCAAAAATCTACAACAACCGGTTTTCCTTCTGCAAGAACCTCTTTATAGTTGCTGTCTGTAATTTCTAAAGCCATTTTTTAAGTATTAATTATTAAATGTTATTTTGTTAGCTTATTCTCGCCACAAATATAATCAATTTATATGAAATCCCAGTTCGGGACGTTCCTTTAAATATGTTATTAAATCCCGGCCTACTGAAAGCCTAACCGGACGGGAAATCAAATCAACCGACATATGAGTTACATCAGCATCATCTGTCACCTTGAAGTATAGTTCCGTATTTCCCGGATGTTCCTTTGTCAGAGTAGCGAGTTCAGTGACCAAAGCCGAGTTCAAGACAGACAGGGGAATGATAATCGTGATCTTCTGCACCAGTTCTTCTTTCACGTCGGGAAGAAGTTCCATAGAGGTGATTTTCACTTCCAGCTCATCTTGCCGCCATTGCTTGGCCTGACAGCGGGCCTTAATATACAAGAACGTTCCTTCATTAAGATATCCCTGGTAAGTCACCCAGTCATTTCCCCAGAATGGTATCTCGGTAGAACCTGAATAATCTTCGATCTTGGCGATACCATACGGATTTCCGTTCTTGCTGACTCCACGACGAACACTGGTCACAATCCCTCCCATCGTTATTTCACGACCGACAAGTGCGGCTTTATCTTCCAAATCCGCCATACGTGTATTGCAAACATGTTCTAATACGATAGAGAATTCATCCAACGGGTGAGCGGAAAGATAGATACCAACCAAATCACGTTCACGGTTCAGACGGTCAAGATCACTCCAACGTTCTACCCCTTGAGGTATTTCAGGAGTTGCAACATCAATAACGTTTTCGCCGCCGAACAGGGAATTGACGGCAGCCGCCTTATCTGCCTGATAACGGTTACCATAACGCATCAATGTTTCCAGGAACACTTCCCCCTTAGAGTTTACAGCAAAATATTGTTCCCGTTTCAGTTCCGGAAAACTATCAAATCCTCCGGCTAATGCCAGACATTCCATATTTTTCTTGTTGCAGGCATTGAGGTTGACACGTTGTACAAAATCAAAGATTCCAAGGAAAGGACCATTCAGCCTGCGTTCTTCCATAATACTTTGCACGGCAGCTTCACCTACACCTTTGACAGCTCCAAGTCCAAAACGAATATCGCCATCATGGTTTACGGTAAACTTCAGGTTACTTTCATTCACATCCGGCCCCAGTGTCTGAATACCCATTGCTTTACATTCGTCCATCAGTTTCGTGATATCGGTAATGTTAGACAAACTTCGACTCATCACAGCCGCCATGTATTCAGAAGGATAATTCGCTTTCAGATAAGCTGTCTGGTAAGCTACCCACGAATAGCACGTAGCATGCGACTTGTTGAAAGCATAAGACGCAAACTTTTCCCAGTCTGTCCAAATCTTCTCAAGCACTTTCGGGTCATGTCCGTTCTTTCTTCCGCCTTCAATAAATTTAGGTTTCATGTGATCCAGCTTGTCACGCAACTTCTTACCCATCGCTTTACGAAGCGCATCAGACTCACCACGGGTAAAATCGGCCAATAAGCGCGACAAAAGCATCACCTGTTCTTGATAGACCGTAATCCCATACGTATCCTTCAAGTATTTCTCCATTACCGGAATATCATACTCAATCGGTTTGCGGCCATGTTTACGATCAATAAAATCAGGTATATAATCCATCGGTCCCGGACGATAGAGGGCATTCATGGCAATCAAATCTTCGAATGTAGAAGGCTGCAATTCACGCAAATACTTCTGCATACCGGCAGATTCAAACTGGAATGTACCAATTGTACGTCCGTCACTATATAATTTATAAGTAGCCGGATCAGAGATATCGATCGCATCGACATCCACCTCAATATTACGACTTAAACGGATATTTTCAACGGCCTCTTTAATGATAGACAAGGTTTTCAGACCGAGGAAGTCCATCTTAATCAATCCGGTATCTTCAATGACCGAACCTTCATATTGAGTGACAAGCATCTTTTCACCCGTTTCCTTATCATCAGCAGTGCTGACAGGTACCCAGTCGGTAATATCGTCACGACAGATAATCGTACCGCAGGCATGCACACCCGTACCACGTACGTTGCCTTCGAGCATTTTGGCATACTTGATCGTATCCCGCAACAGTGGATCAGATGACGCTTCTGCTGCTTGCAATTCGGGAACATAAGCAATGGCATTCGGCAAATTCAGTTTCTTGTCAGGGATCTTGTCAGGAACCAATTTACACAAACGGTCTGATTCTGACAAAGGCAACTTTTGCACACGTGCAACATCCTTGATAGCCATCTTTGTCGCCATGGTACCATACGTAATAATATGCGCCACCTTTTCCTGACCATATTTATTCGTCACCCAACGAAGCACCTCACCACGACCGTCATCATCAAAGTCCACATCGATATCAGGCAAGGAAATACGATCCGGATTCAAGAAACGCTCAAACAGCAAATCATATTGGATAGGATCTATCTTCGTAATACCCAGACAATAAGCCACCGCCGAACCGGCAGCCGAGCCACGTCCCGGACCAACCGATACACCCAGTTCCTTACGTGCGGCATTGATAAAGTCCTGTACAATCAAGAAATAACCGGGGAAACCCATTGTTTTCATGATGTACAACTCAAAATTCATTCGTTCTTCGACTTCTTCCGTCAGAGGTTCGCCATAAATTCTCTTAGCTCCGTCAAAAGCTAGTTTTGCCAGATAGTCTCCTTCAAGTTTAATACGATAGAGTTTATCATAGCCACCCAAACGTTTGATTTTCGCTTTCGCATCCTCTTCACTCAATACCACATTGCCATGTTCATCCTGAGTAAACTCGTCGAACAAGTCTTTTTCCGTAAACTTCGCCCGATAGCCTTCCTCCGTTCCGAAATCTTCCGGAATAGCAAAAGTAGGCATGATAGGTGCATGATCGATAGAGTAATATTCTACCTTGTCAAGAATCTCCAATGTATTGCTCAATGCTTCGGGCACGTCAGCGAAGAGTTCATTCATCTCTTCGCGTGTTTTCATCCATTCCTGTTTGGTATAAAGCATACGGGTAGGATCATCCAAATCCTTACCGGTACTCAAACAGATCAAACGGTCGTGCGCTTCCGCATTCTCTTCATCTACAAAGTGAACGTCATTCGTACAAATCAGTTTGATATTGAATTTCTTAGCATACTCTATCAGATGCTTATTCACATTCACCTGTAACGGATAACACTCGTGATTGGCACGGGGGACAGTCGCTTTATGGCGTTGTAATTCCAAATAGTAGTCATCCCCAAACAAGTTCTTATACCATTGTATTGCTTCTTCGGCTTCTGCAAATTGTCCGGCAGTAATCCGTTTCGGCACCTCACCACCAAGACAGGCCGAACAGACAATAAGTCCTTCGTGATATTTTTCCAGTTCGCTACGGTCAGTACGCGGACGCATATAATAACCACGCGTCCACGCGTGTGATACTAATTTGATAAGGTTGTGATAACCTGTTTCATTCTTAGCCAATACGATCAGGTGATAACCACTCTGGTCGGGCTTGCCTTCTTTCAGGTCCATGGTGCGGCGTGCCACATACATTTCACAACCGATAATCGGTTTGAATAGTTTGTTTTCCGCTTCCACAATCTTAGCTTTGCAAGCAGCAATCTCCGCCTCCTTATCCTCGCACTCTATCGTGCCGGCCTCAATTCCTGCAATTCGCTTCTTCAGATCCTTGACTTCACCTTTCGGACCACTGTTCTTTTTATTGACGTAGTTCGTAAATTCCTTGATACCGAACATATTTCCATGATCGGTCACGGCAATACCCTTCATCCCATTCTTCATGGCTTTATCGACCAGACGAGCTACACTAGCCTGACCATCCAACAAAGAATATTGAGTATGGACATGTAAATGAACGAAATCCTGCATAATGATAAGTAGTTAATTTGAAGGCATAAAATTACTACCTCCTGGGTTATAAACAAAAATAATCCTCAAAAAGTTATCAACATTCGCATTTCTATGCTCATTTACTTGCTGAATTTTTAAATTAAGTATATTTTTGCAGACAATATCATTAAACAGCATTCATGGGCCGACTAAAGAAATTGAAAAAAATACGTATTCACCGCGAAGGAACACATATATTATGGGCTAGCTTTTTGCTATTGCTATTGATTAATGCGGCTCTTTATTGGGGAATCGATTGCAAAATACCATTTTATGTGGTAGCAGTAGCGAGTATAGCAGTCTATCTGCTGATGGTGAATTTCTTTCGATGTCCGATCCGTCTCTTCGGACAGGACACTGAAAAGATTGTCGTTGCACCTGCCGATGGAAAAATCGTCGTCATCGAAGAAGTCGATGAAAACGAATATTTCCATGACCGCCGGTTAATGATATCCATCTTCATGAGCATTGTGAATGTACATGCCAACTGGTATCCGGTGGACGGTACCATTAAAAAGGTAGCACATCATAATGGAAACTTTATGAAAGCATGGTTGCCGAAAGCCAGCACAGAAAACGAACGTTCTACGGTAGTGATCGAAACTCCGGAAGGAGTGGAAGTACTCACCCGGCAAATTGCTGGTGCAGTGGCACGCCGTATTGTCACCTACGCTGAAGTAGGAGAAGAATGTTATATTGACGAACACATGGGATTTATCAAATTCGGTTCCCGTGTGGATGTGTATTTACCCATTGGCACAGAAGTATGTGTCAGCATGGGACAATTAACGACCGGTAACCAAACGGTTATCGCCAAACTTAAATAATTCTGTCACAATGACAAACGTTATTAAAAACAGTATTCCGAATACCGTAACCTGCCTAAACCTTTTCTCCGGTTGTATTGCCTGTGTTATGGCTTTTGAAGGGAAATATGAACTGGCTCTACTTTTCATTGCTTTAAGTTCCATTTTCGACTTCTTCGACGGATTGTTGGCTCGTATGCTCAACGCACATTCCATTATCGGAAAAGACTTGGACTCATTGGCAGATGATGTCAGTTTTGGAGTTGCTCCTTCACTGATCGTATTCTCTCTGTTCAAAGAAATGTATTATCCGGCAAGTATGGAGTTCATCGCTCCTTACCTACCCTATTTGGCATTCTTAATTTCTGTTTTTTCAGCATTGCGTCTGGCTAAATTCAATAATGACACGCGACAGACCAGTTCTTTTGTCGGACTTCCGGTTCCTGCCAATGCGTTGTTCTGGGCCTCTCTAGTAGCAGGGGCGCATGATTTCCTGATATCAGACAACTGCCATCCTGTCTACCTTCTTATACTTGTCTGTCTGTTTTCCGGACTACTGGTATCAGAAATACCGATGTTTTCGCTGAAATTTAAAAATCTGTCATGGAATGACAACAAAATCAGTTTTATATTCCTGATTATCTGTATTCCCCTCCTTATATTTCTGGGGATCAGCAGCTTCGCCGCCATCATTGTATGGTATATTTTACTTTCACTTTTTACAAGAAAAAGTAAATAAACAATCTCTTGGCACGTTTGTTGTACTATGAGTTTTATCGAAGTAACAACATAAAAATCATAGCCCAATGCATATACTTTTATTTATACTCATTTTTATCATCGCCATTTTTGTATTTGGCCTTTCTATTGTCGGCTTCATACTAAGAACTATTTTCGGATTAGGACGTGGTTCATCTTCATCCCGCCCGAGACAAACGGAATCGGGACATACAAACCAACAGGACTATGACCAGGGAAATCGTCGTCCGATTAATGATGAAGAGGAAATATATTCCGAGAATATTTCGGAAAAAAGACATAAAAAAATATTCACCCAGGATGATGGTGAATATGTAGATTTTGAGGAAATCAAATAAACAGGATACCGCTTCTATTTTCGTTTCGCAGCAAAGAACTCTTTCATTAGTGCAGCACATTCGTCAGCCATTACTCCTTTTACAACCACAGTTTTAGGGTGTAGAGCTGAACCTGCATATTTCTGATAGCCGCGTTTTTCATCTTCGGCACCAAATACTAGCTTGCCAGTTTGTGCCCAAGCGATAGCTCCTGCACACATCACGCAAGGTTCAACCGTGACATACAAGGTACATTCGTTCAGATATTTGCCACCAAGCACATTGGCAGCAGCTGTAATAGCCTGCATCTCGGCATGAGCCGTTACATCATTCAATGTTTCTGTGAGATTATGGGCACGTGCGATAATACGCTCCTTACAAACCACGACAGCCCCAACAGGAACTTCTCCCCGATCAGCAGCTTTGCCTGCCTCTATCAAAGCCTGTTTCATGAAGTAAATATCGTCCAGCATCCCCCTTTAATTTTCAATTATTAATTTTTAATTATCGATTATCGTCTCATGTCATGTTCACCAAAAAGGGTCGGATAATCTTCTTCCATATTTTTATGGATAAACATGAGAATGGTTTCACGAAGCCAACGGGATTTGTTCGTTATCTTATATTTCTCCAGATAACGATCTACAATCAGCTGTTCTTCGTCGCTCAACAAAATGCTCATTCGTCGTTCCCTTTTGGTACATTCGACATGCATTTTCAGGCACTTTTTACTCCTTTTTCTCATATCTTCTGCAAAATTACTTTTACTTCTGTAAATACAAAGAATAAAAGCAGTAAATTTGCAAAAAAAGATGGCTAAACATAATGATTTAGGAAAAGCCGGAGAAAATGCCGCTGTAGCTTATCTTGAACAGAAAGGGTATTGCATCCGTGATCGGAACTGGAGAAAAGGACATTTCGAACTGGACATTGTAGCAGCAAAGGACAATGAACTGATTGTAGTAGAGGTGAAAACCCGCAGCAATACCCTATTTGCCGAACCGGAAGACGCTGTTGATTTACCCAAAATAAGACGTACGGTACGCGCAGCGGATACCTATATCAGATTGTTTCAGCTTGACACTCCTGTACGCTTTGATATCATTACGATAGTAGGCGATGAGATAAATTTCAAGATTGAACATATAGAGGAAGCATTTTACCCTCCTTTATTTTAAAATTCAACGCTGAAAGACACTGAATGAGTATATAATTAATAGAATTATGAATATAGAGACAGCCAGAGAATACAGCCTCAACAAAAAAGCTGTAACGGAAGATACACCTTTCGGTGATGATTTCCTAACCATCAGGGTCATGGGTAAAATGTTTTTATGTATCAATTTCAATACACCTGACAGGATTACCATGAAATGCGATCCTGAATATGCCATTGAATTGCGTGACCATTATAATGGCGTGGAAGGTGCATGGCATTTCAACAAGAAATACTGGAATCAGGTATTCTTTGACCGAGATGTGGATGATAAATTGATCAAGCAACTGATTGATCACTCTTATGACGAGGTAATCAAAAAATTTACCAAAAAGTTACGTGCAGAATATGATGCTCTCCCCTGAAATATTCCCGGTTCCATTGATTCATATCAGCGAGACTAATTCTACCAACAACTATCTGCAGTCTCTCTGTTCTAAACAGAAAGTGGAAGAACTCACTGTCGTAGTCGCCGACTTCCAGACTTCCGGTCGTGGACAACGCGGCAACTCTTGGGAATCAGATTCCGGTAAGAATCTTCTTTTCAGCACCGTCATCTTCCCTGAATTCCTGGAAGCACGACGCCAGTTTCTTATTTCACAAATTATTTCTTTGGCTATTAAGGAAGAACTGGAGACCTATACCACCGATATCTCTATCAAATGGCCGAACGATATTTATTGGAAAGAAAAGAAAATATGTGGAATGTTGATAGAAAACGATCTGATGGGACGGAACATCAGTCAAAGTATTGCAGGAATCGGGATCAATATTAATCAGGAAACATTTCACAGTTCTGCCCCTAATCCTGTTTCACTGCGACAAATCACCAGAAAAGAGTTCGATCTATTTGAAATACTGAAGAACATCATGTTGCGCATCCAGTCTTATTATAACTTCCTCAAAAAAGGGAATACGGAATCAATAGCCTGTCAATATGAAATGTCTCTTTTCAGAAAGAAAGGAATGCATCGTTTTAAAGATGCCAACGGTGAATTTCTTGCACGAATCATTTGTGTAGAACCCGAAGGAAGATTAATACTGGAAGATGAGATGCTTAACAAAAAAGGCTATATGTTTAAGGAGGTAGAATATTTACTGAAATAAACCATCCTATTTCAGATCAAAACATTATCTTTGAAACATGCGTTTTATATAAAACTCTTTTATTTATGAAAACAAGATTAATTTTTCTTCTTCCATTACTATGGATATTAATAGGATGCGATGATTCGGATTCTGCCACGTTAAATATATCAGAATCAAAGTTCAATAACATTAGTGCAAGCGGTGAATCATTGACGATAGATATTACTTGCAGTTCTTCATGGACTGTAACAAGTAATAAACAATGGTGTATTCCTAATACACAAAAAGGGGAAAATGATGGAAAGTTAATCTTAACTATTAATGCTAATTTGGAATCTGCTTCCAGAACAGCCACTGTCACTATTATAAGCCATAAGGTTAGCAAAACAATTCAAATAACTCAAAATGGCTCTACCAACACTGCTGAAGAATACCATTATAAAATCCCTGTTATCTTTCATGTATTGTATAAAGAAGATAGAAATTCTCTACAGAAAGTAAATTCAAGCCGTTTATCCTATATACTTGACAAAGTAAACAGCCTGTATAAAAACAAGAATAACAGCGTAGACATGAATCTTACTTTTACATTAGCAACAACAGATAAAAATGGAGAAACATTACCCAATCCCGGAGTAGAATATATCCAATGGTCAGAATCATATCCAATCAACTGCGATGATTTTATGAATGATGATTCGGGTAAATATGTAAAATACTTATGGGATCCGAACTCATATATCAATATTATGGTTTATAACTTCGATTCGGGCTCTAATTCTAATTTAATAACATTAGGTATCTCCCATATTCCTTTTTCTACTGCAGGTAACCACTATTTAGAAGGGCTTAGTAAAACAGACTACTCTCATCTAACATTAGCAAATTTACAATTCCCACTATGTGTCTCTATTAACAGTCTATATATTAATGAAGAATCTACTTCAACTAAATATACTACAGCAGACATCACTGTCACGTTAGCTCATGAATTAGGACATTATCTAGGACTACATCATGTCTTTGCCGAAACAACTAATGGAACGTGTGAAGATACTGATTATTGCAAAGATACTAAAAGCTATAACAAACAAGAGTATGATAGCTATTGTGACTATATATATGAGAATGAGGAAGCAAAATATACATTTGAAAATTTGGTAAAACGAACAGGATGTGACGGTATAGAGTTTATCTCTTATAATATCATGGATTATGCTATCAGCTATTCAAATCAATTCACTCAAAACCAACGTGAACGTATCAGACATGTCTTATCATATAGCCCGTTAATACCCGGACCAAAGAAAGGAGACATTAATACTCGTGCACTTAATGAAGGACCTTTGGATTTGCCAATACGAACTATAAAATAGCAAATTGAATATAATAAAAAGAGGTGAACCGCTTAGCGATTCACCTCTTTTTCTATTCTCAATATCTTATCCAATGTCTTTTGAGCTTCTGTCGATGGGAAACGTAGAACAACTTTCTGCAACGAACTACGTGCTTTCTCATATCGGGTAGTAAATAACTTCGATAATCCGTCCCGATAGCGGGCATACTGCATTTTAGTGGGAGAAGGAAGTTTCTTGTAATCCATTTCTAACTTTTTCTTCTCCTGCTCTGCCATCAAATAATAATAGTTTCCTAAAAAGATATTAGCAGCCAGATTATCCGCATCGAGTTGCAATATTTTTTCGTACATACGCAAAGCATCTTTTTCTTGTCCGCGACACACTTGCATTTCTGCACATGTTTCCAAACAATCTACATTATTTGGGTCCTTTTGCAGCAACTCTTTGTAAAACAAATAAGCTTTGTCGTAATTTCGTTTCTTTTTATAGGCGAGAGCTAATTCGGTAGCCAGTTTGGAGCTAATTTCACTATTCTTGTCCACATTCGTCCAATAATACATTTCCGTACGGTCTATATTCAGAGGAATAGTCTGCCGGAAATAGCTCACAGCCTGTCCATTCTGCCCAGCCTCAATAGCGGCAGATACTTTCTGCAACATCTCATCAACCGACTGTGCATTCAGCGCCAGCGGCAGTGAGAATAAAGATAAAAGAAAAATAGTTAAGGTCCTCATAATCCATCTGATTGCTATTTAGTTCGTGATTCACAAAGATACAACAAAAAAATAAAAAATGTACCTTTGCGGACGAAAAGAACAATCAATTTGATAAAAGTGTTTCTATAAAATGATAGATAAAAAACAATCCTCCGAAAACAGACGAATATTACGGATAGCCATACCATCGATTATATCAAATATCACCGTCCCGCTACTGGGACTTATCGATGTTACCATCGTAGGACACCTCGGTTCTCCGGCCTACATTGGAGCCATCGCTGTAGGGGGAATGTTGTTCAATATTATCTATTGGATTTTCGGATTCCTGCGTATGGGGACGAGTGGCATGACCTCACAAGCATATGGTCAGCATGATCTAAATGAAATCACCCGGTTACTGTTACGTTCCGTTGGCGTAGGATTATTTATAGCTCTTTGCCTGTTGATACTCCAATACCCTATCCTAAAATTGGCATTCACTCTGATACAAACCACACCGGAAGTCGAGCAACTGGCAACTACTTATTTCTATATCTGTATCTGGGGAGCTCCCGCCACATTAGGACTTTATGGATTCGCCGGTTGGTTTATCGGAATGCAGAATTCACGTTTTCCCATGTATATCGCTATTACTCAGAATATTGTCAATATTGTAGCCAGCCTATCCTTTGTCTACTTACTGGATATGAAAGTGGCAGGAGTGGCAACAGGAACTTTAATCGCACAATATGCAGGTTTCTTCATGGCCATATTGCTATATATGCGCTATTATAGTGCACTAAAAAAGCGAATCGTATGGAAAGAAATTATACAGAAACAAGCCATGTACCGTTTCTTCCAAGTCAACCGAGACATTTTCTTCCGTACCCTTTGCTTGGTTGCGGTCACCCTATTTTTCACCTCTGCAGGAGCCGCCCAAGGAGAAATTGTATTAGCCGTAAACACCTTACTCATGCAACTATTCACTCTGTTTTCCTACATCATGGACGGATTTGCTTATGCCGGTGAAGCATTGACCGGCCGTTATATAGGCGCCAAGAATCAAACAGCCTTACGCAACACAGTACATCACCTTTTCTATTGGGGATTGGGTCTTTCATTAATATTCACCATCCTTTATGCAATCGGCGGAAAAGAATTTCTGGGATTGCTAACCAATGACACTTCAGTAATCAACGCTTCAGACACTTATTTTTACTGGGCACTTATCATTCCGCTAGCTGGTTTTTCTGCTTTCCTGTGGGATGGAGTATTTATTGGTGCCACCGCTACCCGTCAGATGCTTTACTCCATGTTAGTCGCCTCCGCCAGCTTCTTCGGAGTATATTACGCTTTCCATCCTCTTCTGGGAAATCACGCCCTGTGGCTGGCTTTTCTCATTTATCTTTCCCTGCGAGGAATTGTACAAACCTTTTTGGGAAAGCAAATAATGAAAAAAGTAATCGCATCCCGGTGAGGCTATCCGATAAATTATCTCTATATTTGCGGCAAACAATAAAAAGCAAAAGGTATGGCAAAGTATAAAAGAATCTTACTAAAGCTCAGTGGAGAGAGCTTGATGGGCGAAAAGCAATATGGCATTGACGAAAAAAGACTGGCAGAATATGCTCAACAAATCAAAGAAATCCACGAACAAGGGGTACAGATTGGTATCGTCATCGGAGGAGGCAACATATTCCGCGGATTAAGCGGAGCCAATAAAGGTTTTGACCGTGTGAAGGGGGACCAAATGGGAATGTTGGCTACCGTTATCAATAGCCTCGCTCTAAGTTCTGCTCTTGTAGCTACCGGTGTAAAAGCACGTGTATTGACCGCAGTACGGATGGAACCTATCGGTGAATTCTACAGTAAATGGAAGGCCATCGAATGTATGGAAAACGGTGAAGTGGTTATCATGTCTGCAGGAACGGGAAATCCTTTCTTTACTACAGATACCGGTTCTTCACTAAGAGGAATAGAAATCGAAGCAGACGTTATGCTGAAAGGTACTCGCGTAGATGGCATTTACACAGCTGATCCTGAAAAAGATCCTACCGCAACCAAATTCGATGACATTACGTATGATGAAGTATTGAAACGTGGTCTGAAAGTTATGGATTTAACTGCGACCTGTATGTGCAAAGAAAATAATCTGCCTATCGTCGTATTTGATATGGACACAGTAGGTAACTTAAAGAAAGTAATCAGCGGAAAAGAGATAGGTACGTTAGTACACAATTAATCAGAAAATAAAAAGTGCGAATTTTGCAGTAGTAGTTTTTATCAAAGCTATACAGCAAAATTCGCACTTTGTCTTTCTTTTCAAATATTATATCGAAACGAATACCTATTTATCAAAATACTGGATCAAATCATACGCATTAAAATTCAATTCGCGGGCAAAGAAAGATAAATAAGGAAACAACTGATAAGAATTATCATAAAGACCCTTATTGGCAGGTTTCGACGAATTATCCGTACCATCATCATCCTGATATTTAAACCAATGCCATCCGATACAATTCTTAGCTTCAAGCAATCCTAATGTAAAATGCTGATAAGCATAAGCCCTCTCATTTTGTGTAGGAACAGAATATCCGGCTCCCGACTGGTTATTCAGATCGGAATCCTCCACCCCTTTCGTATAAAACTCACTTACAAGAAACGGCTTATCCGCCCAACTTGCCCAGTCTGCAATCGCTGTTGTCAGTTCGGGATTCCAACGACTATAATAGTTGATAGAAATGACATCACAATATTTTCCGGCAGCTCTCATCACTCCCTCCATATATTTAGGAGTTCCATGCAATCGAGTCCCCAGATAAAGCAGCTTATCATCTACTTTCATCACTGCCTCCTTCACTGCTTTATAATATTTCTCTGCTACGATACCTGCAAACTCATTATTCAAGGCATCCGTCACACTTTGTGTACCCTTGGAATCCATAAAGGCTTTTGCTGCAACATAAGCCGGGTCATTCGAACTGTTAATAGCCAGGAAACGATCCAAAATCCGGGAACTGTTTGAAGAGAAGTTTATCTCATTATCCGAGAAGAAACCCAATACATTTGGATCACGCAGATAATCTGCGAAAGCACTACCTGCCAAATATGATTCACACCATTCAGCCCATCCATTATAAAACACAAAGCCTGCAGCATTATCATCACTTCCTCCGGGATAATTATAAGATTTCGCACTCTTAAACTGACTTAGAAAAGCAAAGGAAGGTGCCAAAGTCAACGGACTGCTCGGATTGGAAGCATTATGAGTCTGAATCAACGAGTACGTTCCTGTACAGAATGCACCTGTACCATGAAAACCGATCTCACTCAATTCACGTTGAGTGGTGGACAACCACTTCTCATCAGTTCCAAACCTATTATTCCAAGCTGTTTTATTACGACTGGAAGTCCCCTTACGCAAAGAAGTCGCACTACGTTCCAGATGCAGATAACCTTCCGGATCAACCAACCACCAACGCCCGTCTATCTTCTTCGTATAAAACCTGCCCGTAGCTGCTTGTTTCGGAAGCGTTGTCGAACTTCCATACTTATTCACCGACTCCTGATATGCTTTCAATGTCTTAATAGCCGGTTTATATCCATCCATATAAGCAATAATACGTGTATTCCCCGTTGTCCAACTGGATATGGGAGGATAGGCACTGGAATACTTGACACTGATAGGACGATACATATTGGTATTTAATGACGGAGCATATACCACAGAAGCTCCGGGAACGGGCAAATCTTCCGGGTATTCCGACTCCACATCTCCCTCACCCATCACTATATCAGGAGGCATAAAATTAGGGTCCTTATCATCATCATCCGTACAAGAAACCATAGGAATAGAACTTATAAACAGTAAAGCTCCCAGTATAAATATTTTTTTCATGGTATGTATTTTATTGATTGTTATTTGATTGTTGATCGAACCAGTCGGCCAAACGATAGGCATTGATATTCAATTCTTTCATAGCATCGGCCAACGGTTTATAAAGATTGTATTCATTATCTATCAGTCCCTTGTTAGAGTCCAGATTCGAAGGATCTGCCCCTTTTGCCGTCGGATCATTATCCTGATAACGAAACCAGTGCCATCCGACACAATTTCCACTTTCCAATAATCCTAAAACAAAATGCTGATAGGCATATCCACGTTCCTGTTGAGTTTGAACGGTAAAACCTGCTCCTGTCGTATTCGCCAGTCCGGAATCCATTCCTTTCGTATAAAATTCCGTAATGATGAAAGGTTTTTGAGCCCATTCTCCCCAATGCTTCATGGTCTTCTCACTCGGCGTCCACGCTCCATAGTAGTTAATTGCAACGACATCACAATACCTGCCTGCCGCTTCCACAATCTGGCGGATAAACTTCGGTTTTCCATGTAAACGACTGCCTAGATAGAGATGATTGGGATCATACTTCCGAATCGCTTCCGATACCACTTTATAATATCGTTCAGCTACCACCCCCGCAAACTCCTCCCGGTGCTCATCGGTTATTTGCTGCAAAGTAATTCCCTGTTTTTTCAACCAGGATTCCGCATACACTCTTCCCGGATCACCAGGGTTCTGTAAAGTCAGATAGCCTTCCAGATTCTTGGGTCCGAACGGAAGTTCATTATCCGAGAAATAACCAATGATGTTTTTATCCATTTTATTTGCAACCAGTTTTTGCGCCATCTCATCACAATAAGTTTCGAATTCCGGGTCAAAAACGAAAATACACTGATTAGGATATCCCGTGTTACCAGGTAACTGATAAGTTCCTCCCCGTTTCTTACCATATCCGCTCATCAAGTTAAGAATGATTGAGCGGGTCAAAACCTCCTTGTGGGATGCATTGTAAGAAGCAATCGCCTCTTCGTTACTCCAAGAGCCCGCACCGGAAAAGCCTAGTGAATGAATCATCTGTGCCGTCCCTTCGATCCATTTTTCTTCCGTGCCGAACTTATCCAGCATGGCTTGTTTATTGCGTTCAGAGGTACCCAAACGTACTCCAACCACCACTTTTTGTAAATGCCGATATCCATCGGGATCAATCATCCACCAACGATTTCCAATACGTTCCACTCTAAAAAATCCAGTAGCCCGGTGCCTCGGAGCATCCAAATCACTTCCATACTCATTTACATGCACTTTATCAGTAGCTTTAAAACCATCCAATTGAGCAATGGTACGGGTATCATACTCCTTCCATGGAAGATCTTTCTGTCCTTTCACCCACGGACGGGCAGTGACCTTAAATGCGCGCCCCTGTCCATAGCCCAACTGGGATAACAGCAGTAAAAACAATATAACTATACTATTTTTCATCTTCTAATATTCTTTTACGATTCGTATTGCATTTAAAATAGGCACAGACTCTACCGCTCCAAAACGAACGACAAGCCCTTTTCCCTGTGAAACCGGAACAATATACTTTTTAATGACCGCACGTTCGGAACCGTATTCTTCTGCAATATTCATTTGTCTGGCAACAGATACCCCATTTATATCCACAGAAAAGACCCGGTTTGCATACTCCTCTTTCACCACATCATTACCTAAATTATACACCAAAGCCTCTCTTTTATTTTCGGAAGTAAGTTCCGTCCAATACAAATATACAGCATAGACACCATCCGGCACATCCGCTTTAAAGGCCTCAATACCTACCCGTTGCGTCTGAAAGATAGGATCCTGATCCGTTCCCAGTATATCAGTGTCGCTGGCAGGCAAAGAACCGTATCGAGTCTTGTTCGGAGCCACTTCTCCGCCAATATATCCCCATGAGCCTTTTTCATAAGCCTGTTCGGGTATCCAGCACAGTTCTGCTGTCCGGTCCTCGAAATAGCGTTGAGCGCCCAGTAATACATTGACTTCCGTAAAGCCGTTCTTCACATTGACACATTGGAAATTGCAGACATACTGGTCACGATATTCGCGTCCCTCTTTTTCAATTACAGCATCTACCACATTCTCTCCGTTAACAAAAGGAATATCCACAGAAACGACCTTATCCGATACCGGATATACTCCCAAACTCTTTCCATTTAAAAAGACTTCCACCTTATCTGCATTGGTATACACCTTCAAAGGTTGCGTACAGCTCTTTCCATCCCGACTGGCTCCTGCCCTGTTCTTCCACGATTTAGAAGCAATGTGCAGGACAGGTGCCTCTTTCAGATAAGCCTGATAAAGATAATATCCATCTTTACGTTCTCTATCCGTACT
This sequence comes from Bacteroides sp. D55t1_190419_B8, assembly GCF_015558905.1. Lineage (NCBI taxonomy): Bacteria > Pseudomonadati > Bacteroidota > Bacteroidia > Bacteroidales > Bacteroidaceae > Bacteroides > Bacteroides sp. D55t1_190419_B8. Next base: position 205,003 of record NZ_JADMOU010000005.1, read on the forward strand.
TACCAACCCTTTATTGTTCACATGAGGCATGGCGTTTCTTCTGGCTTCAGAATAAAAATCATTCAAGTTCCAAACCATAGTTCCCACGATATAATCCCTCTTTAGAATTTCAGGCAAGTAATGTTCGTGGTAGATGGAACCAAATTCACAACTAAAGTCAAACCGCATCGGCGAAAAAGAGTGAATACGAGTATCCACATCCGCCCCATATTCGGTAATGAGCAACGGTTTGTGGGGAAACTCCCTGTGAAGTTCTTCCAGTTTCTCTTCAAATCCACTCAAGCTACCACCATACCATCCATTATAAAGATTAAAACCCAATAACATCGGTAATTCTGTAATTCCCGCTTCCTGATAGATTTGAGAAGTAGAATGACAAGGCAACATGGTATAGCGTTCCGAATCCAAACTTCTTATCTGCGCCTCAACCGCCGAAGCTATTTGATGAAGGAATGTCATGTAGTCCGCCCGCTCCTTCTTATTTTCCGGATTAAAAGTAGGACGCAAAAGCACTTCATTCATATAAGCCCAAATAATAACAGATGGATAATTATAGTTCTGACAAACCATTTCTGTCACCTGTTCCACGCAATTATCCATAAATGCCTTACTTTGAGTGATGGCATTCACTACCGGAATTTCAACTGAAGTCAATAGTCCTAACTTATCACACATTTGCATCACAACCGGATCTTGCGGATAATGAGCCACTCGCAGGAAATTACTTCCCATATCCTTACTCAACTGTACATCCCGGATATGCATTTCATCCCGCAAAGCATTTCCCATTCCTTTGTAATCCTGATGCCGACTGGTACCAATCAATTTCCGATATTTCCCATTCAAGAAAAAACCTTTCTCCGCATCAAAACGATATTCACGAATTCCCAACGGATTGACAACACAATCGAGCACCTCCTCTTTTTTATTCTTCAGACGGCTATACACCTTATATATATAAGGAGAGTCCACATCCCAACGTTTAGGCTGCGTAATAGTCATGAGCGATTCAAAAGCTACATTCTTTTCTTCCGCCTTCACATTTACTTTCTTTTGTGAAAGCGCTACTCTGTTACCATCTGCATCCAAAATCTCCGTTTCAAGAATCAATGATTGATTACTCTTCAAAGCATTGGACAAGAATGTCTTCACTGAAATATTTGCTTGCAAATCCGTAATCTTCGATGCTTTGAGATACACACCACTAGAAGCGTAATGAGTAGTAGACAGTTGCACAGGAGAAGTATACACCAGATAAACATCCCGATAGATTCCCCCGAAGAAAGTAAAGTCCGCCGAAAGAGGAGCAATATCCGGATTATGCGAGTTGTCAACACTCACAGCTATCAGATTGCGTCCGGCATGAACATAATCAGTCACGTCAAACGTAAAAGCGGAATAACCACCTTTATGATTTCCTACAAACGTTCCATTCACAAACACATTCGTTTCCTGATTGGCTCCCTCAAAACTAAGATAGACTCTTTGTTCAGGGATCATTTCCTCCACTGTCACCAATTTCCTGTACCAGCCTTTTCCCCGGAAATAACCGGGAATTTCATCATCTGCATCTTTTGCATTCCACGTATGAGGAATGGAAACGTCAGTCCAACCGGAAATATCAAAGTCAGCAGTGGACGCATCTCCCTCAAAGAGGGAGAACTTCCAACCATCATTAATCGTTTGCGTCACACGCTGGCTATAAACCGTGCCGGTCATAACCAGTAACAAACAGGCTAAAATTATTTTTTGATATACCTTATACATACCTAATACCATTATTTCGAAATTGAACGGACTGCACGAACAAATCTTTTACCATCTTTTTTAGCATTCGATTTATCCCAGGCAAGCGGTTTTCCAAAACGTACATAAAATGCGCTTGTACCGCTCGACGTTTCACGACTAGCCCAATAAGAATCTCCGGTAGCAGATGCTGCTGCCGTATTCATGATAGTTCCTCCTGCACCAGTAATCACTTGATCCCAAGCTGTACGGTTTGCTTTCTCAAAATCAGTAATCGCATCCGGGTTATTCTCCGTTGCATCTGCCACTGCAGTCCCATTATAAGTTTCAAACATCTGTTCCAAATCCGTTCTCGTAGGCCAATACCATCCGGAACCTTTATCCATACAATATTTAAGAGCGGGCATTTCTGCTGCATTCGGCAATGCTGCCAACGCAGTAGTATTTGCCAAGCCATTGTCATTGGATAAAGTTAAACCGGTAGAAGCCGGAGAGCTTGCCGTAGACCATGCCAGATTCTCTCTGTCCAATGACATAATCTTAGCCTTACCACGATTAGTACCATCTACCCAGAACACAATGCCTCCTTTTAACGAACCATTATCCGCAATCACCTGTCCCACCGCAAACTCGGAACTTAAAAGCCCTCTTTGTGTAATAGTAACTTCTTGCTTAGGTGCATTCGCTCCGCTTCCGGCTATTACCGTAGCAGTCGTTATCCGGTTAGAACTATTCAAATTAGGAGATAATGTCCAGAAATAAAGAGTTTTACTTGTTACATCAACATACGCTTTCACCCAAGACTCATCAGTTATATTTACTGTAAACTCTGTTTCATCAGAAATCATCGTTATTCCTTCTGATTTCGTCACAGCATCAGGAGTAATAGTCACGGTATTTGTACTTAACTCGAGAGAAGCGCCTCCTTCAGCCGCAACATTCTGATTCACCGTTACCTCCACCGACTTAGCGGCTGTGCCAGTACCGGCTGTAACCGTAGCAATAGTCGTACGAACATCGCCAGTGGTATTTTTAGATTTTGCCTTGAACGTAACTGTTGTGCCCGAAATAATATACGAAAGCCAGGAATCATTTGCCAAAACCACACTAAATACCGTTTTATTGGATGTCAATGTCACATTTGCTTCCGCTTCATTAGCTCCTTCCAATGTCACAGGATTCGGATTAACCGTCAATGTTGCCGGTTCTTCAGGATAAGTATAATCACCGATTGTACGCATACATCTCACAAAACGGTTAGTAGCAGTCTTATTTCCTGCGTCAGCTCCCGATTTACCGAAACGTACCCAATAAGCCTGATTACCCGCTGCGTTTTCCGTACTCGACCAATAGCTTTCGCCATTGCCCGAACCGGCAGCCTCGTTCATCACATCACCTTGTAAATCAGTCAACATCTTATCAAATGCAGCACGTGCCGCCTTCTCTACTTCCGTCAGTTTATCAGGTACGGCTGAAATAAAATCCGGATCAGCATGTCCAACACCATTATAGGCATCAAACAATTCCCATAATTCATCACGGGCAGGCAGATACCATCCGTCACCCAACGACTGGCAATATGCTACCGCATCATTTGCCGACGGAGAAGTGAACAAGGCAGAATTAGCATATCCGTTGACGGTGGAAAGTGCATTATGAGACATCACAGAAGCCTCGAAAGGATTCCCTCCCTGACGCTTCACTGAAACCGCTTTTCCTACCATATTATCCGAAGGATCTACCCAGAAAATCATACCGATACCCTCATCCACACTTTGTCCTATCTTCAAAGAAAGATCCGGTTCTTTAGAATCCTGGGTAACCGTCACCTCCACTGTATATGAGCCGCAAGTCAGTTTCACAACAGTCGTTCTTGCATCTTCACCGTCATTTTGTGCCAAGGCCGTGTAGACAACACTTTTAGAACTTACATCTACAGAAAGCCACTCCGCTTCATACTGTGCAACAACCTGACCGACATTGGTATATAACAGCGACGTAACAGAAGAACCCGCCGCTTTCGCCAAATTTACTTTTGTATCTTTACAATTAAATTCAGGCATCACGCGTACCGATGCATCATCGACACAGGAAAGCAATCCCAGATTTAAAATCAATAAGAAGTATATTATTTTTTTCATATTCATTCATGTTTTACAGATAATCAATCGCTTAATACCAGTTCTCATTCTGTGGGAAATTCTCTTTCCCCATCAAGTCAATCTGTTCCTGTGGAATAGGCCAACATTCGTGCTTTCCAACCACAAAACTGGTACGGCATTCCGCATAGTCTTTATCCAGATAAGGGTTTTCAGCCTTCGTCTCGCCATAATGCGCTTTCACTCTTTCGCCCAAGAGTCCCAAACGTTTCAACAAAGGCCAGCGAACGCCTTCAAAATTCAACTCACGGGCATATTCATCCAAAAGTATATCCTGTGTCAGAGGACCTGCAAATTTATCATTTCCCGCACGTTCCCATGTTTTATTGTAACAGCGCAAAGCATCTGTACTCATACCTCCGTCACGACGCATATATGCCTCTGCCGCCATTAAGTAAGTTTCTGCCAGTCGATAGACAATCAGATCCTTGAAACCCGTTGTCCGGTCCGGATTATCAGCCGTCGTCCATTGGTCAAAGTATTTTTTCGACATAAAATGCAGTGTTTCACAATAGCTGGAACTCTGTGTTAGAGGAATCAATTCTCCATATTTAGGAGAAGTCGGGTCATTGTATTTAAAGCGGTGAACAAACAACTCATTATATCGCGTATCTTTTGCCTGATCGTACAGACTCAACAGATAGGTATTCGGATAAATACGTCCCCAACCATATCCACCCTGATCGGCTGTATTGATACAACCCGAAATTTTATTGATCCGGGTAGTGGTTTGAATAGAGATACGATGTCCGGCAACCGGAGTTCCGGAACCACCTCCACCCAAGTTTTGTGAATATTGGAAACTCCATAACACTTCCGGAGATTTCAAATCTGCCCCATTAAATACATTCTCGGCTTTCTTTTCCATCGAGTAGATGCCTTCCTGCTTAAAGATATCCTCACATTCCTCAATGGCTGTATCCCAATCCGACTCCCACATGGCAACCTGTGCACGGACATGTTTGGCAGTAGCTTTTGTTACCCGTCCATACAATACATTTCCATTATTTAGAGGAAGCGACCAGTCCAATCCTTTCATGGCATCGTCCAAGTCAGTTGTAATCAGTGTCATCAGTTCTGCGTGAGAAGCCGGTTTGTATTCCCGTTTCAGATTGTCGACAGTAGTCGGGGTGATATTCAGATAAAGACGGTCAAAGCGTTTCCAGAGTTCAAAATAGCTCCGTCCTCTGAAGAATTTCGCTTCACTCCATGCATGGAGCACATCGCTGTCGTCCAGCCCCAGGGCTTCTGCGGCTACAATAATTTCATTTGCTTTTCCAATAATACCATAGTGATGTTTCCAGAACTTATTGACATCCCCAGTACTTGGAGTAAAGCTCGTATTCAAACGTCCGATTGAAGTAGAAACACCTGCTCTAAGTATCGCAATATCCGTATTAAAGTCACACATAGTAACGATGTACAGATTGGATTCATTATTATCCGCTCCACCCGGCAATTCACGTGCCAGGGAGTACAGACCTGTGACAGCTGTATTCAACCCTTCGGGAGTAGTGAACAGATAATTGTTCGTCACGTCTGTCTTTGATTCCAGATTTAATAAATCCGAGCAGGAAGCGGTCAACATTCCGCAGATGACAAAGGCTGTATATATTAACTTTTTCATAAGGATTCTTTATTTTAGAATGAAACATTGACACCAAATACATATTGTTTGGACTCCGGATAAGACCCGGGAGTCAGTTCGGGACTATAAGACTTAAACTCCGTAAATGTCAGCAAATTAGTAGCAGTTGCATACAGACGCAATTTATGAATCGGAGTATTCTTCAATAGTCTGGCCGGGAAAGTATATCCCAATTGTAAGGTGCGTAAACGGATATAAGATGCATCCTGAATAGCGATGGCACTCAAATAAGAAGGGTCTGCACTATAAGAAGGACGCGGGAATTTGTTCGACGGATTGAACGGAGTCCAGTAATCCACCTTCACTCCATTCAGTTTTCCGCGCAAAGAACCTCCGGAATTATAGTCATACAAATAACTATTCTTTATCTTTCTGCCGGAAACTCCATACCAATCCATGAACAAGTCAAATCCTTTCCAGTTCCATGTGGAAGAAAGAGAGACGGTAAATTTCGGATCCTTCCGGATAGGCACTCTGTCATCTGCCGTGATCTTTCCATCTCCATTGTTATCACGCACTTTAACCATACCCGGTTCAATAGCGCCGCCGTAATCAATCGGGCTGTCGGCTACACCGTCATTGTTACTGTCATAGGTGTTTTTCAGCGTATATACCAGATTCCCCGTACCGTCACGAGTGATATCAAAATCATCATACTGAAAAATTCCGTCTACCAGATAATCATAATATACATTGATCGGTTCTCCGATAATCCACCCCTGTGCTACCTGACTGGCGGGTTTACCATTTTCATCGAGCGTATCGTCAATACGGACAATTTCATTCTTATACATACTGAAATTGGTTCCAAGCGACCAGGTAAACTCTTTCGTACGTATCACATCACCATTTAAAGAAAGATCGATACCACTGGATTTCGTCTTTCCCAGATTATCCAGCATAGTGGTATATCCAAGTGATGCATTCAAAGAGCGTTCCACCAATAGATCTTTCGTATGCGTATTGTAATATTCCACCGTACCATTCAGGCGACCATTGAAGAAACTAAAATCAACACCTAAATTAGCCGTTGCAGACTGTTCCCATTTCAAGTTCGGGTTAGAAAGCTCCTTACCCGGCAAATATCCCATCTGGAAAGTATCTCCAAACTCATATCCTTTATTATCTGCGAGCCCCAAAGTCGTATAATTGCCGATACCGTTCTGATTACCAACAATACCATAACTGACACGCAGTTTGAGGTTATCAATCCACGACACATCTTTTAGGAAATTCTCCTGATTGACACGCCAGGCAAAAGCAGCCGACGGGAATGTACCCCATTTATTTTCTTTTCCGAAACGGCTGGAACCGTCGCGACGAACAGCCACATTCAACAGATAACGGTCTAAAAGCGAATACTGTGCACGAGCCATGAACGACACCAGATTATTTTCATTAAACTGACGACGGGGCTTGCCTGTAAACTCACCTTGAGAAATGAAATTCCAGTCTTTATCTACCGGAAGATTCTCTACTGAATAGCCGATAGACTTCGAGCCATTATGGTCGACAGACTGCACACCGGTCAACGTCAACTGATGTTTCTTATTGCGGATAGGCACTTTATAAGTCACAATATTCTCAACCAGCCAGTTCTGCGTGCGTGATTCGTCGAGCACAGCTGTTCCTCCGCCTCCCGGATATTGGGAATCTTTATAGGAGCCGTCTTCAGATGTCTGATTATAAACGGAAGTATTCAGACGATAATTGAATCCCTTGAAAGGCTTCACATCCATAAAAAAGTTCAGGCGGTAATTATCGCGGGAGACTTCACGTCCGTAATGTTGGGCACGGTACAAAGGATTATAATTTCCTTCCGAGTTGATATACTTTGTATACTTGCCATCCGCATCATATATTTCCGCCAATGGGGAACTGGTAATAAAATCATTAAAGTTACCATCCTCACGATCTTGTTTAGTCATCGCATAAGAAGAATTGATGCCAAAACTAATCCACTTTGATATTTCAAAGTCCAGATTCAACCTTAAAGAAAACTTCTGGTATCCCGATCCGGTAACCACCATTCCCTGTTGGTCAAAATAGTTGGCACCTGCCGATACTTTGATTTTCTCTGTTCCTCCACGTACACTGACATCATGATTATGGTAAATTGCATTTCTGAACATTTCTTTTTCCCAGTCGATAAACTTTCCGCTGGCCCATACCCGCTGCATAACCTCATCTTCCAATGCCTCGGCTATCGAAATCTCACGTGCATCAACAATTCCCTTATCATGCGCCTTCGCTTCACGGCGAAGCTGCATATATTCTTCGGGAGAATAGAAATCAAAATTCCTCCAGAGAGACTGGATGCCCAGATAACCATTATAACTGACTTCCACCTTTCCGGCTTTACCGCGTTTGGTAGTAACCAGTACCACACCGTCACTGGCACGTGCTCCATAAATAGCCTGCGACGCAGCATCCTTCAGAATTTCAACCGACTCAATATCGTCCGCACTCAACGTGCTAAACTCCGTTGCACTGGAAGGAGAACCATCTATGATATATAAAGGAGCATTGTCCGCACTGATAGAACGGGAACCGCGAATGGTGATCGAAGGAGTCGATCCCGGACGTCCCGAACTGCTCGTTACATTCACACCTGCGGCACGTCCACGCAACATATCAGCCACATTGCCGGCGGGAAATGTCTTCATTTCATCCGCTTTGACCGAGGCTACCGAAGTTGCCACATCACTCTTACGCTGAACTCCATAACCGACAACGACCAATTCATCGAGCATTTTCGACTCTTCTACCATATCCACATTCAATACCGTTTTCGTACCGACACGTATCTTCTGTTCCTTATATCCTATACAAGAGAAAACAAGGGTAGATTTTGCAGATACACTGATTGAATATTTTCCATTTACATCCGTCACTGTACCGTTAGTAGTCCCCTCCTCCATAATATTAGCTCCGGGGATTGGTCCAAGTGCGTCTGTCACAACTCCAGAAACTCTGACGTTTTGAGCACTAACCTCTAAAGAGATAAGAAAGGCTGTCAGGAACACAGCCCATTTAATTACGATGTTTTTCATACTATGTAATAATTTGAATGATTACAGCGCAAAAATCCAAATAATTAGCGATTTCGAATAATAGAATCGTCCGTATAAAAGTTCAAATAGTACAATTCTCGCTAAGAGAGAAACACATAAAACGCTATATATTAACAATTTGTGTGTTTTCTTCGATAAGCAGCCGGAGTAATATCATAAGCATTCTTAAAGCACCGGATAAAATAACTTGGATTAGAAAAGCCGTAATCAAATGCTATATCAGCAATCAGGGCATTGGGATCATTGATTAATTTTTCTGTTGCCTTTTTCAGTCTCAAAGATAAAATAAAGTCATTCGGGGTCTGTCCGGTCAATGCTTTCAGTTTAGTGAAAAGCAACGTTCTGCTCATGCACATCTCCCGTGCAAAAGTGGCTACGTCAAAGTCTGCGTTATCAATATAAGATTCCACAATCGCCGTAGCATCCATCAGCATCTTTTTATCGATCGGATTAAATGGAAGATCTTCCACTTTAGGTTCATCATTCCGGGCAAACCGCTGCTGGAGCAGTTTACGAGTCTGGATGATATTGTTGCAACGGGCCACCAATATCTTGATATTGAAAGGTTTGGAGATATAATCATCCGCTCCCGTCTGCAAGCCCTCTAAGGTATGTTCTTCCCGGTTGCGGGCAGTCAGCAATACCACAGGAATATGACTGGTCTGCAAATTGCTTTTCAACTTCTCGCACATCTCCAGGCCGGACATGACGGGCATCATAATATCACTCACAATCATCTGTGGTTGTAGTGAAGAGGCCTGCTCCAATCCTTCCTGCCCGTCGGCAGCCGTATATACATCATATATCTGTTCAAAAATCTGTGCCAACACCTTACGCATCTCCGGATTATCCTCCACAATCAGTATTTTCACCGTTTTATCCGGCTTCACCATTTCCGAGATTTCTTGAGGCTCTATTACATAATGTTCGGCAACGCGTTCATCTGCAGAGGAAGATGCTTCCACATTCACATTTGCATCCCGGTGAAGAGTAACGATAAAAGACGTTATTCCATTCGGCTCACTTTCCACTCCGATAGTTCCCTGATGCAATTCCACAATACCTTTTGCCATTGCCAGCCCGATACCCGATCCTTTGACAGTCCGTGTAGTTGTTGCCGAATCATCCTGCCAAAACCGTTCAAATACATGTTTGATCTTGGACTTTTCAATACCGACACCCAAATTGTTGACTGAAATCACAATGTCATTCTCTCCTTCCGCTGCCAATTCTACAGAAATCCAGTCACCGGGCTTCGTATATTTAAAAGCGTTGGACAATAGATTATAGAACACTTTCTCTATCTGCGTCTTGTCAATATACAAATCCGCTTCTTTCAAAGTGGAAGAAAAGCGGAGATCGATCTTATTCAGCTGCGCATAGCTATAGAAAGAACAACAAATCTCCTCTATCACCGCAACAATATTCTCTTTGGAAATTTTCAATTTCAGATATCCCTGATCCTGCTTACGGATATCAATCACCTCATCCACCAGATTATTCATCCGGCGGGAGTTCTTATAAATCTCCAAAATCTTATTATACACCTCGGGGATCATGTCTTTATGCATCAGGAGCATCTCAAGCTGACTGGATATAAGCGTTAACGGAGTACGGAACTCATGCGATACATTGGTAAAGAAACGTAGTTTGGACTGGTTCACATTTTCGATATACTCTTTTTCCCGTTTCTCGGCCAATAGAGAATGTTGCAAGGTTTTCCGTATCCAGAACATACGGATAATATAGCCTGCAATAAGAATACCTGCCAATATCATCAGCAAAATAAACCATGCCCGTTGATAAACGGGAGCCTCCACTATCAGCTCAAAACTGGCAGAAGGTGCTTCTTGATCGTGAATGCGCAACTGGTCGCCACGAACATGAAAAGTATAACGCCCCGGATGAAGATTGGTATAAGTAACCATCGTATTATCTCCCGCCTTCATATATTCGTTATCAAATCCTTCAAGTTTATATTCCAGACCGATGTTGGAAATATTATTCAGGGTATTACTCGCTATCTCAAAAGTGACGGAAGAATACCTGGGCGGCAATACCAATTGATGTTCATACAATACCGTTTCCTTGATAAGTCCCAACGAATCAAGGGGTTGAATTTCCGTATTATCCACAAGCACGCGTTTTACGAACACATTATACTCCACAGACTGCTTGTTCAGTTTCTCCTGGGCTATGGAAACGATGCCTGCCAGTCCACAGACATAAATATCGTGGTCGGACGCAATGTACAGCCCTCCGTCATTCACGTTATTCAAGGGAAAATCACTCTGCCTGTTATAGTTCTCGAATGTGGTAGTGGCTAGATTGAATTTAGAGAAACCGCCATTCGTTGCCACATAAATGGAACCGTCCAGCGGACTCTCTACCAATCCGGTGATAAATCCATTCTCCAGTCCCTGCTTCGCTCCGTATCCTACAAAGATATCTTTCTTCTTATCGAACAGATAAATTCCCGATCCCGTAGATCCCAGCCATATACGTCCTTTTCTATCACATAAAATGTGATTAATGTGGTGCTGCGCCGTGCTCTGCGCTATTTGAGAGAAAGGATAACTATGGGAAATGCCTGCTTTCAAATTGACCCGTATCAGATCAAAAGAAGTGGTCAGCCACAAATCCCCTTCTTTATCAAACGTCATATCCCAAACCTGCGACAAATGTCTGGAAGCTAAAGAAGGATGTTCGAAATAATGCAACCGGAGATGTTTTTTATCCAATACAAGCAGCCCACCCTTGGCGGCTATCAATAAGGAATCGTGACCGGAAAACTCTATCATTTTTACCAGATTATAGGCCCTGTCAACCGTTTTCCCCTCCGGAGTATCGATATTTTCCGAAATAGATTCTATATGTCCGGTCGACAGATTAATCCGGTTGATGCCCTGATAAAGCGAAGCTACCCAAAGATAATCCGATTCTTTCTCATAATACAGAGACTTCACAATCTTAAAAGACAGCTCTTGAGCATATAAATGTTTAAGCGGGAAAAAACGTTTGGCATGTTTATCATAATAGTTCAATCCGCTTCCTTCACTTGCAAACCAGATCCGCCCGGAACGGTCTTCGGCAATGGAACTGATGATATAGGAATTCAAATGCCCGCCAACAGCCGTAGACGAACGGTAAAAGTGATACGCATCATTCGCTACATTATAATATTGTATTCCCTGATAGAAAGTGCCCAGCCATAAAGTTCCCGAAGTGTCGTAATGCATCGAAATGATGGAACGTGTATCGGCCGCCTCCACATTCAAGTCATATTCATAATCCGTAAACTCTCCGGTAGAGAGATTTAAAGTCTGCAAACCGGCATAAGTTCCGATATACAGAAGACTATCATTGGCTTGTGTCACATGGCGCACATTATCATGGTTGATCGTATGATCAGCCACCTTATTATATCTGTAATGAGTAAGCTCCCCATTTGCCTCCAACCGGGTAAGTCCCCGGTTTCTGGTAGCTATCCAGATGCTCCCGTTTCTGTCTTCCGTAATTGAATTAACAGCCCCCACATCAATATGACGGGTGATATGAGCAGCCTGATCGATACAATAAATACCCTTGGAAGAAGTACCCACCACCACGGTCTGATTCTGACGAACCATTAGACTGTTCATCAATACATCCCCGCCATCTGAAGAAAATGAAAAGAATAATTCGGGCGCCTGGTCAAGGTCACGATAACGATAGATTTCTTTTCCGGTAGCTATCCACAACGCGTCGTGCGCATAGCAGATTCCTGCAACTTCTCCTTCACGCAGCACCTTAAAGCGGTTCAAACGCATGTCATAAAGAGTCACACTCTGCAAACTACGGATAAAAAGCAATCCTTCCCTGTTTCCGCAAACCTGCCGGATATTATTTATATTGATTGAATAGGGATTCGCGTTATCCGGTTTGAAGACTTCAAATTTACGACCGTCAAAGCGGTTCAGTCCGTCTTGAGTACCAATCCATAAAAATCCGAATTCATCCTGATAGAAACAATTGACCGTTTGATGCGAAAGTCCTTGCCTTACATCTTTAAAACGCATATTGATATCCTTCGTCACATTTGCCATGCAACAAAGTACCGATATAAACAGGCAGTAAATAACAAGAAAGTTAGCTTTGGTCATCAGTGTTTTTCGATAATTCGGATGCAATATTCGAGAAAATCCAAGATATATGCAAGCATTTATTCAAAAAACTGTCTGGCTACTACCTGTTAATTATCCCCCGGACTGCATATAACTAATCCCCCGATCGAATAAAATTAATCGTCTGACAGTTGATTCTTTTTCGTCTGACAGTTGTCAGACGAAAGTTCAACAGTAGTCAGACGCAAGTTCAACAACTGTCAGACGATTAATTTTATGCATAAACAAGATTAGTTCCCTCTTTACTAAGAAATAGTTTTTAGCATACGAAAGATTAAATTATACTATCAACCGCCTAAACACTTGTTTATCATTGGTGAACTGCGTACTTTTGCACGCCAATAAAAAATAGAACAATGACCCCAAAAACCAAAGGTTTTATCTATGGAGCGATTGCCGCTGCCAGCTACGGTATGAATCCTCTTTTTGCACTTCCGCTCTATGCAGCCGGAATGAGTGTCGATACCGTTTTATTCTACCGTTATTTCTTCGCCGCAATCGTACTGGGTATTCTGATGAAAATGCAGCATCAATCCTTTGCGCTTCACAAGGCAGACGTTTTGCCCTTAGTCATTATGGGATTGCTATTCTCTTTTTCATCACTGCTTTTGTTTATGAGCTATAATTATATGGATGCCGGAATAGCTTCTACCATTCTCTTCGTCTACCCGGTGATGGTAGCTGTCATTATGGGGATATTCTTCAAAGAAAAGATTTCCGCAATTACCGTCTTTTCCATCCTGCTGGCGCTTTCAGGTATCGCCTTGCTCTATCAGGGAGATGGAAACAAACCGCTGTCGACTTTGGGAATCATCTTTGTTCTGTTGTCCTCACTCTCTTATGCTATATATATAGTAGGCGTGAACCGTTCGACACTGAAAAACCTGCCGACCACCAAGCTTACATTCTACGCCATTTTGTTCGGACTATCGGTTTATATCGTCCGTTTAAATTTTTGTACGGAGCTACAAATAATACCGTCAGTCTGGCTCTGGGCCGACGTACTGACACTAGCCATTCTGCCGACTGCCGTATCACTGATCTGTACCGCACTCGCCATCCATTACATAGGCTCTACTCCAACAGCCATACTGGGTGCCCTGGAACCGGTGACAGCTCTATTTTTCGGTGTTCTCCTGTTTCACGAAAAACTGACTCCCCGGTTAATGGCAGGTATTTTAATGATTATCACTGCTGTTACCTTGATTATCATCGGTAAGTCACTCATAAAAAAGATGGGAATGCTGTTGCAGATGAACAAAAAATAATATACTTTTGCTACTTAATCAATCAAAATGCAATTTTAAATCTCAAAAAATATGGTAGACGTAAAGACTTGCCTTGACAATGCACAAGAAAAAATGGACATGGCCATCATGTATCTGGAAGAAGCACTGGCACATATCCGCGCTGGAAAAGCGAGTGCCCGCTTATTAGATGGTATCCGCGTAGATTCTTACGGAAGTATGGTGCCTATCAGCAATGTAGCAGCAATTACTACTCCGGACGCCCGCAGTATCGTAATCAAGCCGTGGGATAAAAGCATGTTCCGTGTTATCGAAAAAGCAATCATCGACTCTGACCTCGGTATCATGCCCGAAAACAATGGTGAAATGATCCGTATCGGTATTCCTCCTTTGACGGAAGAACGTCGTAAACAACTGGCAAAACAGTGTAAAGGAGAAGGTGAAACAGCTAAAGTAAGTGTACGTAACGCTCGTCGTGACGGTATCGACGCACTGAAGAAAGCTGTAAAAGACGGACTGGCAGAAGACGAACAGAAGAATGCGGAAGCCAAACTGCAAAAAATCCATGATAAGTATATCAAGCAAATCGATGATATGCTGGCTGAAAAGGATAAAGAAATTATGACTGTTTAAATTGAAAATTGAGAATTAAAAATTGAGAAATAAAGTGCGGCATACTACATGTCACAGTTCATTCTCATTTTTTAATTCTCAATTCTCAACCTCAATTTATGAAGGGATTAGTAATCAAAAACACGGGTAGTTGGTATCAGGTGAAAACCGATGACGGACAATCTATCGAATGTAAAATCAAGGGTAATTTCCGACTGAAAGGGATTCGCAGCACCAATCCTGTCGCAGTGGGCGATCGTGTTCAGATTATACTTAATCAGGAAGGAACTGCTTTTATCAGCGAGATCGAAGACAGGAAAAACTATATCATCCGCCGTTCTTCCAATCTTTCCAAACAATCCCACATCCTTGCCGCCAATCTCGACCAGTGTATGTTGGTAGCAACCGTCAACTACCCCGAAACTTCCACTATTTTCATTGACCGCTTTCTTGCATCCGCAGAAGCTTATCGCGTTCCCGTCAAACTCGTATTCAACAAGGTAGATGCTTACGACGAGGATGAACTCCGCTATCTGGACGCACTTATCAACCTATATACACAGATCGGTTACCCTTGTTTCAAGGTTTCTGCAAAAAACGGTAATGGGGTGGACGAAATAAAAAAGGCATTGGAAGGCAAGATCACTTTATTCTCCGGACATTCGGGAGTCGGCAAATCGACTCTTATCAATTCCATACTGCCGGGCATAGAAGCCAAGACCGGCGAGATTTCTTCTTACCATAACAAAGGTATGCACACCACTACTTTCTCCGAAATGTTCCCCGTGGAGGGAAATGGCTACATTATCGACACTCCGGGCATCAAGGGGTTCGGTACATTCGATATGGAAGAAGAGGAAATCGGGCATTATTTTCCCGAAATATTCAAGACTTCCGCCGACTGCAAATATGGCAACTGCACTCACCGTCATGAACCCGGATGTGCCGTACGCAAGGCCGTAGAAGAACACCTTATCAGCGAATCGCGCTATACCTCTTATTTAAATATGCTGGAGGATAAAGAGGAAGGCAAATATCGGGCTGCTTACTGATTAACTCTTTTTTACCCTTTCTTTCTTTAAACCTTTCCCGACGGGGGAAGTCTAATCTCTAAAGATGTATCATAACTGCTATATACAATACTAAACCATGAATAAAAAAACTAAATGGGGCATCATTATTCTTGTTGGTGCCGGAATTATCGGTGGAGGAATCTATTCACAATTACCGAAAAAAAACGACGAACTAGCAGCTGCCGACAAAGTGATGGGCGGCAATCAGAAAAAAGGAAAACAAGTTCTAAATGTAAATGCTAAAGTCATAAAGCCACAATCCCTGACAGACGAGTTTACCACTACCGGCGTACTTCTACCCGATGAAGAAGTGGATTTGTCTTTCGAAACTTCGGGAAAAATTGTGGAAATCAACTTCGAAGAAGGAACGGCCGTAAAGAAAGGGCAGTTGCTTGCCAAAGTAAACGACCGGCAGTTGCAGGCACAATTACAACGTCTCGTTTCACAATTAAAACTGGCAGAAGACCGTGTATTCCGCCAAGACGCTCTGTTGAAACGGGATGCCGTCAGTAAAGAAGCTTACGAACAGGTGAAAACGGATTTGGCAACCCTGAACGCAGATATAGAGATCATCAAAACCAATATCGAGTTAACCGAACTTCGTGCTCCGTTCGACGGAGTGATCGGACTTCGCCAAGTCAGTGTCGGTACTTATGCCTCTCCGACTACTGTTGTTGCCAAACTGACTAAAATCGCTCCATTGAAAGTGGAATTCTCCGTACCGGAACGTTATGCCAAGCAAATCAAGAAGGGGACTAACCTGAACTTCAGCGTTGAAGGAAACTTGGATGCTTTCGGCGCACAAGTGTATGCTGTGGAATCAGCTATTGACCCGAACCTGCATCAGTTTACCGCCCGTGCATTATACCCGAATGTCAATCACATCCTGCTTCCCGGCCGTTACGCAAGCGTGCTGTTGAAAAAGGATGAAATACCTAACGCAATTGCCATTCCCACAGAAGCAATTGTACCGGAAATGGGTAAAGACAAGGTCTATCTGTATAAATCAGGAAAAGCCGAACCGGTGGATATTATTACCGGCATCCGCACCGCATCTGAAGTGCAGGTGATCAGAGGATTACACATGGGAGATACCATCATTACTTCAGGAACACTGCAACTACGTACCGGACTTGCCGTTACTCTTGACAACATTGATTAATAATACCAGCACCTTATGAATATATCCGAATTAAGTATACGTCGCCCGGTATTAGCCACAGTATTAACGATCATCATCCTCCTTTTCGGATTCATCGGATACAATTATCTGGGTGTCCGTGAGTATCCGTCGGTGGATAATCCGATCATTTCTGTCAGCTGCTCTTATCCGGGAGCTAATGCCGATGTTATCGAGAATCAAATAACCGAACCGTTGGAACAGAATATCAACGGTATTCCCGGTATCCGTTCTTTGTCCAGTGTGAGTCAGCAGGGACAAAGCCGCATCACGGTAGAATTTGAATTGTCCGTCGATCTGGAAACGGCGGCCAATGACGTACGTGACAAGGTTTCACGTGCCCAGCGTTATCTGCCCCGCGACTGTGACCCTCCGACCGTTTCAAAAGCGGACGCTGACGCCATGCCCATCCTGATGGTTGCTCTTCAAAGTGACAAGCGCACGTTATTGGAATTGAGCGAAATCGCAGATTTGACTGTAAAGGAACAATTACAGACGATTGCCGACGTTAGTAGTGTATCTATCTGGGGAGAAAAACGTTACTCCATGCGCCTCTGGCTCGACCCGGTAAAGATGGCAGGATATGGTATTACTCCTATCGATGTTAAAAATGCCGTGGACAATGAAAACGTGGAACTTCCTTCCGGTAGTATCGAAGGAAATACCACCGAACTGACTATCCGCACACTGGGATTGATGCATACTGCAGATGAATTCAATGATTTGATTATCAAAGAAGAGGATAACCGTATTGTACGTTTCAGTGATATCGGACGTGCAGAACTGGGACCCGCTGATATCAAGAGTTATATGAAAATGAACGGAGTTCCTATGGTAGGTGTCGTAGTCATTCCACAGCCGGGTGCCAACCATATTGAAATCGCGGATGCTGTATATCAGCGCATGGAGCAGATGAAAAAAGATTTGCCGGAAGATGTGCACTATAATTATGGTTTTGACAACACCAAGTTTATCCGCGCATCTATCAATGAGGTTAAATCGACTGTATATGAAGCTTTTGTACTCGTAATCATCATTATCTTCCTCTTCCTGCGTGACTGGCGCGTCACATTAGTGCCTTGTATCGTAATCCCTGTCTCTCTGATCGGAGCATTCTTTGTTATGTATCTGGCAGGATTCTCCATTAATGTACTTTCCATGCTCGCCATCGTACTGTCGGTGGGGTTGGTGGTGGACGACGCCATCGTTATGACAGAAAATATTTATATCCGTATTGAAAAGGGAATGGCTCCCAAAGAAGCGGGAATAGAAGGAGCTAAAGAAATCTTCTTTGCCGTCATCTCAACGACTATCACGCTGGTTGCCGTATTCTTCCCTATCGTCTTTATGGATGGAATGACAGGATGATTGTTCCGGGAATTCAGTATCGTTATTTCGGGTTCAGTCATCATTTCTTCGTTTGCGGCATTGACTTTCACTCCGATGCTGGCAACGAAATTGCTTATAAAGAGGGAAAAGCAAAGTTGGTTTTATGCGAAGACCGAACCATTCTTCGAAGGAATGAACCGGCTATACAGCCGGTCACTTGCCGCTTTCCTCAGCAAACGCTGGATTGCTCTTCCATTTACCTTCATCACCATTTGCCTGATCGGTTTTCTATGGAATGCCATTCCCGCAGAAATGGCTCCACTTGAGGACCGTTCGCAAATCAGTATTAACACCCGGGGGGCAGAAGGTGTCACTTACGAATATATCCGGGATTACACGGAGGATATTAATCAACTGGTAGACTCTATCCTTCCCGATGCGGAAGCTGTTACCGCCCGTGTATCCAGTGGTAGCGGAAATGTACGCATCACATTGAAGGATATGCAAGACCGTAACTACACACAGATGGAAGTTGCCGAGAATATCTCGAAAGCGGTACAGAAGAAAACGATGGCACGTTCATTCGTACAGCAGCAATCTTCTTTCGGCGGACGCCGTGGAAGTATGCCCGTTCAATACGTACTTCAAGCCACCAATCTGGAAAAATTAGAAGAAGTGCTGCCTAAATTTATGGCTAAGGTATACGAAAATCCTGTTTTCCAAATGGCGGACGTCGACTTGAAATTCAGCAAGCCGGAAGCCCGTATACAAATCAACCGTGACAAGTCCAGCATCATGGGGGTAAGCACTAAAAATATTGCTCAGACATTGCAATACGGATTGAGCGGTCAGCGTATGGGATATTTCTATATGAACGGGAAACAGTATGAAATTCTGGGGGAAATCAATCGCCAGCAACGTAACAAGCCTGCCGACCTGAAAGCTATTTATGTACGTAGCAATAATGGGGATATGATTCAGCTGGATAACTTGATTGAACTGGAGAGCGGAATTGCTCCTCCAAAGTTATATCGCTACAACCGGTTTGTGTCTGCTACCATTTCCGCAGGTTTGGCGGATGGCAAAACAATCGGACAAGGTCTCGACGAAATGGACAAGATTGCCAAAGAGACACTCGATGATACCTTCCGTACTGCTCTGGCAGGAGACTCCAAGGAATATCGCGAAAGTTCTTCCAGTCTGATGTTTGCTTTCATTTTGGCAATCCTTCTGATCTATCTGATTCTGGCCGCCCAGTTTGAAAGTTTCAAAGATCCGTTGATTATTATGTTGACAGTGCCGTTGGCTATTGCCGGAGCCTTGGTATTCATGTATTTCAACAATATTACAATGAATATTTTCAGCCAGATCGGTATTATCATGCTGATCGGCCTGGTGGCAAAGAATGGTATTCTTATTGTGGAATTTGCCAATCAGAAGCAGGAAGCCGGAGAGGACAAAATAAACGCTATTAAAGATGCCGCCCTGCAACGCCTACGTCCGATTCTGATGACTAGTGCTTCTACGGTCTTGGGACTTATCCCGCTGGCGTTTGCCACCGGAGAAGGTTGTAACCAACGTATTGCCATGGGTGCGGCAGTTGTGGGCGGTATGGTGGTCTCCACTCTGCTCACGATGTATATTGTACCGGCTATTTACAGTTACATTTCAACTAACCGAATCAAAAAATTACAAGAATGAAACAGAAAGGAATCTGCATGAAACGCATCATCTATATTACCATTGCCTGTGCTTTCTTATCAGTCTCTTTTGCTAAGGCACAACAGATACGCACCCTGAAAGATTGCCTGGAGGAGGGATTACAAAACAATTATTCTCTACGTATCGTACATAATGAAGAGCAGATCAGCAAGAATAATGCAACGCTAGGGAATGCCGGATATCTGCCTACATTGGACTTTTCTGCAGGATACACCGGGAATCTGGACAATATTGAAACAAAAGCGCGTGCTACCGGAGAGATAACAAAAAACAACGGCGTCTACGATCAGACGGTTAACGTCGGTCTCAACCTCAACTGGACTATTTTCGACGGGTTTAATATTAGTACTACATACAAACAGCTGAAAGAACTGGAGCGTCAAGGCGAAACAAATACCCGTATTGCCATTGAGGACTTTATTGCAGCCCTGACTTCGGAATATTATAATTTTATCCAGCAGAAGATCCGTCTGAAAAACTTTCATTATGCAATGTCACTTTCCAAAGAACGCTTGCGTATAGCAGAGGCCAGCCATCTGGTCGGAAAGTTTTCAGGGCTGGATTATCAGCAGGCGAAGGTGGACTTCAATGCAGACAGTGCCCAATATATCAAACAACAGGAATTGCTGCATTCTTCACGAATCCAGTTGAACGAACTGATGGCCAACAACAATGTAAACCAAAACATTATTATCAAAGATTCCACCATCGACGTACACAGCGACTTGCAATTTGATGATTTATGGAATTCCACATTGGCAACCAATGCTTCTTTGCTAAAGGCGGATCAGAATACGGTACTTGCCCAATTGGACTACAAGAAAATAAACTCGCGCAACTATCCGTATCTCAAATTAAATACCGGATATGGATATACGTTCAACAAGTATGACATCAATGCAAACAGCAGAAGAGGTGATCTGGGCTTTAATGCCGGAATAACTGTCGGCTTCAACATATTCGACGGAAACCGACGGAGGGAAAAGAGAAATGCAAGTCTGGCTTTCAAGAATCGTCGTCTGGAACGGCAGGATCTGGAGCTAGCACTCCGTTCCGATCTCAGCAATCTATGGCAAGCCTATCGCAACAACCTTCAGTTGCTGAATCTGGAACGACAGAATCTGATAACTGCCAAGGACAACCACGATATTGCCATGGATCGTTATATACAGGGAGATCTCTCCGGTTTTGAAGTACGCGAAGCACAAAAGAGTTTGTTAGATGCAGAAGAACGCATCCTCTCCGCCGAATACAATACGAAGCTCTGCGAAATATCCCTGTTACAGATCAGTGGAAAAATTACGAAGTATCTGGAATAAGGAAGTAGTTTCCAAACATTAAATAACAAAGCCATGAGAAAACCAAGTCTTTTCTTATTGCTACTTTTTATCCTGACAAACATCTCAGCCCAAAAAGCAGCAGATTACAGAAAACAGCAAAATTACAAAGAATGGGTACACATCGCTCCCAAATTTGACGACGATTTCTTCAAGACGGAAGAAGCTCTACGCATTGGTGACAACGTGTTACTGTATCAGCAAACCACCGGAGGCTGGCCCAAGAATATCTATATGCCGGCAGAACTGACAGAACAGGAATATAAGGCAGCATTAAAGGCCAAAGAGGATACCAACCAAAGCACAATCGACAACAACGCCACCACTACGGAAATCGAATATCTGGCACGGCTTTATCTGGCTACCCAAAAAGAAAAATATAAAGAAGGAGTTCTGAACGGCATCCAATATCTGCTCAAAGCGCAATATGAAAATGGTGGATGGCCTCAATTCTATCCACGCCCCAAAGGTTATTACATACAAATCACCTACAATGACAACGCCATGGTAAGAGTGATGAATCAGCTTCGGGAAATATACGAAAAGAAGACTCCTTACACTTTCCTGCTTGAAGATATCTGCAAACAGGCACGCAAAGCTTTTGATAAAGGCATAGAGTGTATACTCAAAACACAAGTGCGCCAAAACGGAGAATTGGCAGTATGGTGTGCGCAGCACGACCGTGTCACTCTGGAACCATGCAAAGCACGTGCTTACGAACTTCCGTCATTAAGCGGGCAGGAGTCAGACAACATTGTATTACTACTTATGTCACTCCCCAATCCATCTACAGAAGTTGTAAAATCGATAGAAGGAGCCATCAAATGGTTCCAGAAGTCTGAAATCAAAAGGCTACAAAAAGAATATTTCACTAACAGCGAAGGGAAAAAAGACTATCGTATGGTTCCTTGTGAAGACTGCCCCACTCTCTGGGCACGCTTTTATGAACTGGAAACTAACCGGCCCTTCTTCTGTGATCGTGACGGTATAAAAAAATATGATATCTCGGAAATCGGACACGAACGCCGGAATGGTTATAGTTGGTATAACAAAGATGGAAGTAAGGTGCTGAAAAGATACGAGAAATGGAAGAAAGAACAGAATAAATAATCAAAGACTGATATTTACCCTACCAAAGCGAATATCCGGAAAGTCCTTAAAATGAGAAATCCCCTTACTACACGATTGTAATGAGGGGATTTTTTAATTAAAGGCTTTTACACCGTCTTCTCAAAGTCTTATATAAACGGAGTTAAACCGATTATTTAGTACAATTCCACGGTTTCAACTGTTTGAAGAAGTCGTTACCCTTATCATCTACCAGAATAAATGCAGGGAAGTTTTCCACTTCAATCTTCCAGATAGCTTCCATACCCAATTCCGGATATTCCACACACTCGATGCTCTTGATGTTGTTCTGTGCAAGGATAGCTGCCGGACCTCCGATAGAACCAAGGTAGAAACCACCATATTTCTTACAAGCATCTGTCACTTGCTGGCTACGGTTACCTTTTGCCAACATTACCATGCTACCGCCATGACTTTGGAACAGTTCTACATAAGAGTCCATACGTCCTGCTGTAGTAGGACCCATAGAACCACAAGCCATGCCTTCCGGAGTTTTTGCCGGACCTGCATAATAAATAGGATGATCCTTAATATACTGTGGCAAGTCTTCGCCGCGATCCAAACGTTCTTTCAGTTTAGCATGAGCAATGTCACGACCTACGATGATCGTTCCGTTCAATGACAGACGGGTAGCTACCGGATATTTAGTCAGTTCTTTCAGGATTTCCGACATCGGACGGTTCAGGTCGATCTTTACCACATCACCTTCACCTGCCTGACGCAGTTCTACAGGAATAAGCTCACCCGGATTTGAATCCAGTTTCTCAATCCAGATACCTTCCTTATTGATTTTACATTTGATGTTACGGTCGGCAGAGCAAGATACTCCCAAACCTACCGGACAAGAAGCACCGTGACGAGGCAAACGGATGATACGTACGTCATGAGCAAGATATTTACCTCCGAATTGCGCGCCCAATCCAATTTTATGAGCTTCTGCCAAAACTTCTTTTTCCAGTTCGATGTCGCGGAATGCACGGCCATATTCGTTTCCGGTAGTCGGCAGATTGTCATAGAAATGAGTAGAAGCCAGCTTCACTGTCAACAGGTTCTTTTCAGCAGAAGTACCTCCGATAACGAAAGCGATATGATAAGGAGGACAAGCGGCTGTTCCCAATGTTTTCATCTTTTCAACCAGGAACGGAACCAGTGTACCGGGATTCAGGATTGCTTTTGTTTCCTGATACAAATATGTCTTGTTGGCAGATCCACCGCCTTTTGTTACGCAAAGGAACTCATACTCCATGCCTTCGGTAGCTTCGATGTCAATCTGTGCGGGGAGGTTGCATTTGGTATTTACCTCATCGTACATATTCAGAGGCGCATTCTGTGAGTAACGCAGGTTCTCTTCAGTATATGTTTTATATACACCCAGCGAAAGAGCCTCTTCGTCAGAATATCCAGTCCATACCTGTTGTCCTTTTTCACCGTGGATAATAGCAGTACCAGTGTCCTGACAGAAAGGAAGTACACCTTTTGAAGCAACTTCCGCATTGCGCAGGAAAGTCAGTGCCACATACTTATCGTTTTCACTTGCTTCCGGATCACTCAGAATCTTAGCAACTTGTTCGTTGTGTGAACGACGAAGCATGAATGACACATCACGAAAAGCTGCATTAGCCATCACAGTCAAACCTTCTTTCTCAATTTTCAGGATGGGATTTCCTTCAAACTCGCTTACTGATACATAGTCTTTTGTAAGCAGATAATACTCAGTTGTATCTTTTCCCTTCTCAAACATGGGCTGATACTTAAACGGAGGTGTTGCCATAAGTTTCTTATTTTATTACGTAATTGTTAGTTAGTGTGGCAAAGGTAGTATATAAATTAAAAATTAAAGATTAAAAATTAAAGATTAAAACATAATTAACGGAGGAACTCTCCCGTTTATCATTTGCTTATTTTATTCTTGTATGCTTTCGATACGTCTAATAAGCTCGTTTCCAAGAGCTGTTTTATCTTCAATATGTTTCAAGACGGCAGTCACAAAAGTATTGCTTTCGAAATCACCGCGTACTTGCTCAAAATCCTGCTTCATTTCGTCGTGGGAGCCGTCAGCACCAAATCCGGTCATGGAAGACAACGAGAATTCTTTCTTGGCATCCTCATATACCATCTTATCCAATCCGACAACAGCTTGCTGCCATGCTTTCACGATACCGATGATATCTTGTGCTGTAATCGTTTCCGGATCCAGACCGTAGAATTCCTGAATCTTATGATAAGCCCATGTCCATTCATAGGTATAATAGTTCTCATGCATTTCTGCAAAGCTTGCATTGATGGATTTCAAACGATTGACCGTTCCCTTCTCTATCCCATCCAGCAATCGGTCGATCTCACTCTTGGGAGCAATCAGTCCGGAAACATCCACCCACTCCCCAATTCCGATTTCCGTATCAGGTTTCAGTCGTTGACGGATTTCTTCATTGCTCTGGAAGTTGATGCCTTCCAACCGCTTAATGATGGAGTTTCCCAAGAACTTGTGAATTGCGATTTCATAAAAACGAATTCCATTGTTCAGAGAGGAGTTCTTGATTTTAGCACTCTGGTAGGAGTAAATCTCTGAAGTTTCACCGGACACACGTTTCAATTCTTTCAAAATGGAACGTCCTTTAAACATTTTCTGAATGGTATAAGGACTCAACAGATTATAATTGATATAATCCAGCCGGTTCGGATCCTTTCGATTATCACGCTTCGGCCATTTCTGTGCATCACGAATGGTACCTACACTTCTTAAGTTAACTCCCGGAACCAGATAAGTGGTATTCCGCTGCTCTATCAGGTAAGAGAAAGGAAGATTGGAAGTATCGGCATGATTAACATGACGTCCCATTACCAAAGAGAAGGCCCCAACACGTGCCGGCCACAGGATATATGAATCGGAAGTGGTTTTCGCTCCTCTTTCCATCGTTCCCTGATGGATAGGGCCTAACTTATACATGTGATTACTCTGATTGGACCCCGAACCCGCATTCATAAACGAGAACATACCGGCAATCAATAAAGTAGATTTATGGTGTGTCACTGTAAAAGGACCTGCAAAAATAGCACATGCCTCACCGTTCTCTCCCTGACAATTACTGAAAAACAAAGAATCGGAAGCAGAATAATTGTGTCCCAGCTTGCAGGACTGACCGACGAAGCAACGAGTCAGCATCGTGCCGTCATCCACTTTAGAGCCGGAAGAGATAATGAAGTCATCACAGATTACACCGTGTCCGATATGAACAGGTGCCGTCACGTTACTGTTGATGCTGCCATTGGATAAGCGGCAAGTTCCACAGATATGGCAGTAATCTCCAATCCGGACATTCTTGATCGAGCCCGTATTGAGAATCATCACATGATTGCCAATACTGCCGACAGCAGAAGCATGTTTGTTGGAATAATAATCCGCAATGGATTTCATGCGGTTAATCAATTCGGGACGATGGCGGTACAGTGCAAGTATATATGCCTGATGTGCCGACAGCTTGTCGTTCATCAACACTTCACGACCTCCCGTTTCATTCAAGACTGCCACTTCCACCCCATTACCGAAAGTGCTCAACCCATCCACTAAGATAATATCTACATTCTCAATGAAGGTATCACTGCCAATTTCGTAATTAGCAATATAGTTCTGGATATTCTCAATACAACAGTTATCGCCCACCGATACATTATGCAACGTCACATGACGTAATCCCGAATGTTTCTTGATTCCCCCCGGCAATGTAAATTCTGCTTCGAATACTCCCAGTTTCACTTCACCCGAGAAACGGGTATGATGGACGTACTCACAATTAAACCCCTCTGCCACTGATACATTTCCCCAATCATCAGCCAGACACGACTGACTCTTCAACTGAAGTACCTCATCTTCAGTCAATCTACGATAGTCTTTCATTTTTAATAATGTGTTAATGTGCCCATATGCCAATGCGCCAATTCCGATGCAGTACACGCAGCCAGTTGGCACATCAGTACATAAGCATATTGATGAATTATTCCTCTTCTTCGTAGGTCTGATAAAGAAAATCGTTATAGGGATATTTCTGAACGTGTAATTCTTTCACTCGCTGATAAACTACATTTTTCAGTTCGTCTATATTGATTCGTTCGCGGGCGGAAATAAAGAGGCAGTTGTCCTCCATCTTTGCCATCCACGTCTTCATCAGTTCTTCGAGTGTTAAGTTTTCCTTTGTTCGGGGGGTAAGGTCGTCCGGCGCTTTCTCCACGTAGGTGTAAGCGTCTATTTTGTTAAATACAAGTATCATAGGTTTGCCACTGCCACCAATCTCTGCCAGTGTTTTGTTCACCACTTCAATCTGTTCCTCAAATCCGGGGTGGGAAATATCGACTACGTGTACAAGCAGATCCGCTTCACGCACCTCATCCAGCGTTGATTTGAAAGATTCTACCAGATCGGTAGGCAACTTACGAATAAACCCTACCGTATCCGACAACAGGAACGGTAGATTATCGATAATCACTTTGCGTACAGTGGTATCCAACGTTGCAAACAGCTTGTTTTCTGCAAACACTTCGCTCTTTGCGAGAAGGTTCATCATGGTTGATTTTCCCACATTGGTATAACCAACCAGTGCAACACGTATCATACGTCCGCGGTTCTTACGCTGGGTAGCTTTCTGTTTGTCAATGTCTGCCAGACGTTCTTTCAGCAATGACATACGGTTCAGGATGATACGGCGGTCCATCTCGAGCTGTGTTTCACCCGGACCACGAAGTCCCACGGAACCTTTACCACCACCGGCACCGGAACCACCTCCCTGGCGTTCCAAGTGAGTCCAGAGTCGCTGCAAACGTGGCAACATATATTTATACTGTGCCAGTTCTACCTGTGTCTTCGCATTGGCAGTCTGTGCACGCATGGCAAATATATCAAGAATCAGTGAAGTACGGTCCAGTATCTTCACTTTCAGTTCAGCTTCAATATTACGAATCTGTTTCGCAGAAAGTTCGTCATCAAAGATGACCATTCCTACTTCACGTTCTGCTTCCTCTTCGTCATGGATATATTGTCTGATTTCCTCCAACTTTCCCTTTCCGACATAAGTCACAGAGTTAGCCGTCGGTAACTTCTGCGTAAATCGTTTCACAACTTCCGCCCCAGCCGTCTCGGCAAGGAAAGCCAGTTCATCCAGATACTCGTTTGTCTTACGCTCATCCTGCGTTTGTGTGATGAGTCCTACAAGCACTGCTGTTTCTACTTTGGCTTCGGATATTACAAATTCTTTCATTCTTTTATTATATATAATATTGCGGGTGCAAATATAACAAAAAAAAAGAGGACAATGTTTTAGAGGACATTGAAAAAGTCCCCATATTACATTATCCTCATTTTTTATATACTTAGGTTCAGAAATTGTATACCAAACAGCCTCCTATTTTCCTCCAAACTGAAGTTCATCGTTATAGTCCGTCTCATTCAACGGCACATCCCAAGTCCATTTATTAACACCGTCAGCAGGAATAGTAATGGCAACAGAAGGATATGCATTGCCACCTTGTGCAACAGACTTCCGTACCACGGGACGGTTCCAACGCTTGTAGTCACTCCATGCAAAACCTTCACCCCAAAGTTCAAGTTCACGATAATCCATGATTTCATTCCAAAGATCATCACCAATCTTGGTGCAAGTATATGAAGGATTACGTCCGGAAGTGGCATTCAAATCAACCAATGCAGCTTGCGCATCAGTTGGCTTATCCAAAAAATAATTGGCTTCTGCTTCCACCAATACCATTTCCGAAGAACGGATGAAGGGCAAATAAGATACTCCCGGAGTGTCGAACACATAGAATTTCAACTGTGCACCCAAATAATAAGTTCCAGCCTGATAAGGAGCCTCCAAACCGGACACGGCTATTCTGTCTATATAATTTTTCACGTCACTATTCAAAGCATCGTCCCAGAAAATAGCATAATCAGGATCTAACACATCCTCATCCGTCCAATCATATCCGGGAAACTTATCCTCTGTCAGAAACAATGCTTTACGTGCGTCATTGTCAGGAATCCGGTTGATTAATTCGCGACCAATAGCTCCGGCACCTTCATATGCACCTTGTTTGTTCGCATAATAACCGTTACAAGCATACTGTGTGCCATAACTCCAATACCAGTTATTTTCTTGGGAGCTACCGAAACTGCCAAACAACCATTCACTTGTAGGATTACAGAATCCATTCTGATAATCAGTGTTGTTCATTAACGGATATCCCTCACGGGCAAGTTTGGCTTCGGAAAGAGCTTTCCCATAATCCTGTTTAGTCAAGGCAGCACGAGCATAAACAGCGTGGGCGACATTAATGTTCGGAATCCAAACTTTTCCATTTTCACGGTCAAAACCAGATTGCTGAAAAAGAGAAATAGCATCATCCAAATCTTTATAAATTTGCGTATATGTTTCCGCCAATGTAGAGTAAGGCATACTGCCTGTCGACTCATCCAACCGGAGGACAAGGCCTTGAGAAGCCCCGTTGTTGGAATCTTGCCAACGCCAGCAATAATAATGCGTCAGCTTCTCGAAAGCATACGCACGAAATGTCAGTGCAGACGCTTTGATGAAATTCTTTTCGCTATCACTTCCTTCCGCTGCGTCAATATTACAGATAATGGTATTCGCATTACCAATAATCGTATAATAATAGTACCATGCGTATGCATCATAAATGCTATTTGTGCGGTTATGAAACGTCTGATTGAAAATGGGCGCCCATCCGTTCGCATAATAGTTATAATTGTAGTTTTCGCTCGGATAGCTTTCATATTGAATCATAATGTTGTTTTCACCGCAAAAGCCACCACCGAAGTAATATTGCTGGGTAGTCATGATCTTAGCAATTCCATTCAATGCCTTCATGGCATTGTCGGTTGTACCGACAGCATCGCCCGTTCCGATAGAGTCGGTTGGAGCTGTATTAAGATAGTCGCTGCTGCAAGAAAATACCAGTAAAGATGCGCCTGCAACTAAAGCTCCTATAAACAATCTATTGATATATTTTTTCATAATTATTCTTATTGTTTTAAATGTTCCAGTCTTTAGAATTTGACAGTCAGCCCCAAGTTATAAACTCGAGCAGTTACATAAGTATCATCATATTCACCATTAAATGAGAATTGCGGATTCAATCCCTTGCGCGCAGTGACTGTAAAGAGGTTTTCAACACCGGCAGTCAATGTCAATCCACCAATCCCCCAATGATTCAACCATTTCTTCGGTAAACTATAAGACAAATTCAAATTTTTGAATACCAAGTAAGAAGCATTTGCCAACCAACGGTCGCTCACAGCGTTGTTATCAGAAGCGCGGTTAAAATCATAAGCGGGTGTTCCATTAGGATCAATGCGGTCAGCAGATGTAGCAGTCATTCCTTCAGGAACTCCATTCCATGATTTCAACACATCTTTATGCAACGCGGAACCTGATGACATCACTGATGAGCCCATCAACCCCTGATAACTACCATCATACACTTTACCACCCAAACCATAGGTTAACAAAACATTCATGCTCAAATCTTTCCAAGTAAGCGTAGAACGTACAGAACCATAAACCGTAGGTAACGCAGAGCCTGCCCAATCCCGCTTTCCATAAGAAGTTATAGTCGTATAATCCGTACCATTAATCGTAGTCAGCGCATCATTTTCCGCAGCAGCATCCTTTTTATCAGGATCAAGGGTATAAAGCGACTGTCCGGTCATTTGATCAACTCCAACGAAATGATAGGTATAAAATTCATAAATAGAATGACCTTCCGAATAATTTTGTCTACCGTGCAAGATATCTTTTCCATCCGGCAATTTAATCACCTTATTCTTCAGAAAAGTAGCGTCCATTCCGATATTCCATTTCCAGTCTCCTTTATTGACGGCATCCACATCCAAAGAAATTTCAAAACCACGATTGGACACCGTACCAATGTTCCGATATTGAGTAAGGTTCATCGGTGCACCATCATCCACCCAAGGATAGGAACCAGCCGAAAGTGGCAGTCTCACTTCAAACAACAAGTCTTTGGAACGTTTGTCAAAATAGCCAATCTCAAAATTCAAACGATCGAACAAACGACCTTCCAAAGCGAAATCGAATGTCTGGGTAGTTTCCCATTTGATGTCCGGAGCCGATAAAGATTTTTTCAACAAAGCGGCCTCATTAGCATTCTTGTCAATAGTATACAATGCCATATAACCATAATAACTTACGCCTGCGTCGTTACCCACTTCGCCATACGATGCGCGAAGTTTCAAATGGTTTACCCAGTCGATATTCTGCATAAAAGCTTCGCGCTTCACATTCCAACTTGCACCCAATGAATAGAAATTCCCCCAACGATTGTCCGGATGGAAACGGGAAGAACCGTCACGACGGAAAGAAGCCTCAATAAAATAGCGCTCATCATAGTTATAACGTGCACGCGCTAGATAAGACTCTGTTTTATATTCGTCATCATAACCAGCGAAATAAGAATTAGTAAGGAAATTACCCATCGTCAGATTACCATCGACAGCCATACCCGTATTCATTCCATAGGTCACTTTACGCTGCCAGCTATAATTTTCATGCCCCAGCATCACATCCACATTATGTATATTCTTATAAGTATGATTCCAGTTAATTAATTGTTGCATAGTATAATTGGTATACTGGTAAGCATAGTTAGTCAACCGTCCATTGTTTGTGGCACCGTCACCAATCTTGGGGTTATCATATTTCTTATTATTCGAAGTGCTGTTGCTCATATCCCCCTTGACTGTTACTGAAAAGTCATACGGCAGATTAATCGTAGCAAATGCTTGTCCACCCAATACATTACGACGGCTTTCTTCCTTATTATTACGCAATTCGTAAGCAATATTACGATTACTCAAATAAGAAGAAGTAACATCATATTGCTTTTCACCAAATTCATCCAAAGCATAAGAGCCATCGGCATTGTGCATAAACAACGGATATACCGGAGCCATATAACGAACAGTATAAAACGGATTGGCAAAATAATCTCCGGTAGCATTGTCATTGTAATCTCTCTTAGTTATAGACCCGTTTAAGTTAACCCCCGCTTTCAACCATTTGTTTGGAGTATAAACAGTATTAATACGTCCGGAGAAACGTTCGTAACCGGAAGCAATGATATATCCCTTTTCATTCAGATAACCAATAGAGGAATAAACATTCAGTTTCTCGGAAGAGGAACTGGCGGATAAGTTATATTCCTGACGGTATCCATTGCGTTCAATGTCCTTTGCCCAGTCAAGGTCATCATACCCTGGTAACATATTGGCTATCAGTTTGCCATTGGCATCGAATAAAGCATCGTCAGGAGCATCATAAATATTGCGACGCGCATACCCCTTTATAATATTCTTTGTGGCATAATCTGCGGCATCAGCTTCGTTATATCCCAAGCTACCGGTCATGGCATAGTTTTTCAACCCCATCCATGATGTTTCCATCCATTGATTAGCGCCAAGCCGTTCATATTCCGGAATACCACGATTATAAATACCTTGATTTATTTGCAAAGTAATAGTTGGTCTATCCGAGCCACGCCCGCTTTTTGTTGTAATCAACACAACACCGTTAGCAGCACGATTTCCATACAAAGCGGCAGAAGCGGCATCCTTTAAGATAGACATGCTTTCAATATCGTTAGAGTTCAATTCAGCAATATTTCCATCAAAAGGCACACCGTCTACAACAATCAATGGATCGGAAGCTCCTGAAACCAATGTCCCGAAACCACGTATACGGATAGAAGGCGCTTTACCCGGTTCCCCGTATGTATTATTTACCTGAACACCGGGTGCAGACCCTTCAAGCGCTCCGGTCACACTAGTGGTAAGACGCTTTTCTATCTTTTTTGAATCAACCACTGAAATGGAACCTGTCAATGATTCTTTCTTAGCCGTACCATAAGCTACGACTACCACTTCGTCCAATGCTTCTGCATCAGTCTTCATTACCACCCTCATTTTAGGCTTGATAGCCACTTCCTGAGTTTGCATACCGATGTACGAAATCTGCAAAGTCTTTGCAGAACTAATAATTTTGTAATATATTGAATGCTAAACAGTTATCATTCACGCAAACACGTGAAAAAAAAAGTATTATTTGATTAATAATGAACTAGATATTTAATTAACAGCTGATTACAAGAAAAAACGCGAACAGTTCATTTTGCATATGTGATACTATTTCTCTACCCAAATAACACACAATGAGTTAATAATCAGGTAAATAATAGTTTAACTAAAAATATTTATATAGGGTAAGTAGTATCTTGCTGTTTTCAGGCATCTTCATTTGTATATAATTAGTCAGATATTAGTAAACCTCTCAATAAAAATGTTGTTTGCTCTTTTTATTCTAGTGGAGATAAATCTCTTGTAAATATTGCAAAACTTTTTCTCCTTATATATTTAATGATTATGAGATATAAAAGGCCACTCCGAAATTCGAAGTAGCCTTTTATATGATTGTACGGTTTTCTAATTAGAAATCGTCAGCAGGAAATCCAGTACGACGGAATCCGGAAACTTTATAAGTTAATCCATTTTCATCGTCATCAAACTGTACCATGTATACAATACTATCAGCAGGCATACCACTAGGAGTTGTCGCTGCATTCTCTAATACTTTCCCATCACTGATCTTTACTTTAGATTCATAAATAACATTGTTCACAAAATCAGGAGTTGAGAAAGTCCGCTCGGCATAGTTCACATTCACTTTCAATTTATACTCCCAAAAATTATTTAAATCATCCAACCACATTTCAGTATTACTGTTGCTAGCGGTATTATAAGTACTCATTTGTATATGTCCGGCACCATATGGGTCTTCTACTTCTTCTCCATCAATTATTGCATTCACTGTAACCCACCAGTCACCAGCCATTTTTTCAATAGCAGTACCACCTGGTTCTGTGTCGTCATCACATGCCACAACTGTAAAAGCCAGTGAAGCCAAAAGCAATATCATATATTTCTTCATAATCATATTTTTATTTTTTTACTATAATATCAAAAGATAATTGACCGGCATAATCGATGCTCCATCTCAAAGTTCCTGTTGCAGGATCCAACGATGTATTAGTCATTTGATCCATAGAGTCTCCCCAGCCTGCAACATAACTTTCTATAGGAGTAATGGTATTGTCTTCATTTAATTCAAATTTTCCAACCATTGCATAATCTGGTCCGTAGCCTGTACGCTGATCATACCAGCCTCCCAAGAAATCCGTGATATAAAATATTCCCGGTTCTATTTGAAATATTACAATCTCATATCCACTAAAAGCCACAACTGAAGGAACTGTCCGTTTGCTTCCTTCAGCCAAAGTATAAATCCCGGACTGTAGTGGAGAAGGAGTATTATCTGCCACATATACTGTTCTCGTAAAGGTTTTGGCAAAACCATCTTCATTATATGCCGCATACACTAAGTTATAAATACCCGGGGTATTTACATCAACATTTCCTTTTATCTCTACGGATGATGTGATATCTTCCCCATTCATTTCTGCGTAGTATCCAGGCTCTACATAAGGTTGCCCTTTTTCTAAAACAATCTTTGTGTCACCCAGTCTTTCTAACGTTACGAAGTAGGTAACCTTGGAGGTATCATCCGTTGATTTGTCGCAAGACCCGAAGACAAACGACAAACATATCAATATGCTATATGCTATTTTTTTCATATGTAAAACTTGCTAAGTTATTTTTTATTTGATATCCCACCAGATAGGAGTACTTCCCGGTACCCCTGCAGGAGTATTTGCATTCTGTTGACGTGCACTTAACGGATAAGTCATCCGTTTCATCAGCCCGCCTGCTTCCAGCCCATTGGTCCATGGTGCAACTAAATCTCCCGGAGTGTATATTGATTCATTAGCTTGTATCTGTGCTGCCGAATAAGAAGATAGTTGCGGACAATCTGTGCGTCGGATCTCACTCCATGCTTCCATGTGGTCCATATAGAAAAGAGAAACCCATTTCTGCATATAAATCAAATTCAGTTTTTCAATTGATGTGGAAGCTGTAGACCATGCACATGCTCCCTCTAAGATAGTGTTCTCTTGTCCTGTAAATCCGCGAACAGCAAAATCAGCAGTTACCCCTGCTTCATATGCACTTTTCGCATTTGCGTCATCATTCAGAAAGCGAATATAAACTTCTGCTATTAAGAATTGTAATTCAGCCTGAGTAAAAAAGTAAACAGGTTTTGTTGGACCGATGGAATAATCAATAGCACTTACATTTTTATTTTTCCAATTATCAGTACCCAATATGCTTTGCATATGTGTTTTTCCTCCAGGAAGTTGTCCGACATATTTTCCATCTGCATCCGTTTTGTTAATACCATAGGCAATACGTGGGTCTCCTGTACTATTCAAATAAGAAATCAGCGGATATGCAGCGCAATGATTACCCGTCAATCCTACTGCATTTGTATTATACCATGGATTACGTTTGTCTGTTTCATCTACAAAGCAGTCTAATTTAACATCTCCGGTAAAGAATTCATTGTTTTGTACCAGATTTTTCACTTTCTCTGTGTAAGAGGCAACGTCTATATTGGCATCAATGAAACGTAGATACATACGAAGACGGAGAGCATTGGCAAATCCTTTCCATTGAGCAAGATCCTTATTGAACACCAAATCCGGTACGTCCATACCACTTCCATCCAAGACTGACTCTGCTGCATCCATTTCATCCAATACGCCTCTATATACAGTTTCGCCATTATCCCATTTGGGTGTTGCATTGGCATTCCCTTGCAAGGCTTCAGAATAAGGCGAGTCGCTTGTATTGTCTACCATTATTTGAAAAGCGTACGCTCTCAAGATAGTGGTGGCAAAACGGTCTGCCGGATTGGTCGTCTTTTCCAAAACCTGTTTGGCATCTTCTAAAGCACCTGCAAACAAGATTCTATATGAATAGTCCATTTGCTGTGATGATTCTGTAAAAGTGTACTCACATAAAGTATTGTATTGGTTCGCTTCCGGCTTTTGTTCATAGTATTGGGCGAAAAAGCCTGCATAATTATAAATTTCTCCTCCTACTGCCGAAGCGATAGAAGCACTAATGGAAGGGAATATCAAGTCGGCTGTTACCTGATCGTTCATCGGATAGTTCGGGTCGTTGTTGATATCCAAGTCGCAACTTGTAAATAATGCCGTTGTTGCCAATGATGCATATAATAATATTTTCTTCATATTTATTCCTGTTTAAAATTTAACCATTAAGTTGAAACCGAAACGGCGTGAGCTAGGATTAGCTGTGTATTCTCCATAGTTACCTTCAAGATCATTGCCAAATGAAGTCATTTCGGGATCAATAAATGTATTGCTGGATGGGGTCCAGATGAATAAGTTATTACCATATGCGGAAACTTTCACTGCCTGAAAAGGTGTTTTGGCCAGCCATCTTTTTGGCAAATCCCAACCTAATACTACAGAGCGAAGTTTTACATACGATTTATCTACAAGGAAGCAACTTCCCAGATCGGAACCTCCGTCGCCCCAGTATTTATAAATATTAGAACTGGTAATGGGCGTTGTATTTTCTACGTAAGTAATTTGATCTCCATTTACAATCTTATTTACAGAGTTTGGCACAATAAAAGGATTTCGATCGTTATAAGTAGTCTGGATTGCATTACCTGTAAAATAATTAATATCTTTGGTACGTGAATACATGACTCCACCCTGACGGATATCAAAGTCAATACCCAAGCTTAAACCTTTGTATCTCAATGTTGTAGAAACGCCCATTTGATATTTATTATTCATATCTCCACAGATTCCGAACTCACCAGCTTCAACAGGTAGACCTGTTGAAGAGTTGACAACAACTCGTCCTTGAGGGTCGCGTTCAGCTACTTGTGCTTTGAATACTCCGACAGGCATTCCTGTAATAGCGTACATACTAGTTCCCCCATTTAATCCATAAATATTTGTAATACCACCCAGTTCTTCAGGCAAACTGATTACTTTACTCCAATTCTTTGTAAAGTTCCATGTTAGTTCCCAACTGAAATCTTTAGTTCTGATCGGGGTTCCACTAATTAACAATTCTATACCACGATTTCGTATCTTACCTAAGTTCATGTTTTGCGCTGTATAGCCTGAAGCCGGATCCATGGCTAAAGAAAAAATCTGTTTGTCAGTATTACGATTATAATAAGAAACATCGAAAGACAAGCGATTTTTGAAGAAAGCCATATTTAAACCGATTTCAGCCTCTGTCGTCATTTCCGGACTTAGTGTATTACTACCTAAAATGTTACCTGCCGAATAAGCATTGACACCTCCTAGCGGGAAGGTGAGGTATCCAAAAGGTATTCTATTTGAAGATTGTGCATATACAGGATTAACCATATACACATCAGCATCATTACCGGTTTTACCCCAGCTGGCACGTATTTTACCAAAAGAAATGATATTGCTTAAATCACTATTTAATAATTCGCTGAAAATGAAACTGCCGGTAAAACCCGGATAGAAGAAACTGCGGTTCCCTTTCGGAAGAGTAGAAGACCAGTCGTTACGAGCTGTAACTGTCAGATACAGCATGTTTTTCCAAGAACCTTCAAACTGTCCGAACACACCCATCAGACGTCTAAGTTCCAAATGTTGTTCAACAATTGGAGTTTTACCAGAATTCTTCAAGTTAAACCATGTCGGGATAGTCAAATCGTTTACCTCCGAATATTGGTAAGAGACTTTACGCTCATTTCCATTGAATCCGACTAACGCATTGATATTAAAATCACTGATCGGCATATTGAAATTAACCATAATATCTTGATTAATTTCACGACGCCGGGTTATCTGTTCTGTATATTGTCCTGTCTCACCAGAGAATGGACTACTGGAACCTTGTCCTTCTCCGTTGGGTGTTCCTTCGTAATAAAGAGCATATAAATTAGGTTTTCCTTTATCGCTCTGGCCGGTTGTAGTATCCAATCCCATACGATATGTGAATTTGAAATATTTCAAGAATTCATAATCTAATTGGAATTTGCCATAAAATCTTTCAGATTCATATTCGTTCAAATAATTTTCCAGAATATAATATGGATTCATCACGCCATAAGGAGTATAATAATAGCCCGGAGTGTTAAACGGATCATTCTGGTCTTCCAGCCCTATAATACTGACATCGCGTGGTGATTGATAGAGGGAGTTCAGCATAGAGAGCCCTTGCCCCGTAGTAGCAAACTTATTTTTCTGATAGGCATAGTTTAATGAAGAAGAAAATGTTAATGCGCCTACCTTATGGCTGCCACGTGCGGAAAAGGTATATTTGTCATAACTGTCAGCGTCTGTTGGAATCATACCATCGTCGCTAATTTGAGAGAAAGAAACATAATAATCACTTTTGTCTGTTGCTCCATTAAATGAAAGGCTATTGCTATACCTGAACCCGGCATCAAAAAAGTCTTTAATGTTGTCAGGCATTGCTACATAAGGCTTCAACTTTTGCGAGTTATTATACACATTTCCCCATAATTGCATTGAACCATCAAAACGAGGTCCCCAAGAACCATTTTCCAACTCCGTATGGTTACCGTTCCATCCCATACCAAATTCATTCTGAAATTCCGGTAAACGTAAAATTGTAGACCATTGTACACCGCCATTGTACTCAATACCAACACCTTTATTCTTTCGTCCACTTTTCGTTGTGATCATGACTACACCATTTGCAGCACGACTACCATATAAAGCAGTTGCTGCCGCACCTTTTAGAATTGTCATGTTTGCCACATCATCCGGATTAATAGCGTTTGCTCCATTACCAAAATCATATCCGCTGTTCAAACCATCTGTAGAATATACTGTAGAGTTATTCAATGGTACACCATCCACTACATATAATGGTTGATTTGTACCCGATAGTGAACTAACACCACGAATAATTACAGAATTTGAAGAACCAGGATCTGATGAAGTACTGGAAATCTGAACCCCCGCAATTTTACCTGCTAAACTTGACATAACATCGGAAGTACGACTCTCCGCAATTTTGTCACCTCCCACAGAAGTCGCAGCATACCCTAATGCTTTTTCGGAGCGTTTAATACCCATTGCTGTAACAACAACTTCATCAATTTGCTGGGCATCAGACCTAAGTACTACCTTTAAATTAGATTTGATAGCTACTTCTTGAGTCTGCATACCAATGTACGAAATCTGCAAAGTCTTTGCAGAACTAAATACAAGTATAATATATTGATTACTAACAATATACACCTATCTACTTTCCTGTGACAATAAATCTTTTGTTGTGGTTATTGTGCAGATTATCAATATGTTAAACACCTGTCAAACATATTAAATTGCTGATTTATGATACCAGATTTCTATCAAAAATAGGACATAACCTTCTATTAATTAATTGTTTAAGCTCTTATCTTATATGATATAAACTAAAAATTATTTCCATCTTAACGCTTGAAGATGGGTTTTCTTGTTCTAAATTATATCCAATAATTACTGATTATAATAATATATCCATTAGTAAACAATAACCTATGAAAAAGAAAAACTCCAAATGAAAAAATGCATATTTTATTACTGTATATTTTTAAATATGCAGGGGCGGACTCAAATCTTCCTCAAAATCGTAGAGAATATGATTGATGAATATTCATATTGAATGGTTATATACTTATTTTATATCAAATAGATTGCATAATTACATATAACTATATCAAAGGAACCATTTGTCATTTATCTGATGAACAAATGGTAGAACCAAAAATACCGAATTTTAGTAGCTATTAGAGGTCGTCAGGTTTATAAATTAGCTTTTAATCCTCTCCTTTTAAAGAAAGCAAAGGCTTCTCTACGACCAATGACTCGTTCCTTTTAAAGGAACGCTTTATTCCTTTAAATGGGACGAGTAATAATATTCGTAATAATAATGTATATTTAGATTATGTATATGCGTTTTCGGAACTTATATTGCATATCCTTTCATTTAATTATACACACTTTCTTCTATTAGAGAAAATTATACCTTCCATTTCTAAAACCAAATCTTAAAAACAGAACACTTTCGTTTAGGCTTTGTGCTTATTATTATTTGAAGAGGCAGTTTTCTCGAGATCACGCACCACTGTAATATCCATTATATTTGCATATACCTGTGTGGTCTTTACACTTTTATGCCCTAATAGTTTTTGTACAGTAGTTATATTGGCACCATTATATAATAATAAGGTAGCATTTGTATGACGGGCGGTGTGAAACGATACACGTTTATCAATTTTAGCCAGACCTGCCAATATATTTAATTCCTTATTAATATTAGAATTGTCTTTTAACTTGAAAAAACTGTTGAGGTCATCTTTATAGCGTTGCAATATTTGGATTCCTTTACCTTCAAATAATAAATATAAAGGAAGACGTACTTCCATACCTGTTTTGACAGATTTGTATATTATCCAAGTTTCCTGATGAAACTCAACAATATTTGCAGAGGTCAGATTAGTGAAATCAGAATATCGTAATCCTGCATAACAACAAAATAAAAATGCATCTTTTGTTTTTTGCAGTCTCGTATATCTTCCTGTCAACTGTAAATTCTCAAATTTGTGTAACTCTTCCGGAGCTAAGTGTGTATGGCTTCCTTCTATACTTTTAATTTTATATTTTCTAAAGGCATACTTCTGTATATCCATATACTCCTTATTTATTGCAACATTAATATATCGTTTCAGATGCTTCATGTGCTTGGCAATAGTATTAAGGTGATAACCTTTAGATTGCAGGTAATTATCAAAGGAAGACACAAATTCAAATGTCAAATCGGTAAATAATACCTCTTTCTTGAATTCCTGAAGTAATTCAAGCGTGGAAAGGTGATTTTGACGGGTACTCTCTTTCAAAGAAGAATTAGCTATCTCCTCTTTAAAAAAAGTCAAAAATGACCTTCCGTTGCTTAGGGGTTTATCAATAGAATTTTTTAATAAATCTAACGATATGGACTTTCCCTGTTGCCATAGTCCAAGTTCTGTTTGCTCAATAGCCGCTATATTTTCATATAACATACGATTCAAGACATTCGCATTAGGATGATTCCTCACCATTTTTCGTTTGGTATCCCACTGTTCCGGTTTGAGATATATTTTGGTGGAGAAATACATTTTTTTTCTGTTCAAGTATGCCTCTACCTGAACTAATGCCATTCCTCTTTTATTCAATCTCTTCTTTCTGTTAAACACAAGGTTGTAACTGATCTTTTCCATACTTTTATTTTTTAATTAATAATAGAACAAATTAGACGTGATTCTGTGCTATATTAGAGGCAAATAAGCATTAATATCTCTAAAAAATAAATCCTCAAATCACTTGGTATTCACAAAACTTTAAATTAAATGCCACTTTTTTATTCCTTTTTTTGCGGAAAAAGCAAAAAGAACAACTTTTAAAGACGTTTTATGACCAAAAACGAGTAAAAGAAATATTAAAATATACATTTTGTTTATGCAAAAAGCTATTACTTGCTTTATTGATCAACGTTTTTAATTAATACAAATATGCTTTTCAACATGAATTCAGTATAAAAAATAACAAAATGTTATATTTGCAACCTTTTTTTATTAATATAGTTGTTAGTTTCAGTTTTATTAATATATTTGCAAATTGTTAGAGTAAAGATACAAATAATGTAAAGTTAAACTTTAAGAGAGATTTTATGAAAAGAAAATTAATGCTGTTATTGGCATGCCTTTTTGTGGGCATAGGTCTAGTAACTGCCCAAACTCAAAAGGTCACAGGCGTTGTGATTTCTGAAGAAGACGGGCAGCCAGTTGTTGGCGCTTCTGTGTTAGTAAAAGGTACTACTCAAGGTACAATCACAGATGTAGATGGTAATTTTAATTTATCAAATGTACCAAGTTCTGCAAAGACTTTGCAGATTTCGTATATCGGCATGCAGACTCAGGAAGTGGCGATAAAGCCCAATTTGCGAGTGATTCTCAAATCTGATGCACAGCTAATAGATGAGGTTGTGGTAACCGGATATGGGGTAACTAAAAAAGCGGCATTTACGGGATCTGCCCAAACGGTGGATAACAAGGACTTGATGAAAAAAACAGATGCAAACTTTATGAAGTCTTTGGAAGGATCAGTTGCTGGTTTACAAGTAAACAGCTTGACTGGACAACCTGGTGCATATGCTTCTACTACTATTCGTGGGGTCGGTTCAATGAACTCCGGAACTGAACCTTTATATGTAATTGATGGTATTGCCATCTACACAGACAAAATGGGAGCTTATAACAAAGCCGGAACAGGGGATATGGCAGCAAGTCCGATGGCTAATATCAATCCTAACGACATTGAGTCCATCACAGTTTTGAAGGATGCTACAGCAACGGCTATTTACGGAGCTCGTGCAGCGAATGGAGTAATTGTAGTTACTACTAAAAAAGGTAGTCTGGGAAAAGCGCGTTTTAATGTGAACGCAAAAGTCGGAACTAGCTTTATTGGTAAGATAAATCATGATTACCGTACGACAAATCTGGATAAATACAAAGAAATCTGGACTGAAGGACTAACAAATGCAGGATATGACGGTGAAGATGGCATGACTTCTGCTGAATGGCTGAATGCCTATGTTATGGATTGGTATAATGTGGACTTGACGCAAAATATCAAGAGTGTGGATTGGCTGAAGGAGATTCTGCAAAATGGTTTTTCACAAGAATATGATATCAGTGCTCAAGGTGGGAATGAAAATTTGCGCTATTATATTAGTGGAGGATATTTTCAGAATACAGGTATCGTCATCGGAACTGGAATGAAACGCTATAGCGGACGTATTAGTTTAGATGGAAAAAGCGGGCGGATAGGATATGGACTTTCTGTGAATGGAGCACTCTCCGATATAAACAACACGATGACTGAAAGCCAATATACTAATCCTATTGTAGCAGTATATGACATCCGTCCGTTTGAACAGGTGCGCAATGAAGACGGAACATATAATACAAATGTTAATTATAATCCTGTAGCTATTAACGATAAAGAAAAAGGTGATAAACGTAATCAAAAGCAGATTACATTGGTTGTGAATCCATATTTTACTTATAATATTATTGATGGCTTAACATGGAAGACAAATGCAGGATTGAGCCTGATTGACTTGGACGAGTTCTTTTACAGTTCAATTTATAATCCTCAATATTCCGGTAGCGGTATGCTTGGTCAAAGAAACCAAGAAAGGGCAACAACCTTAACCATTACCAATACCGTAAACTTCAACCGCACTTTCAAAGACATGCATCATTTGAATGTATTGTTGGGACAAGAAGCACAGAAAATATCTTATAGAACAATTTATGCAGCTGCCAGTGGATATCCTAGTGATGCTGTTTTTGAACTGGACAATGCTTCCAAACCAACAGGGGCAGGATCTTCAACCAAAGCAAGCACTCTTTCTTCATTCTTTATGAATGCAGAATATAATTTGAATGATAAATATTATCTGTCAGGCAGTTTCCGTTATGACGGTTCGTCGAGATTTGGTATAAACAACAAATGGGCTCCTTTCTGGTCTATAGGAGCAAAATACCGTATTTCTAACGAAAGCTTTATGGAAAACACCAAAAGCTGGTTGACAGATTTGACTATCAGAGGCAGTTATGGAACTGTAGGTAATCAGGATATTGGTTATTATGCAGCAATGGGATTGTATAATTATGGATATTCTTATAATGGCAAACCTGGAGCTATTCCTTACCAAATAGCCAATCCGGATCTTAAATGGGAGACTGTTGCGAAAGCCGATATCGGTATCCATGCTGTTTTCTTCGAAAGACTGACACTCGAAATAGACTATTATAACCAACGGACAAAAGATATGATATTTGATGTACCACTTTCTTACACAACTGGGTTCGGGTCTATTCTGAAAAATGTAGGTGAGATGGAAAACAAAGGTATAGAATTCTTGATTAACGCTAACGTACTTAGAAATAAGGATTTCAGTTGGGATGTTCGTTTCACTGGTACGGCAAATAAAAATAAAATCATAAAACTTGCCACAGAAAAACCAATTGAGAATACTCTAACTATCAGAAAAGTTGGCGAAGCATATAATACATTCTATATGCCGGAATATGCAGGAGTGGATCCTGAAACAGGAGAAGCAATGTGGTATAAAGGACAAGAAGGGGATGAGAAAACAAAAAATGTAAATGAGGCCGGTCAGCGAATTGTAGGCTCCGCCGATCCTAAATTTTATGGTGGCTTTGGAATGAATTTCAAATACAAAGGTTTTGACTTCTCTTTTGATACCAGTTTCACCCTGGGAAATAAAGTGTATAACTCCGGATTTGCATTTGACATGCAGGTTGGACACTATTTCTTAGGCCCGGTGTCCAACTATGTTTATGACAATCGCTGGCAAAAGCCGGGAGATATAACCGACGTACCCAAATTCGTAGCTGGAGACAACTCGGGAGCAGAAACTAATTCCAGCCGTTTCTTAATGAATGGTTCTTATTTAAGAATGAAATCCATGGTTTTAGGATATACTCTTCCAAAGAACCTTATGAATAAAGTGGCTATTGACAATTTAAGAGTTTATATCTCTGCTGACAATTTGTTCACTATCACTGCTAAAGATTTTATAGGATTTGATCCACAAACTAGATCTACCGGTATGCAGTCTTGGGCATATCCTGTAGCTAGAAATATCATGTTCGGTCTTAATCTCAGCTTCTAAAAAAATAACTTTAGAAATTTATGACAATGAAGAAAATATTATTTGCTTTATTAACCGGTTGGATGGCAATTTCATTCACCGCATGCGATGACTTCTTGACAGAAACGCCATCAACTTCTGTTCCGACAGAAGAAGCCTTGGTTACTACCCAAGATTTTCAGAATGCTCTAAATGGTGTATATTACACATTAGGTTCATATCGTTTTCTGGGACGTGATGTATTAGCAATTGGAGATGCGCCAACGGATATCACTTCACATTCCGTTGCAACGTCTCATTTCTATGACATCTTCCGCTATCAGATACTGGATACTAATTCATACATAGAAGAAATATGGGCATACGGATATTGGGCTATCGACCGTTGTGCACGTATCATTAAAGAAGGTGCTTCATTTAAAGAAGTAACAAAGGGGGATCTGGCAGAAGTGGAAGGATGCATCGCTCAAGCCTATGCAATTAAAGCCCTCTGCTCTTTCTATTTGACTAATATGTTCGGTTTGCCATATTCGGAAGCCAATAAAACGACATTA
This sequence comes from Bacteroides sp. D55t1_190419_B8, assembly GCF_015558905.1. Taxonomy (NCBI): domain Bacteria; kingdom Pseudomonadati; phylum Bacteroidota; class Bacteroidia; order Bacteroidales; family Bacteroidaceae; genus Bacteroides; species Bacteroides sp. D55t1_190419_B8. The sequence continues at coordinate 249,714 of NZ_JADMOU010000005.1, forward strand.
GGTATCGTGAACGTTACTGAACCCGTTCCTGCCTATTCACAGGTGTCAAGAGTCAGTGTAGAACAAAATTATAGCCTGATTCTTGATGATATAACGAAAGCTAAAGAATATTATGCTAAAGAAGGTGTTGAAAATGTAGGTAAACAGTATATGAATACGGCTGCAGTTGCTGCACTTGAAGCTCGCGTAAAACTCTATATGAAAAATTACGAAGGGGCTATTACAGCGGCTCAAGAGGCAATAACCCTAAGTGGCGGTACAATTGTATCAACCAAAGAAGACTATAAGAATATGTACACGACATTAGCTGTTTCGACAGAAGACATTTTCTTTATAGCAAAAGCCGAAGATGATTATTTGTCCGCTAATGCTCTGAATACTTTATGGAATAAATACGGTTTGTCTATTAACAGCGCAACAATAGCAGAATATTCACCTAATGATATTCGTCTGGCACTTCTTGGCGATACGTGGACTGGTGGAAAAATGCGTGGTATTACAACCAATAATCAGATTTCTAATTTGCCGGTTTTCAGACTGCCTGAAATGTATTTAATACAGGCAGAAGCATATGCAAAACAGTCAACTCCTGATTATGGCAAAGCCAAAGAAAAACTATTGGAAGTAGCTGCAAAAAGAAACCCGGACTTGGATGACAGTGAAATTGCAGAGGATCAAACGGTTATTGATGCCATTGATAAAGAAAGAAAATTAGAACTGGTTCAAGAAGGACATCGCTTCTTTGATGCAAGAAGATTAGGCAAAATTATTAGTGTAGCAGATGGATCGTACACTAATTTCAACATCGCAAAATTTGTGTACCCAATACCTTCTTTTGAAGTCAATTCAGGTTTTGGAGTTATACAAACAGAGGGGTGGAGTAATAATCTACCTCGATAATACTTTTTAAAATTGTCTTTAATATAAGGATCAGTTTTAAGTAAAAGATGAGACCTGCAAATTTTGAGTCAATCGAATTTGCAGGCCTCACTATTTATAATCAGATAACCCTTTATTACAATAGAAACACCCATCTCGCTTATTCATTCAATCTCATAAAATACACTTTTCCGTACATTCGACCAACCAACATATTTTCTTTATAAAAAGAATTTAAAATAAAAAATGTTCCTTATATTTGCCATCCATTTAAAACCTTTACATTAAAAGAGCATATATTTTCCCTTATAAACAACGATTAAGAGACTTATGCTTCTCTAAATGTTCTCTGAAAGAAACTGAAAACACAAAATTATATGGATCAATTTTTAGAGAAAATAGATACACATACTTTATCACTTTTACAAAAAGGTGATGAGAAAGCCTTTGATACTATTTTCTGGAAATACAATTCACGTGTATTCCACTTTATTCATTCACTTCTATATGATAGAACACTAGCAGAAGACCTCACTCAAAATGTATTTCTGAAGATTTGGGAAAGACATCAGGATATCAAACCGGAAGAAGGTTTTGAAGCCTATCTTTTCACGATAGCACGCAACATGGTATATAAAGAAACAGAGAAGCGGCTGCTCTCGGAACGTTTTCTGGATTCAATCAAACAAACTGATGCCGACAAGCACTTTGAAATAGACGTTGACACCGACTCCCTACAAGAATATATAGACGAGCTGGTAGAACAGTTACCCTCTTCCCGGAAGAAAATCTACCTCATGAGCAGGAAACAACATCTGACAAATAAAGAAATAGCAACCCAATTGTCTCTATCTGAAAAAACAGTTGAAACGCAATTATATCGTGCCCTTCATTTCTTACGTTCTAAATTAGCTAATGAAATTGTAGCTTTGGCTCTATTTTTTCTTTCTTATAATTTTAAATAGTGTTAAATACAGAGTAAAATCTTTGCCCCCTGTAAGGATTCTTGGCTCCATGGAGATATACATAATAAAAGCCCATGGAGAAGAATACGAATATATTATTATTAGAATGTTTTATGCGGGGAGAAACCTCTCCGGATGAAGAACGAATACTGTCGGACTGGCTCCACAGTCAGGAAGCAAAAGAACAGTTATCCAACTATTATCAGGAAACCTGGAAAGGCTCTAATAACAAGCTCATTGCCGAAGTACAAGGACGTATGTTTGAACGGGTCAAAAGTCAAATGCATAATGCTGCACAAGAGTTGAATAGACTCAAACAGAAACGGACAATGCGAATCAGACGTTTATTCCAGTATGCAGCAATCATTCTTTTAATTATAGGAGCAGGAATAGGAGGTCATTTATATACAGTTTCTCTCACAGAACCCACAGTAACGGACAAGAGCTATCTTGTCCAGACAGGAAAAGGCCAACGGGCAAATATTACCTTACCGGATGGTACAGTCGTCTGGCTAAATTCATATACCCAACTGCATTACAATGCAAATTATGGAGCCACCCAACGAGTGGTGTCATTGACAGGCGAAGCATATTTCGAAGTAGCTAAGGATAAGGAGAAACCATTTATTGTAGAAACGGCGGGAATGAATGTAGAAGCTTTGGGAACTACTTTTAATGTAAAAGCCTACCGGGAAGACTCTCAAATCATCGCAACACTTTTTTCCGGTTCGGTCCGTGTTTCTTCCGATAGAGATAACGTTATTCTTTCTCCTGACGAAAACGCTACATTTGAACGGAGTTCTGGCAAGCTGATAATGCATAAACTGGATAATTCATCGTATGCAAAAATGTGGCGAAACAATGATCTTGTCTTTAATGGAGAAACGCTGGAAGAAATTGCCGTGCTACTTAACAGGATGTATAATGTCCAAATAATATTTAAATCCGAACGTATCAAAAAACACCGCTTCTCCGGAGTGATCTGCAACAATAGCCTTGATAATGTAATCGAACTAATTAGCCTAACCTCTCCCATCACTTATGAAACTCGTGGAGACACCATAATACTAGGCAATAGGTAACCCAATATATTTCTAATTATTAACCTTTAAAATCCAATGCGTATGAAATAGCCCCGATAGAATAAAAAAAGATAGCCTGACAAGGTCAGGACTATCTCCTTTAAGCTTAAATCGGAACTTGGAAACTCACTCTGATACTGACAACTGGCGGAAGGCAGTGTCAGAGGGTATATACACCCGATTTTCAGCTTGTAAAGTTACATCTTTTTTATTGTTTAATGATTAATTTCCTATAAAATGAGTAACATCAAGCATCTCTTTTCCCGAATATTATATATTATTATATTTTTATCAAGTAGTCTAAGTGTCATGGGGCAGATCACTCTCACCATGAAAGACAAACCTTTGAAGAAAGTGATAAAACAGATAGAAAAAGTAAGTGAATATCGTTTCTTCTATAATGAAGAGTTGGCTAATCTCAATAAGGCAGTCTCTCTCGAAGCACAGAATAGCAGTATAGAAAAGGTTTTAAAAGAGCTTTCTTCGCAGGCTCCATTCAGTTATCTAATTAAGCCTAATTTCCAGATTGTATTATCTGACGAATTGCCTTCACAACAGACAAAATTACAGAGCATAACAGGGCGTGTAGTAGACACAGCGAACAATCCTATAATCGGTGCAAACGTGTTAGTGAAAGGAACTACCAATGGAGCCATCACTGATATTGACGGTAATTTCTCCTTAGAAAAAGTTCCGGTACAATCACAACTGCAGGTATCTTATATCGGATATGAGACTAAGGAACTGGCCGTAGTTTCCGGAAAGACAAATGTCAAAATCATAATGGCAGAAAACACCAAATTATTAAATGAAGTCGTAGTGACTGGCTTTGGCCTTGCTCAAAAGAAAGCCACCCTGACAGGAGCTATCGCCTCCATAGGAGCTGATGATATAGGCAGATCTTCAGCGGTAAACACTTCCGGAGCATTAGTTGGAAAGGTAGCCGGATTGAACTACAGATCTACAGACAGTCGCCCGGGAAATGCCACTACCTTGCAAATCCGTAACATGGGAACACCCTTATTTGTAATTGACGGCGTGCAGTCTGATGAAGGCCAATTCAATAATATTGACTTTAATGACATCGAATCCATTTCCATTCTGAAAGACGCCTCTGCTTCCATTTATGGTGTACGTGCCGCTAATGGAGTCATTGTTGTAACCACCAAGAAAGGAAAGAAAAACAGCAAAAGTACAGTTACGCTAAATACTTATTATGGCTGGCAACATGTATCACGCTTACCGGAACCGGCAGACGCCGTAACGTATGTAGAGAATTACATACAGTCTGAAACGATTCAGGGAAAGACGTCCCGTTTATATAATAAAGAAGATCTGGAGAAATGGCGGCAAGGTACAGAAAAGGGATATGTGCCATTTAACTGGTATGATTACATCTGGGTGACTTCTCCGCAATATTATGTCAATGCCAATGTTTCCGGAGGTTCGGACAAGATCAATTATTATTTCAGTGTCGGACACATGAATCAGGAATCTGCCATTCGCAATTATGGCGGTATGAAACGATACAACGTACAAATGAATGTCGAAGCACAGGTCACTGATAAATTCAAAATCGGCATGAACATGAACGGACGTATCAAACAGTTGAAGAATCCGGGTGTACCGGGAACCGACGACTATTCAAACCCGACAGCGGCCACCTACCGCAATCTACCGACTGTCCGCCCGTTTGCCAATGACAATCCTAACTATCCGGCATCAGTAGGCTCTGACAATGGCTTAAACTTCGGATTATTGAATTTTGAGAAAAGCGGAACCTTTGAAGACACTTGGCGAATGGCCCAATTAAACCTGAACGCAGAATATGAAATTATCAAAGGACTCAAAGCTAAAGCCTTGTTCGGATATTATTTTGCAAGCGAATTACTTAACAATCAAGAATATACCTATCGTGTCTATAGATATGACGAAGCAACGGACGAATATGTAGATGTAGGTGGACGCGCCAGTGCCTGGAGGGAAAGAACGAATGCTTATGTGGAAGAGTTGACTTCAAACATTCAACTGGCTTATGAAAAAGCATTCGGAGCACATTCCATCAATGCAGTTGTCGGCTTTGAAGCAATAAAAAGAGACACCCCAAAGTCTTGGCTGCATGCCATCCCGGCTTCCAACTCATTGCATCTGATCTATTATGATACGATTGACAAATACGAAGATACCGGTAACAATACGGAAGCACGTTTAGGCTGGCTGGGACGTTTCAACTACAACTACGCCAACAAATACCTGATAGACTTCTCCGCACGCTATGACGGTTCATGGAAATTCCCGCCCAATCATCGCTGGGGTTTCTTCCCTTCCGCCTCATTAGGCTGGAGAATATCAGAAGAAAACTTCTGGAAAGAATCAAGAATAGCTTCAATTTTCAGCGATTTAAAGATCCGGGGATCTTATGGATTGGTAGGAGATGACAACGTTGACGGCTACAGTGCTTTCGACTATATGACAGGCTACGACTACAAACAGGGAGGAGGAGTAATCGACGGTTCCTATATCATTGGTACTACCCCACGAAACCTGCCTGTTACCACGCTCTCATGGGCAAAGGCTAAAATTCTGGACATTGGTCTCGACGTTGCTTTCCTGAACAACCGTTTATCAGGAAGCGTAGATTTCTTCCGACGTATCAAAACCGGTATTCCGGCTTCCCGTGACGATGTATTACTTCCGGAAGAAGTGGGCTTTGAGCGTCCCAAGGAAAATCTCAATTCCAATGTTCACATACCGGATATGATTTGCTTGCACGTTGGAGTGATAAGGTCAATGACTTTCACTATTCTATCAGTGCCAATTTCACCTATTCCCGTTTCTACAACTGGGAACAGTATAATCCTAAGTTCAGTAATTCATGGGATGAATATCGTAATTCTACATGGCATCGTTTCGGAAATGTCAACTGGGCATACGAGGCAGACGGCCAGTTCCAAAGTTGGGAAGAGATTGCGTCGTGGCCGATTGACAATGACCAGAAAGGAAATACGACATTACGCCCGGGTGATATCAAATATGTCGATCAAAATGGGGATGGCATAATCAACGATATAGACAAACGCCCCATCGGATACAAAGAAGACTCCACACCCGTTCTGAACTTTGGATTTAACCTTGCATTCGCATGGAAAGGTTTCGATTTAGCATTGGATTTCTCCGGTGCGGGAATGTCTACCTGGAATCCGACATTAATTCAAAAAATCCCATTTAACAATAATGGAAACAACCCGGCTTACTATATGGAAGATACATGGAGACTAGCCGACATTTTTGATGCAAACAGTGACTTGATTCCCGGAAAATACCCGACATTACTAATCGGAAACAATGCCAATAATCACAGTAATTATTGGGAAAGTTCTTTCTGGAAGTACAATGTCCGCTACTTAAAACTGCGTAATCTGGAATTTGGTTACACTTTCCCTAAAGAGTGGCTGCAAAAATGCAGAATTAACAGTCTAAGGTTATATCTTGCCGGACAGAACCTGTTCACACTCACCAATGTACCTATCGATCCGGAAGTTTCAGCCGGTAACGGAACAGCTTATCCAAGTATGCGAATTATCAATCTGGGTTTAACACTTAAATTCTAAAAGCAATGAAATATATAAAAGGATACCTGTTATTGGGTTTAACTTTGATATTAGGATCTTGTTCAGATTTTTTAGATCGTGATCCCGATCAGATATTGACAAATGACCAGATCTTCAGCGATGCTAAAATGATTAACTCCGTATTGGCCGGTTTTTATGGAAATACAGAGAATTGGGGACAAAGTTTTGCTACTCCCGCCAGCTTTACTAAAGTGGACGACGGTTGCGTGACCGATGGCGGCCGTGATAACATGCAGGAATACAGTGACAATCAATGGCGAGTTTATCCATATAAATATATTCGCAATTTAAATCAGTTCCTGGCGGGATTAAGAGCTACAACCGTACTTGAATCTACAGAGAAATTGCGATATGAAGGTGAAATTCGCTTCTTACGCGCCTGGGCATATTTTAGTATGTGCAGAGGTTTAGGCGGTGTACCTATTGTGAATGATAACGTATACGAATATGAGGCAGGAATGGATGTTTCAGGTTTGGCTGTTCCCCGTTCCAAAGAATCAGAAGTCTACGATTATATCATCAATGAATGTGCGACTATTGCAAATTACCTGCCTACAAAGCCTACCACCAATGCCGCCCGTGCCACACGCTGGGCTGCCCTGATGTTAAAAGCACGTGCTGCCGTTTATGCAGGATCATTGGCCAACTACAATAATAAGATGGTTGCCCCTATACGCACAGAAGGAAATGAAGTCGGTATTCCGGCGGAAATGGCTACCCCATATTACGAAACAGCATTGGAAGCAGCCAAAGAGGTGATAACTCAAGCTTCTGCCTATTACAACCTGGACATAACGGTTCCTAATGATCTGGGACAGAATTTTTATAATGCAGTCTGTGTCAAAGAGAATAATCATGAAGTGATCTGGGCCAAAGATTATGCATATCCAGGAGCCACCCATGGATTCACACAAAAGAATATTCCCGCTTCTCTAGCAGAAGATCAGGAACGTTGTTATTCCGGCGCAGTATTAAATCTGGTAGAAGCATTTGAATACAAAGACAACCGCGACGGCACAATCAAAGTTAAGGATGAATCCGGAAATTACATCATGTACAGTCGGCCGGAAGATGCCTTTGCCAATAAAGATGCCCGGTTGTGGGGAACCGTACTTTATCCGGGAGCCAAATTCAGAGGTAGTGAAGTAGTGTTGCAAGCTGGTCAGAAAGTGCCCGACGGAAACGGAAATTGGAAAGAAATCATAGGTAAAGCCGATTCTTACGATGACAATAACCGCCTGATAACTTCTATCAACGGACCAATGGAATCAAATGAAATCCGTATAAACAAAACAGGTTTCTTCTTCCGCAAATTCCTGGACGAAACCATCGGTGCTTCTACCAATTCAAAGATGAGTACCATGTGGTATCCTCGTTTCCGTATTTCAGAAGCATATATGATAGCTTGTGAGGCTGCTTATGAGCTTAATAAAACCGGAGAAGATGATCCGTTGAACTACATCAATCCTGTTCGTACACGCGCCGGTATCAGCGAACTGGAATCAATCACATTGGAAGATATTGTTCACGAATACCGGGTGGAATTTGCATTGGAAGATCATCGTTACTGGGATCTGAAACGCTGGCGCCTGGCTCACGAAATCTGGGATGGTAATTCGGAAAATCCGGATGCGCAGCTCTACGAGCTATTCCCTTATCAGGTCAATGATCCGGGAAGCGCCAATGACAAGATGTGGGTATTCGACAAAAAGAAAGCCTACATGGTTCCTTACCCCCGCTATTTCCAGATGAAGAACTATTATAACTTCTTCGATAACAGCTGGCTCAACAAGAACCCGCTATTAGTGAAAAATCCGTATCAGTAAAACATAAAACTGTAAAACAATGAAAAAAATAGGAACTATATTTTCTTTGCTTTCACTTTCCCTGCTTGCCGTAAATTGCGGTTTAGACAATTACGACGAACCCGAATCATTTCTGGAAGGGAAAATCACGTATGAGGGAAAACAACTCGGTTTGAAAGGTACAAACGGAGGTATTCAACTACAACTGTATCAGGATGGTTATGCCAACCATGATCCTATCACCGTGTATGCCACACAGGACGGAACTTTCTCTGCAGTACTTTTCGATGGTCCGTACAAACTGGTAACTAAAGACAAAAACGGTCCCTGGCTGAATAAACGCGATACCATATATGTGGAAGTAAAAGGAAAAACACAGTGTGAAGTAAAAGTCACCCCTTATTTTACAATATCAGACGAAAATATCACATTGGATAACAACATCGTATCCGGCACGTGCAATATACAGCAAATAGTACAGGATGCAAAGATAAGCCAGGCAATGCTGCTCGTCAGCAAAACAACTTTTGTTGACGAGAACACGAATATAGCCCGGCAAAATTTATCCAATATAAATCCCGGAGTAACAAATATTTCGCTGGATATTACGAGTAATCAGAATGTACAGTCGGCCAAAGCCCTATTCGCCCGCATCGGTATAAAAGCGAACGGAGCGGACCAAGCTGTCTATTCAGAAATTTTCAGACTGAAATAATTCACCTGAGAAATAATTTATAAGTATATTTGTCAAACAAATAAACTAACCCAAAAATAAAACAAAATTGTATGACAAACAAAAACATGTTATTAATGGGAACTGCATCCTTACTGTCTCTGCATGCAGCAGCCCAGAATGACCCAAAGCCCAACATTGTCTTAATTATGGTGGACGATATGGGATATTCCGACCTAGGGTGCTACGGAGGAGAAATTCCTACGCCCAATTTGGATAATCTGGCAAAGAAAGGAGTACGCTTTACCCATTTCTGCAACACAGGACGCTCCTGTCCTTCCCGTGCCAGTCTGCTGACCGGACTTTATCCCCAACAGGCAGGTATCGGAATGATGTCCGAAGATCCTCACTCTGCCGAAGATCATGGAGTGCACGGATATATGGGATATTTGAACCGTAATTCAGTCACTATAGCAGAAGTGCTGAAAGAAGCCGGTTATCATACCTATATGTCGGGGAAATGGCATGTCGGTATGCACGGACAAGAGAAATGGCCGTTGCAACGTGGCTTCGATCATTTTTATGGTATCTTGTCGGGAGCTTGCAGTTATCTGCAACCTCATGGAGATCGCAATCTGACTTTAGACAATCAACAGTTGCCTCCACCGGAACAACCTTATTACACTACTGACGCATTTACTGATTATGCGATTAAATTTGTCGATGAACGCCCCAAGGATGACAATCCGTTCTTCCTTTACCTGGCATACAACGCTCCCCATTGGCCGTTACATGCTAAACAGGAGGATATAGACAAGTTTGTAGGCAAATACCGGAAAGGTTGGCAGAAAGTACGTGAAGCCCGTTTGAAACGTATGATTAAAATGGGATTGGTGGACAAAAACTGGGACCTTGCTCAATGGGAGGGTCGCCAATGGTCCGAACTGACCGAGGATGAACAAATAGAACTGGATAGAAGAATGTCAGTATATGCGGCACAAGTTCATTGCATGGATTATAATGTGGGACGGTTAATAAAGTACCTGGAAGAAAAAGGGGAGCTGAATAACACCTTACTTATTTTCTTGTCGGATAATGGTGCATGTGCCGAGCCTCATCGTGAGAAAGGTTTCGGAACCATCGATATGATTAACAATCCAAATGAATGGGTCAACCCGTCTTATGGTCTGCCATGGGCACAGGTGAGCAATACACCGTACCGTAAGTATAAAGTAAGAGCGTATGAAGGCGGAACTTCCACTCCATTGATTATTTCCTGGCCCGACAAGTATGCAAAATACAATGGCGAGATAAGACACAACAGAGCTTTCCTGCCCGACATCATGGCAACCTTCATCGATGCAGCGGAAACAACCTATCCGAAGACCTATCACGGAGGAAATGAGATCATTCCTTTGGAAGGCGCAAGCATGCTACCGATACTAACCAATACGGACACCGAATTGCACGAATATATTTTTGGTGAACACTTTGACAACTGTGTAGTATGGTGGAAAAACTGGAAAGCCGTTAAAGACCAGAATTCTAAAGTATGGGAACTTTTCAACTTGGAGAAAGACCGTACAGAACGTGTTGATTTGTCCAGGGAAAATCCCAAAATTCTAAAACAAATGGTAAATGAATGGAACAAATGGGCAAATACACATTATGTATATCCCAAAGGAAAATAGCCACAGAAAGGTAACATAAAGACATGCAAAATGTCTAAAAAACGTATCTAAAAGCACTTGCCCCTGTTACAAAAAGAGTTGTAGCAGGGGCAAGTTTCATTATAGGAACTCTCCGTCCCTCATATTCTTATTCATCAGGGAATCATCCCTTCTCTCACAATATCTACCAGAATCGGCTTCAATCCGCTAACGAAACATTCCACTGCAATCACCATCAAAATCAATCCCATAAGACGCATCATCACATTATTACCCGTTTCACCCAAGACTTTTACCAATCTCGTGGAAGCACGAAGAATAAAGAAAGTCAGCAGATAAATCAGGGCAATAGTACCGATCAGTATCCCCTTCATTTCATAAGAATGAGCATCCTGCATCAAAACGATTGCATTGGCAATCGCTCCGGGACCGCATAACATAGGAATACCGAGAGGCGTAATAGAGATATCATCCGCATACGTTTTGATTTCTTCGTCCTTCAACTTCATCGGTGTATAACGGGCTTGAAGCATATCAAAACCTATCTTGAAGATAATCACCCCACCGGCAATACGGAAACCATTGGTAGAGATACCGAAGAATTTGAAAAGAAACTGGCCGGCAAAGACAAATACCATCAATGTAATAAACGACACAATAGTAGCACGACGTACGATAGACTGACGTTCTTTATCCGTCATACCATGAGTCATGGTAAGAAAGACAGGCATCGTTCCCAATGGATTGGTCAATGTGAAGAATGAAGTGAAACAAAGCAAGGCGAAAGGTAGAAGCGTACTATCCATGATTATATCGTATTTTATGCAAAACTAAAACGCAACAAAAATACGACTTAATCCAGAAAACCTATAATAAATCCATTAATTCTTTCAAGGAATGGATGTGATAAGTAGGGAGGAAAGGGAAAGCAGTCCGTTCTGTCACATTGTAGAAAGCCTGATGCATGCCTACTCCGTGTGCTCCGGTTATATCCGCTTCCCAACTGTCACCAATCATCAAGGATTCGCGCAACTCGGATTGAGTAGCAGACAAAGCAAAATTGAATATCTCCGGCCAAGGCTTCAGCACTCCGAGATCTTCCGAGAGAATCACCTTTCTGAAATACCCGTCCACTCCTGCCGAACGCATCTTACGTGATTGCAATTCACGAAACCCATTGGAAAGGATATAGAGATTATATTTGGGAGCAAGATATTCCAATACCTCCTTTGCATAAGGCATCAAAGTACTTTTGGTAGGAATAATAGCGAAAAAATCTTTCGAGAACTGTTCGGCGAGGGCTTCATCTTCCACTCCCACAGCCTGTAAAGGATAAAAGAAACGCTGGCTGTTCAATTCATCCTTCGTTATCTTTCCTTCACCGTACTCAATCCAGAGTTCTGTATTTCTTTGTTGATAAAGAGTATAATAATGATTGAATGAGTCAAAATAGCGGTCGAACGAATATTTCTGATATACTTCCTCAAAAGTGTCACGGGCATTTTGAGAAAAAGCCCAGATGGTATCATCAAGATCAAAAAAAAGATTTTTATATTTCATCAGTAGTTATGCGTATAATAAGAAACAAAAAAAGCCAATGTGCTAATTTCTTGAATCCAGGAATCAGCACATTGGCAATTCAAAAGGGACATCTACCTTATTTTACCTGGATAACCAAGTATCTGGATACACTCCAGAATTCAGTAGGATTAGTAATCTTCAATGTCAACTGACCTTTGTCATCTTTTACCAATTCATAAGAACCGGTCGGATGAGTAGTCAGTAACTCAGCGCGTTTAGAGTACAACTTGATTTCTTTGGTTGTACGGATATCGATCTGAGTGAAATAATCCTTGTTGAAATCAGCGCTCTTCAATACGTCTCCGCTCTGAAGAATCTTTTGAGCTTTCAATTCAGATTTAGTACCGAATACAAACCAGGCAGCATTCAAGCTCTTTTCCTGTTCGGCAACGGTTTTAGCTTTCGCTTCGTTTTCTGCAGCCAGAGTTTCTTTTGCTACAGACAGATCGCTGACAGCAGCATCCAATTCCTGAATACGGATATTCTTGGAAGCCAGTTCAGTTTGCAGTTCCTCAATACGCTGTTGTTTAGCATTCAATTCAGCAGTCAAAGCGGCAACAGCTTTTTTCATCTGTGCAGAATTGTAATTGCTGTTCTTCAACTGTGCCTGTAACTTTGCAATCTGCGCTTTGTTTTCTTCCATTTGCTTGGAGATGAATTCGATGTCAGAAGCAATCTGTTGCTTGGCACTGGCAGAGTTCTCAGTGATGGTTCCACGCTGCAAGTCAACACGGCTTTCGGCAGCATTGATCTTACGGAAACCTTCCTGAACTTCATTGAAAGTACCCATCATATCATCCAGTTCAGCATTACGCTGGTTCAGTTCCATCAAAAGAGAATCATTTTCAGCTTTCAGGTCTTTACTTCCACCTTTAAAGCCATCACACGAAGCCAACATGGCTACGCATACAAATAAAACAGCTAACTTTTTCATACGTTTACGTTTTACGTTTTTTAATGAAGTTATTTAATCATCTATTCCTGCTAATACAATCACAATCTCGCCCCGGGGTTCGGTAGCGGTAAAGTGTTCTATCAATTCAGCCAAACTGCCCCGAACTGTTTCTTCGTGGAGTTTGGATATTTCACGCGACACGGTTGCCTGACGTTCAGCGCCGAAATATTCGGCAAACTGTGTTAACGTCTTCAACAGACGGTGGGGTGATTCATAAAACACCATCGTGCGGTGTTCTTCCGCCAATGTCTTCAGTCGTGTCTGCCGTCCTTTCTTCTGGGGGAGAAATCCCTCGAAGCAGAACTTCTCGTTCGGCAATCCCGATGCAACGAGTGCCGGAACAAAAGCGGTTGCTCCCGGCAAGCACTGCACTTCAATACCGTTGCGCACACATTCACGAACAACCAGAAATCCGGGATCGGAAATTCCAGGCGTTCCGGCATCCGAAATTAGTGCCACCGTTTCACCTGCCTTTATTCTATTAACAACACTTTCCACCGTTTTATGTTCATTAAATTTGTGGTGGGATTGCATTGCATTCTTTATTTCAAAGTGTTTCAGCAAGATACCGGAAGTACGTGTATCCTCCGCCAAAATCAGATCGACCTCTTTCAGGACTTTGATAGCCCGAAAAGTCATGTCCTCCAGATTCCCTACCGGCGTAGGTACCACATATAGCTTTCCCATCTTGTTTTTGTTTTATGCTGATTGATTAAAATATTTCTTTAGTAGCTCCAGAAAGTCGTTCACCGCTTCTTTTTCTTCATTCAATTCGACTTTCGAGGACAGAAACGCGATTGCAGTCTTGTAGGAACTCATTACTGATATCTGTTCGATAACCCGATTCATCAAGTCAGTGTTGCCTCCGAACAGTTCACGAGAAAAACGGAAAGAATCATTCAAACTGATAGAATGTCGCAAGCCAGCAGATAGTTTGAGACTTTCTCCCAACACAGCCGATTTAGGTTCTTCCTCTTTCACAACAGTTTCAACGACAGGTTTCTCCACTATTGCAGGCTCCTCTTCTGCTATTACTACAGGGGTCTCTTCCGCAACAATAGTCTCTCCCTCCTCGTCTTCTTTCACGTCAACCGATTCGAGAGATTGTATAATAACGGGGGAATCTTCTTCAGACCCGGCAACTTCATCCTTCTCTTCCGCTGTCTCTTCCACAGCTAACGGAGAAATTACCTGAACAGCATCCACCTCCTGTTGCAGTTCGTCCAAACGTCCCTGCATCCGTGTAATGCTCCGCTTCAACAGTTCAGACAAAGTCGGAGTCGGCTCCTTGGTAAATAAATCCATGAGATACTTCAACTCATGAACATCCAACTCAATATCTGTTAATAGCTTCTGTTTCATGTCAGTCCATTGTTTATACGGTGCGAATGTAGGAATAATTTATGCAATAACTTAAAATAATGGATAATTTAACAGTTCTTGCACATTGAATTGCTTACCTTTGTCCACATATTTATTTAATCAAGAAAACACAAAATCTCATGGTATTATTTTCAGAAGACCACATACAGGAAACTAGAAGAAGAGGCCGGATCGAAGTAATCTGCGGTTCTATGTTCTCCGGAAAGACAGAGGAATTGATTCGCAGAATGAAGAGAGCGAAATTCGCGAAACAACGTGTCGAGATATTCAAACCAGCTATCGACACCCGTTATTCAGAAGAAGACGTAGTCTCTCACGACAGCCATTCTATCGCCTCCACTCCCATCGATTCGTCAGCCAGCATTTTACTGTTTACTTCCGAGATAGATGTAGTAGGTATTGATGAAGCGCAGTTCTTCGACAGTGGTTTGATTGATGTATGCAACCAGCTTGCCAACAATGGAATCCGTGTTATCATTGCAGGGTTGGATATGGACTTCAAAGGAAATCCGTTCGGTCCAATGCCACAATTGTGCGCCATTGCCGATGAAGTCTCCAAAGTTCATGCGATCTGTGTGAAATGTGGTCAGCTGGCTTCTTTCTCACATCGTACAGTCAAGAATGAGAAACAGGTTCTTTTAGGCGAAACAGCCGAATATGAGCCTCTGTGCAGGGAATGTTATCTCCGTGCACGAGGGGAAGATGAGCAGAAAGTATAAACTCTATAAAAGAAACAGATTATGGAAAGGAAAAAGATAACATTCGACAGTTTTATACGCGGTTCCATCGGATGTGTGTTAGTTGTAGGCATATTAATGCTTGTGGAACGTCTTAGCGGAGTGTTATTACCTTTCTTTATTGCGTGGCTGATAGCTTATATGGTCTATCCGTTAGTCAAATTCTTCCAGTATAAACTACGATTAAAAAGTCGCATTATTTCCATCTTCTGTTCCTTATTCCTCATTACAGTTATCGGAATCACTTTATTTTATCTGTTAGTGCCGCCGATGATTTCGGAAATAGGCAGAATGAACGACTTGCTGGTGACTTACCTCACCAATGGAGCCGGCAACAATGTGCCTAAGAATCTTTCTGAATTTATCCACGAGAACATCGATCTTCAGGCACTGAACCGTGTATTAAGTGAAGAGAATATTCTGGCGGCAATCAAAGATACCGTCCCCAGAGTGTGGACTTTGCTTGCAGAATCTCTCAACATTCTATTCAGCATCCTTGCCTCCTTCATTATATTATTATATGTAATCTTTATATTATTGGATTACGAAGCGATAGCTGAAGGATGGTTACATCTGCTACCCAATAAATACCGTACGTTTGCCTCCAACCTGGTTCACGACGTACAGGATGGTATGAACAGATATTTCCGTGGACAGGCTTTGGTTGCTTTCTGCGTAGGTATTCTTTTCAGCATTGGTTTCCTGATTATCGATTTCCCCATGGCTATCGCTTTGGGACTTTTCATCGGAGCATTGAATATGGTTCCCTACTTGCAAATCATCGGTTTCCTTCCCACTATTTTATTGGCGATCCTCAAAGCTGCCGACACCGGACAGAACTTCTGGATTATCATTGCATGTGCATTAGCCGTCTTTGCAATCGTACAAATCATACAGGACACCTTCCTTGTCCCCAAAATCATGGGAAAGATTACCGGACTGAATCCTGCCATCATCCTTTTATCTCTTTCTATCTGGGGTTCATTAATGGGAATGCTCGGCATGATTATCGCCTTGCCACTAACAACTTTGATGCTCTCCTACTACCAACGCTTTATTATCAACAAAGAAAAGATAAAATATGATGAAGTAGAAACTACTGATAATCAAGAAACAAGCCATAACAAGGAAAAATAATTGAAACTTTTTTCTACGGAATGCTTGCAAATTAAATAAAAGTAACTACCTTTGCACCCGCAATCAGGAAATAACTGATTCGCAAATAAGGATTGATTCGCTAGCTCAGCAGGTAGAGCACAACACTTTTAATGTTGGGGTCCTGGGTTCGAGCCCCAGGCGGATCACGAAAATAAAAAAGCCTCTGATTTTCAGGGGCTTTTTTATTACCCTACGGCTTTCTCCGGCTCAGTTTGAAAAAGGAGGATCAAGGGGGATCAGTTGTAATTCGGGGCAGTAGAAATTTAGTGGGGATATCCATATATCTTTGCCATTCTAAACAGAAAAAACTTTCTGCCTGCCACTCCATGTAAGTTTGCCCTAAAGAGTTTGATCTTGGCGTTGAAAGACTCTGCTGCCGCGTTTGATGTCCTCTTGTTATAGAAGTTTAGAATATCATCATAGTGTTCGTAGAATGTAGCCGCAATGACATTGAAAACTGGAATACGTATCGGAACACTAATTTAGTGTAACAAGACATGCTGCATGAACTGAAATGTTAAGTATTCACTCTTTTTTGATTTTCAGAACCTTAATCATATTATAGTTTCGAAATTATTAGTAACTTTGTTATTGATTTTAAATTTCACCGTCGTAAAGTTTACGATGGTAAACTTTACGACGGTGAAATCAAATATAAAAAGATAGGATATGAAATTCTACAATAGAGAAAAAGAGCTAGCATTATTGGAAAAGGTCCGCCGAGTGTCTTTTTCCGTACATTCACAAATGACGGTACTTACCGGTCGGCGGCGTATCGGTAAGACCAGTCTTATATTCAAAAGTTGTGAAGATACTCCTACGGTATATCTATTTGTCAGCCGAAGCAATGAAACAGATCTTTGTTTACGATTTACTTCCGAGATCCGACAGGCACTTAATATTTATGTACCAGAACTTACCAATTTTGCAGAAATGTTTCGTTTCTTAATGGATTTGGGAACACGGATGGAATACAATCTGGTTATTGACGAGTTTCAGGAATTCTATTACATAAATCAAGAGATTTACAGTTTGATACAGGATACTTGGGATCGGCTGAGGAAGCAGAGCCATGTCAATCTTATCGTGAGCGGTTCGGTTTATACACTTATGAATAAAATCTTCAGAGATTCCAAAGAACCGCTGTATGGTCGTGCTGACAGTATAATGAAATTGTCTTCTTTCACTACTTCCATATTAAAAGAAATCATGTCGGATCATAAAGCAGACTATACCAAAGATGATTTGTTAGCACTCTATACCTTTACCGGTGGTGTTCCAAAGTATATTGAGCAGTTTATGGACAATGGATGTACGAGTATGGAAAACATGGTTGATTTCATGTTGCAACCCGATTCGTCCTTTCTGACCGAAGGACAGGCTTTGCTGATACAGGAGTTCGGAAAAAAATACGGCAATTACTTTTCAATCTTATCAGCAATCTCCAACGGTAAGAATACCTTGCCGGAAATGGAAACTGTTATGGGTGGAATGAGTCTGGGCGGACAATTAAAGAGATTGGAAGAAGACTATGATTTGATAAAGAAAAAACGGCCTATACTCTCAAAAGAGGGTTCCCAGACAGTCCGTTATGAAGTATCGGATATGTTTTTACGTTTCTGGTTCCGGTATTTTATCAAGTATCAAAATTATATAGAGATACAGAATTTTGAACGCTTGGCTGATATTATTAAAAAGGATTATCCAACTTTTTCCGGCTTAGCTTTGGAAATGTATTTCCGCCAACAGATGATGGAAAGCAAGGAATTTGCAGATATAGGTTCTTGGTGGCAAGGCAAGAATAATAAAGATCAGGATGAAATAGATATTGTCGGACTATATGCAGAAGAGAAAAAAGCTCTGGTAGCAGAGGTGAAAAGACAATCCAAAAATTTCAAACCGGATTTGTTCACACTAAAAGTAGAGGAATTACGGAAAAAAATCTTGTTTAAGTATGAAATAGAGAGCAGGCTTTTTTCAATAGAAGATATGTAGATGTGAATTCTATTTAAAGCACCATGATTACTAAAATTAATATTGAAAGACTTGGATTGTTCTCAAATTATTATTGGAAACAAAATATTGGGACATTAGTGAATCAGAATAGAAAATCACGATACTACAGTATTGTGAACACTACACCACAATACAGTAAACTTAAAAATGTATCCAAACTCCTTGAACTAAAGAGAGTTTGGATACCTCAATATTTACAGTAAAAAATATTATTTATAAAGTTTCAATCAAATCTTAATTATGCTTACAACATAAATGTGATAACTACCCATATAAACAGACAGAAGTGTATCACATAATTATGACAACATCATCTCATATCTTTTCGACCACAATTCGCAGCAATTTTTCATTTTCCCCTCTTAAAAACTTAATTTCTTCTTTCAACCAATCTATTTCCTTGTTTTTTGAGGAAATCAATTCAGCTATCATTGCATCAGGAATATAATTACTACTGATAAAATTCAATATCTTGGAGATATTTATTTCTTCTCTTTTTTTAAAGTTTCAAATTGCTCCTTCTGTTTATCCAAAAGCTTTTCGAAAAGCTCAATTACCAGTTCAACAGGGAAACTATTAAAGGTCTGATTATTGCCCGTATTACTGACAGCACTTTTAACACCACAATTCTCGTAGAAGTTATTCGTATTATACAGGATTGTCTCTTCATTAAAGTTCTTCAGGCCATCTACAGTAACACCTAGTGCTGAAGCAATCTCGCCTAATCGTTCATCGTCAAACTTCTCTGTTTGTTCTATTTTTGAAACAGCCTGTTTCGTTATACCTAACAGATCACCGAGTTCCGCTTGAGTCATTCCCCGAAGCCGACGTACCCGTTCAATTTTTCTTCCCAGATGAATCGTATTTGTGTACTTTTCCGTTTCCATATTCCAGTCTGTTAATTATTTGCCCTGCTTTATGCACTCTCTTAGAATCTCTATTTTCTCCTGTTCACTTTTCAACAAGCGTTCATACAGTTCAACCACCTTTTCAATGGGATTAATCTGTTGCGTATGAGCTGCATAAACAGTAGCGGTTGCTCCCGGAGAAATCGTGGCATCTTTATAGTTATTAATATTACAAATGGCTTTTTCAACATCAAAATCCTTGATGACATCAGTAGATATTCCCAAGACTTCAGCTATTTTTGTTAGCAGTCCATCTTCTATTTCATCTTGTTTTTCTATCTTCGAAATCTCCTGTTGACTAATACCCAGATCAGAAGCCAACGCTTCCTGTTTCATACCCAGATACACACGGATTCTTTGCAGATTGCGACCGACATGCCTTTGATTCACCTTGTCCTTTACTTTAATATCCATATCATTATTGCTTTAGTAAATACATTGAGACAAAGATAATGAAAATAAAATTCGCAACTACATATCGCCCTTTGAAAAAGACAGCTTTCTATCTGTTTCTCTTTTGATATAACCTAATTAGATCTATTTTATCCCAGTCTTTATCATTCTTATCTACTTCTAAAACTTTACTACCGTAAAGTTTACAACGGGTAAAGGTTTAATCAACAACAATATTACCTTATAAAATCAAATATACAACAGGTAGTAAGAAACAACTCTGTCCTGATAAAAGTCAACTTTATTTTTTTCAGTTCCCAGTTCTATATGCATAATTTTGTCCTGTCAGTTTTTTACTGACAGGAATCGTGGCGCCACATTCAAAACAGTAACAGAATAATGTTTAATTAACATTGACATTCTGAACAATCATTATTTAACCAATAAAATCTAATAGCCTATGGGGTAAGTAAAGTCGTTACAATCGAGACATAGCTTTAAATTGTCCGGAAATTTAGCTATCCAAAAATAAATTAGTAAACATACAATTAAACAAAAAACATGAAATCATTTTCTGATAAAACAAACATAGGGTGGAATAATCCCCTAAAGACTGTTTATAGAATGAATTTTTACCTATTATTCTTATTAATAGGTTCATTATCGATACTTGGATCAACACGGGCTTATTGCCAACAGAGCAAAACAATCTCAGGTATAGTGAAAAACTCTCAAGGAGAGACGATTATCGGAGCGAATATCGTTGAAAAAGGTACCAGCAACGGGACGATTACGAATGTAGACGGACAATTCACACTGCACGTAGCACCCAATGCAATATTAAAGGTATCTTATATGGGATACACGGAACAGGAAGTCAATACACGCAACAAGAACAAGGTGGAAATCATACTGACGGAAGACGCCAGACTGATTGATGAAGTAGTGGTGGTAGGATACGGATCGGTCAAAAAACGGGATTTGACGGGTGCGGTAACCTCTGTCAAGAGCGCGGAAGTGCTGGCCGCTCCTACCAATAATGTAATGGAAGCACTTCAAGGCAAGATACCCGGAATGGATATCACCAAAACTTCAGGACAGATAGGGGGTGATGTCACTATCCTGCTGCGCGGATCGCGATCCATCTATGGCAGCAACGAACCGTTGTTTATTATCGATGGAATCCCCGGCAGCTATAGCCAGGTCAGCCCGTCGGACATTGAGAGTGTAGATGTGTTGAAAGATGCTTCCTCCACCGCCATTTATGGTTCCGCAGGAGCAAACGGCGTTGTCATCATCACCACCAAAAGAGGAAAAGAGGGGAAAGCTACCGTAAACTTCGATGCTTATTACGGATTCAGCGGTTCACCCAACTACAGGCATGGGATGACGCGGGATGAATGGGTCACCTATCAACGGGAAGCCTATAAATATAAAAACGGTGACTATCCCACCGATATGTCCGCCCTACTGGGAAAACAGGATTTTATAGATGCATACAACAACGGCAAATGGATAGACTGGGTGGATGAAGTATCGGGCAATACAGCTACCACAGAGAAATACAGTCTTTCGGTCAGTAGCGGCACTGAAAAGACAAAATTATTTGCTTCGACTTCCTACAACCGGGAGGAAGGTTTACTTAGCAACGAGAATCTGAACAGATATTCGTTACGCCTCAATCTGGATCAGCAGATATTTTCATGGGCAAAGGTAGGCTTTACTTCCAATTTAGTCTACCGGGACTTGAACTCCGGCGTGAAAAACACATTCACCAAATCTCTCTCCACCATCCCGCTGGGTGATGCTTATACCGAAGAAGGGGAGATCAATCACGAATTCATCACGGGACAATATTCCCCGATGAGTGATTTCATAGAGAATCAGTATGTAGACAACACCCGTTCCACCTACCTGAACATGAGTGGCTATGTCGAACTAGCTCCCGTCAAAGACCTGACTTTTACCAGTCGTGTCAATGGAACTTTGAATCACTCACGCCGCGGGCAATACTGGGGAGAAAAGTGTAATGCCAACCGTCCGTCTTATGCAGGTTCACCGCATGCTTCCATCACCAACAACAATGCCTGGAATTACACTTGGGAAAATATTCTCGCTTACAACACAACCATCGCAAAAGACCATAATCTGGGAGGTTCACTGATTACTTCCTGGAATAAGAACCAGTCGGAAAGCAGCATGGCTGCCGCCAGCGGTCAGATGGTAGATCAATGGTCTTTCTGGCGACTGACATCGGGCACTTCCCAACATGTGGAGTCCGACTTCGCACAGACACAGAAAATGTCTTTTGCCTTCCGTCTGAACTATTCGTACAAGGGCAAATACCTGTTTAATTTCTCGACCCGTTGGGACGGTGTTTCACAATTTTCTACCGGACATAAATGGGATGCCTTCCCCGCAGGCGCACTGGCGTGGAGAATATCCGACGAGGCATTTATGGAAAAGACACGCAGTTGGCTGGACAACCTGAAGTTGAGAGTGAGCTACGGTATCACGGGTAACTCGGGAGGAACCACCGCATACAGCACCACAACACAAGCATACGTATATACCGCTTCGGGAATTTCCATTAATGGGAAAATCGTTCCTTTCACGCAATACGCTGATAGTTACGGTAGTTCCGATCTCGGATGGGAGAAATCATACAACTGGAATGTGGGGTTGGATTTCGGCATCCTGAACGGTCGCATCGACGGCTCGTTAGAATGGTTCAAAACAACAACCAAAGGATTATTATTCAAACGTACATTGCCCATCACTAGCGGTCTGACCGGATGGGGATCGCCTCTGGCCATCTGGCAAAACATCGCCCAGACCAGCAATCAAGGTGTGGAAGCAACGATCACTTCACACAACATACGGCACAAGGATTTCACTTGGAACACCACTTTATCCGTCACCTGGAACAAGGAACAAATAGACGACCTGCCCGACGGTGACCTGATTGCTGAAAATCTGTTTGTCGGTGAACCGATTAAAGCCATTTACGGATATAAGTATGCCGGAATCTGGAGAACCGATACTCCACAGGAGACATTGGATGCCTACGGCGTAAAACCCGGCTTCATCAAGATAGAAACCTTAGACCAGAAAGGTGACGGAGGCGTACATAAATACAGTACGGAAGACCGACAAATTCTGGGACACTCCAATCCGGACTGGATCATCGGATTCAGCAATTCCTTCACCTACAAGAATTTTGATTTATCTGTCTTTGCCATGGCACGTTACGGACAAACGATCAACAGCGACCTGCTCGGCTATTATACCGCCGAACAGAGCGTAACCAAGAATCAGCTGGCAGGTGTAGACTACTGGACAGAGGATAATCAGGACGCCTATTTCCCCCGTCCCGGAACGGCAGATGAGCAAAAAACCGTATATCCTTCATTAAGAGTACGCGACGGTTCCTTTATCAAGATTAAGAATATCACACTGGGATATACACTGCCCGTAAACATATCACGCAAGGTTTTGATGGAAAAATGCCGCATCTATGCCACAGCCTACAATCCGTTCATCTTTGTAAAAGACAAACAATTGAAAGATACTGATCCCGAAACCAACGGTTCGGATGCATTCCCTACCTACCGGCAATTTGTTTTTGGCGTTAATTTGACATTTTAACTAAAGATTATAATCATGAAAAGTATATATATAAAATTCATATTTTGCAGCGTGCTGCTCTCGGCTCTGTCTCTACACTCCTGCACTTTGGACGAGTACAACCCGGGCGCATTTACCAAAGAGGCTTTGGCTACTTCCATTGATGGATATGAAACCCTGATTAACCAGTGCTATTTTGCTATGGAAAGATTTTATTATGGTGCTGCCGACTGGATGTCACTGACTGAAGGCGACACCGATCTTTGGACGTATAAAGCCAACGAATCAACCAGTTACACGCAGTGGTTCTGGTTTTTCGCAGGAACATCGCCCAATACGACTTACACCAATAATTGGTGGAACGGGACTTACGACGGTGTGGGAGCCTGTAACGAAGCCATCGCATTAGGAAACAAACCTCCTTACACCACGGAAGAGGAACGGAATGCAAAGATTGCGGAAGCCCGTTTTCTTAGAGCTGTGTATTATTTCAACGCGGTGGAACAATTCGGAGCAGTGACGATGCTCACAGAACCCGTAGTGACGGAAACGTTGACCTACTCCCCCACCCGCACCGATCCGATGACCATCTATCAGGAGGTTATTATCCCCGATTTAAGATTTGCATCCGAATGGTTGCCAACAGGTACGCATGCAACAACTACCACTCCGACAAAGAAAGCCGCTCTCGGTTTTCTGGCTAAAGCCTGCTTACAGACGTACGAATATGGAAGCACCGAATATTTGCAGGAAGCTTTGGATGCAGCCAAGAAATTGATTACCGATTGCGAAACTGGCGGTGGGAAATACAATACGTATATGTATCCATCGTATAGCGAGGTGTTTAAAGAGAGCAATAACTGGGAAAACAAGGAAGCTCTCTGGAAACATCGCTGGTATGCAGGAGCAGACGGACACGGATCAAGCAATGGGAATTATAAGTTGAATCGCAACGACGAGTATTTCTTATGTAATATCAATAAATTCGGTGCTCGTGAAGACAATCAGGAGACACGGCTTACCTGGGAAGGCTCAATAACCGGTATCTTTATGCCTACACAGCATTTATTGAGTTTGTATGTGCAGAAAGACGGAACATTAGACCCCAGATTTCATGAATCGTTCACTACAGAGTGGAACGCGAACAAGAATTACACTTGGGACGAAAGTGCCGTACACATGTATGACAAGGAAGAAACCGTCATTGGCAAAGCTCTGAATAAAGGTGACTTAGCTATTAAATTCATCATGCCGCAGGACATCGATTATGCAACAGAGAAACAAAAAGAACACATTTCTGATTATTTGCTGATTGATTATCATCATGTATATAGTGACGACAATCATAATGTGAACATGAATTATGCTTATACAAACGTCACAGGCAATTACAAGAATGACGGCACAAACGAGAACCAGTTCCGCTACTATTATCCGTCACTGAATAAGCATAACAGCAGTAATTATTATGTAGCCAATGCTTCCAAACAGAGAAACGGTAATCTGAATGCAACGTTTATCATGCGTATGGCAGAAGTTTATTTGATTGCGGCAGAAGCAGATATTTACCTGAATGGTGGTGCAAATGCAGCCGATTATATCAACAAGGTTCGTGAACGTGCCGGAGCAAATCCGCTTACCGGAAGTATTACGGTCCGAGATATCTTAGACGAAAGAGGCCGTGAACTTTGCGGGGAATATTGCCGCTTCTACGACTTAAAACGGACAGGAATGTTTAAGAACTCGGAGTATCTGGAGAATACTCATCCGGACTTGGCCCGGTTCTTCCATCCGAATTATGCGTTACGTCCCATTTCAACCACATTTACCGCAACAATCACTAATGGCAGTGAATATCAGAATCCGGGATACTAAATAGATATTTCAATATGTACAGGTGCTATGGAGTCAATCCTGGCACCTGTACATTTCGACTACAGATTCGCATTGAGAATGAATATCCGCTACTTGGCAAAAGGTCATAGGCAGGCGATAACTCCCAAGCTCCATTTATCTGTGTTCTTTGACGTGTTTTTAAAAATCGAAGTGCAAAATCTAACTTTTTTACAAGATTGCTATAATAAATCAAAGTTTTTCCCTATGTTTGTATTAAAGGGCAACAAGATTTAAAATCTCGGAATTAGATGATAATACAAAAAAGTATGATGTATCAGCCTATACAATAAATGAGATTTTTTATAAGTTCCAGGTTCCATCCGACAATTTGTAGAAATCAGATTAATACATATACCACCATGAAAAACAATTTTCAAAAATCAAGGAACATCAGGATATTTATTTCATCCACCTTTCAAGATATGCAGAGCGAAAGAGATATGCTGGTTACCAAAGTTTTTCCAAGACTGCGGCAGATTGCCTACGAACGCAATGTCACACTGACTGAAGTCGATCTGCGATGGGGAATCACCGAAGAAGAAGCAAAGTCAAGCAAAGTGGTGGAAATATGTTTGGACGAGATACGGAATTCACACCCGTTTTTCATCGGATTATTAGGAGAAAGATACGGTTGGTGTCCATCGAAAGAAACACTCATTGAACACCAGGCCATGCCTGACAGATACGAATGGCTTGCCGCTGACCTCGATCGTGGAATGAGCATTACGGAAATTGAAATTCAATATGGCGTGCTTCGGTCGCTCGAACCGGTCTATGCTTCGTTCTATATACGCGAAGCAGATGAAAAGACGATGGAAACCGATCCAAGGCAGGCGCAGTTAAAAGAAACAGTAAGAAATAACAAAAGATATAACACCTATGATTACTGTTCCCCCGAACAATTGGGCGAACAGGTGGAATCGGAATTCAAAACATTACTCGACCACCTTTTCCCCAAAGATAAAGTCGAAGATCCCGCCGTACACGAAAGACAGAAACTACAAGCCTTTCTGGATGACAAATCGGATAATTATATACCCAATAAAGCTTATATCTCCTACCTGGACAAGTTTCTAAACAATACACCCAACCAGCATCTGGTGATTACCGGAGAAAGCGGTATGGGTAAGAGTGCCCTTTTGGCTTATTGGCTTAAAAATATCATCGAAGATGATCGGTGGAATGTGGTAGCACACTTTAGCGCCAACTCATCGCTGAGTTTGGACACGACGGATATTGCGAAGCATATAACCACCCAGATAGACTCTCTATACGGGCTTGAGCAGATGGAGGAAAACGACCGACAAATCGAACACAATGCTACCGATACAGATAATATAGATTACCAGAAACTAGCCTTGAGGGCCCAACTAATTGCCGGACAAAAACCTTTACTAATCGTTTTGGACGGCGCCAATCAACTTTCAGACCGGAATCATAGAACAAAACTATTAAACTGGTTGCCTGACTTCCCGGACAATGTAAAAATAATCTTTTCAACTATCGAGGAAGATAAAACCATGCAGGTATTCAAAAAACGGAAATACCCTGTAATAACAGTCTACCCCTTACTGCTCGACCAACGCAAGGAACTGATTGTAGACTTTTTCGATCGTTATCGCAAGCGGCTGTCCGAACAACAACTGACCATGATACTCAAAGGCAGTGACATAACAGACAACACCATGGTACTGATGTCATTACTTGAGGAAATCAGATGTTTCGGAAATTTCGACAGCCTGACCAGCTTCATCAGCCAAATGACTAACCTGCCAGACATCAACTCGTTTTTTGACAGACTATTACAGCGCAAAGAGCAAACATACAACACCCCACTTTACCCCTCGCTAACATCAGACTTGCTGTCACTGATAGCATTATCCAAAGATGGATTATCTGAAACAGAACTGATTGCAATTAGCAACATCCCGTCGCTCTACTGGTCTCAATTCTATTGTGCAAACACGGCCCACCTAATGATTAGGGACGGACGAGTAGTTTTTGCACACGACATGATACGACAGGCTATTGAACAGAAATACCTTAACAGCGAAAGAAAAGTACAATTAAGACAGAACATTATAGACTATTTCAATCGCGAAGAAAACAATAACTTCCGCAAGATGGAGGAACTCCCCTATCAACTTTATCACGCCGAAAAATGGGACGAGCTCCACGAATGTATTTCAACACTCGGCTATATGAGCCGACAGTTTAGCACCAACAACATTCACGAATTCATACTTTACTGGCGTACACTAAAACAAGCCGATGCTTCAAAATATAAAATTTCACAAGCCTATATTGAACAGATTATAGGAAGTATGGCTGAAAAGGCTGAAATGGCAGTTATGCTACAATGGGCTTATTGGCAGATGTTCCGCAATGACGTTATCCGGCTGACCAACATCTGTATTTCTTATCTGAATGATTTGGATGCAGCCTACGAACTGGTAGAATTCCTAATCCGTATGTGCGACCAGATGGCCGACGGCGATACCAGTGAAGAACGCTGCTCGTTCCACAATCTGGCTGGTATGATCTGTATTCGCAAAAAAGAATACATCCAGGCGTTAAAGGAATATAGGGAAGGATTATCACTTGCAGTCCATGCTTACGGAGAAGACGACCTGAAAATAACATCTTACCTGTGTAACATCGCTGATGTATACCACAGTATCGGCGAATCACAAGATCCGGTCGATAAAGACGCATTGGAAAAAGCGAAGCTGATCCTCGAAAAAGTCCTTAAGATGCGCAAATCCATCCTGCCGGACATGCATGATGATATTGCCGTAGCATACGATAATCTCGCCGGTATATACAGGTTGCTTGGTGAAGAAGAACTTGCTAAGGAATATCGTCTGAAAAGTCAGGACATATATGTCAGTCTCAAAGGTGAGAATGACATTGATGTAGCCATCGCATATCATAATTATGCACTCGAATGCCGCATGGAACAAGATTTTGACCAAGCCAGAGAGTATGCCGAAAAAGCCCTTACGATATATCAGCACATATTAGGAGATGAAAATACGCATACCCAAGAAGAATATCACTCGCTTGCAGAAATTGAGATGTATAGTGGAAACTATCCCAAAGCGACCGAATATATGAGACATGCGATAGATATTTACCAAAAGATTGGAGACCGTGACATAACGCTGGCCGAGCTACTGAACAGCCAGGCCTCCATATATCTTCGGGCCAACCAACCTGATCTGTCTCTCAACACAGCATTGGAGTGCATCAGTCTACTCGAAACATTAAAACAAACAGACTCAAAACTGGCTGCTACCATGTATGACAATCTGGGTAAAGTCTATCTCGTCCTAAATGATGAAAAGCTTTCAGAACATTATTATCTGAAAGGAGCCGAAACCTGGCATAATATGGATAACCAGGAAAAAGAAGCTGCCTCATACTCCTATCTGGCGGCAGCATACAACACTTTCAATCGTTTCGAAGATGCAGCAGTTGCGCTCGAAAAATCACTTGCTTTGCTGGAAGAATGCGATAAAAGTCAGGATGAAGCAGCTGCCTATGCGAACAATAATTACGGAGCAATATGTTTCAGACTAGGACACATAGACAAGGCAATCGAACACATTGAAAAAGCCTGGGAGATACGCTCCGCCCTGTTCGGTCCCGACGATCAGATGGCAAGGCAGTACAAGGACACGGTTGAACAACTGAAACAGGCAAATAAAAATACAGAAGATTCGGCCAATGACAAACCCAATGAAAAGCAAACAGCCAATGCAAATGCCGAAATCGAAGAATTTGCAACCTACATCGGTATAGATGATCCGGCATTGACCGATACCTTCCGACAAGGGAGAGACGCCTTTCAGACGGGTTATTTTGAAAGAGCTGCCGATATGTTCAATCGCGCCCTTCATCATTGCAACCAAAAGGGGGTTGAAAAAATGTCAGTAGCCCGAAGCCTGATTTATCGCTATCTGGCTTATTCAATGGAAATGAAAAAGGAAGAAGACCAAGCAGAAGAATACTATCGTATGGCAGCCGACATCGCTATCCAAAATGATAATGATGCTGTGGCCAAACGGGTATTCAAAGACATGGCCGAATTCAATTGGAATCGAGGTAATTTCGAGCAGGCAGAAATGAGCTACTGGCATGAAATACGATGCTTGCTAAGTTTGTATGGCTTCTACAACAAGAAAACGATAGCATGTCTGAACAACATAGCGCAGGCCATAACCAAACAAGATACTGTATATTGGCAAGTCATCCTCCGATGCTTCGAATTTGTTTATGTCCTCTCCAGCGATAACGAAGAATACAAGCAGTCACACCAAAGTGCAAGCAATGGAATCGGTACGTCGATTGAACATCTAAAACAAGAAGACGAATCGTTTGATGACCAAAACTACCGAATCGATCTCGAAAGTGCAGTAATTGTTCTGATGGATTACACAATCGGCTTAGGCATGTACAATACAGCACATCAACTGTACATCTCTTTTCTTGAAGAAATAGCTGCAAACAGTGGAATAACCGTAGACGGCTATTACCTGATTAGTTTACGAAGAATAACAATGGACGCCGTTTTGGATAATCCGCACAGGGTAATCACGGCGGGACTCAACTTGCTACAGAAGGCTGAATCACAGCCTCCTTCCGACGAAATAAAAAGCCAAATAGAGATAACGATAGCAAATGCCTACTGCGACACCATGCAATATCATAAAGCCCTGCCGCTCTATGAAACCAACCTGACTTACGAACCCAATCTCATCATACCACTGGCCAAATGTTACAATGCATTAAGCCACCCGCAAGAGGCTCTTCAGATGCTGGAAAATGCCATGAAGCAAGATCCGTCAATTTCCACATTGCCCGGAATTGACAAAGTTCTCGGTAAGATACTTCTCGACACAGGGCATATCAAGGAAGCTCTGGACGCCTTCAACCGTTACGAAGCTGACAAAACCGATGCAGGAATCTCCCCTATGACTATCCACAAAGCTCTCGCACTCTATTTGTCCGGTAGCGAAATGGATGCCACACAGCTGGTACATTCTGCCATGAAACTACTGAAAGATGAGAGCAACGACCTTTTGTACAGGATATCCATCGGCATTGAATTGATTGATTATATGTTCCAAACAGGCAACATCGAACAGGCAGAAAAATTGATCGACCAACTTCACGGACTGTTGGAGGAATTGCCCGACAGTATGCAAGAACCCTATAATACCCGCATTGTCGCAATAAGACAAGCCCCAAACTAAGAAAGAATAATAAACAGGTATAAAAATAATAATGTAATATGAATATTCAGGAAATTTTAAATATGGTTGACGAAGACATAGCACGTGCCGAAGAGCAACAACCAGATAACAAGGAGGAGAATATCGATTTTCTGTTGTCCGAATTGGAAGCATCCCGTGAATTGGACGAGGACCGGCTTGCGGAAAAATACCTGGCCATGCACACTATGTATCAATTCCTTACCCGACCAGGTAATCTTATCAAAATACTTGACTGTAAAGATCAGCTTACGCTAGGTGAATGCCTGCCTATGCTCACTTATCTTCCGTGGGTAAAAGACACCGAATTTGAACGGCTCTGTCTGGAAGCATCATTTTGTTCCCTGTATAACCATTTTCAATATGGAAATGAACTGGAAAAAGGTTTTGCAGCCATTGCAACCATAAAATTACTGCTTCATCACTCAGAGCAGCTTTTACCTTGTTTCGAAGAGTTTCAACAAATAGCCTACGAAAACGAGCACTTGCATAAACAGATGGACGAAGTGGATTTCCAGTATGAACCCCAAATACTACTTTATCAGGTGCAGGCTTCGATGGTACCTTTCGTCCGGCGAGTTTACGAAATGTATCCGATGCTGGAAGAAGAAAGAATAAATGAATTCTGCAATAGAATCGAAGCAACGCTTGCTGATTTAGAATTGTCGCAGGAGAGAATGATGTTTAAAACCCGACTGATTTATAATTTCATGATTGAAGCGGATATCAGGTGCTATGAAGGAATAAATGAAGAAGAGGAATGATAGTCATTCGACTACAAATAAATCCCGGCCTTGCGGTTTCATCCTTGAGCCGGGATTTATAAATGAAAGAAGAACCCGATATCTCGTTTCTGACTTTTCTTACCGCCAGTACTTATTATTTATTCAAATATCCATTTTTCGCAGCCTCCCAACCAATAATTGCAGTCTTTCGAATCTCTCCCCAGTGGTAATTACCCAACTCACCGGAAGAACGAATGACACGATGACATGGAATAAGGAAAGCTACGGGATTCTCACCGACAGCCGTTCCTACAGCCCGGCAAGCCTTCGGGTTATTAATACCTGCGGCTATATCTCCATAAGTAGTCAATCCGGCGACAGGGATTTTCAGTAAAGTCTCCCAGACCTTTAGTTGAAAGTCAGTACCTTTCAAATGCAGCTTTATATCTTTAAGTTTCCTCCAATACTGCGTGAAGATGGATAAAGCATTTTGCTGCATCTCATCCACAGCCGGAGTAAACGTTGCATTAGGAAACTTCTTCAACAAGGAATGAAATGCCGCATCGTGATCGTCTGCAAACTCCAGACAACAGATACCTTTATTGGTAGATGCAATAAATAGTTCACCAAAAGGACTTTTGGCAAAACTATAATTGATAGAAAGATTTTCACCACCGTTTTTATACTCACCCGGTGTCATACCTTCTATATTTACAAACAAATCATACAATCTGCCTGTACCTGAAAGTCCCGTTTCCTGTGCCGTATCAAACAAAGACGCATGAGTCTCATCCAAGATTTTCTTGGCATATTCAATACTGGTATATTGCAAGAACTTCTTAGGACTAACCCCTGCCCACTCCGTAAACATACGTTGGAAATGTGCCGTACTCAACGCCACTTCCCGGGCAATCTCATCCAATCCCGGTTGCCTTTTGAAATTCTCCCTTATATACCCGATTGCCTGTGCAATACGTGCATAATCAAGCGTTTCTTGCTCATTCATAACAGAGGTTTGCCGTTTAATTCCAAATCCAGTAACCGTTTTTTAGCAGGAAGACCGCCGGCATAACCCACAAGCGTGTGGTTACTGCCGATAACACGATGACACGGAGCAAAAATAGAAATAGCGTTCGCACCATTAGCAGCGGCAACCGCACGGACAGCCTTCGGCATATCCAGCTGTTTCGCCAATTCTCCGTACGATACAGTCGAACCGTACGGAATATCCAGCAACTTATACCATACGCTTTTCTGAAAATCCGTACCTACAAAAAGCAAAGGCACTTCAAACGCAGTCCGTTCACCATTGAAATATTCGTCCAACTGCTGAATCGCTTCCTGTATAACCTCGGATGTACTTTCTTCATAACAGGCTTTCAACACTTTCCGCAACCTCTTGTCTACCATATCTCTATGACTTTCAACCGCCCAGTCACAAAGACAAAGCCGATCTTCAAACGAGCCAAGCATCAAATCGCCACAAGGAGAATGATAACGCTGTATCTGAATGACATTGCCAACTATTTCTTTCCTTTTATCTTCCATCTTAACTTATTTTCGGGGATTGATAGCACTGCTTTTGTTTTCCACACCTGCAAAAATACATTTATTGTACTTACAACTGAAAAAGCAATCCATCATATTTTGACTTTCAACCCCATTTTAGTTTCCAATGCCACAAAATTAGCACACAAATATCTGATAAACGACCCGAAAATTGCGATTCTTATAAAAAGAGGACAACTAAATTCAAAATAAGCCGCGATTTTATTTTTGTATACGATTTACCCTCACACCCTCACCCTTTGAACCAAATCCTTTACTCATGGGAGTTACAGGTGTGAGGGTAAAGGTGAGGGCAGAGTGAGGGTGACTTTTACCCTCACCCTGCCCTCACTCTGATTCCGATTGACTATTCCCCTTATCAACTACTCCACCTTCATCAAATGATAAAGCGTTCCCTTACGAGATTTACGGCAAGGAATATTCAGTTTTTGAAGTGCGCGCCCGAACTGTCCCACCTTACTAATAGCCAACTTATCCCGTGTTTTCGTCTGTAAATAGCTCAAAATCTGCATAGCAGTCAGCCATTCGCCTTCCATTTCCTCCTCTACCGGATTAAGATAACAATGAAACAACTGCTCCAACGGACTAGCCTGTTCGAACTCACGGTTGGTCTGTTTCAATATATTTTCATCTTCATCATTCAGCCAATAACGTTCCCCTTTATAAATCGCCTCCATTGCTTGAGCATACAACTGTTTATAATTGATGGTAACGTTCGTTTGAATAGGAGCCGTCACCTCGATACAAATGAAACGGCGGCTACCACTGGGATCGGTAAGCAAATCTTTCTGATTGCTGGTTCCGATAAAAGAAGCATAACGCCTCATTTCCCGAATCGTATTACCGTAAGGCTTACGCAAATTCGCGACAGGCTTCTGCAACAAATGCTTCAGGAATCCCTGCTGACTGACATTAATCTGATCGAACTCATCAATATTAATCAGAAAAAAGCGCCCCAAATAACGTTCCGCCTCCTGCTTACTCTTGAAATCAATACTGTCCGTATAGCCGAAACGAAGTTCCGGCGGCAGGATAATGCGACAAAATGTAGACTTGCGATACCCTTGCGAACCGACTAGCAAAGGCGAAGTACTATTACCATGCTGCCGGTCAACTCCCCTCCAATGCGCCACCATACTAAGAAACCAACGGTAAAACAATTCCTGCCAATGCGGATTATCACAAGGAACCAAACCAGCCAATGCACGAATACGATCCTTCCCGTCCCAACGCCCTGCCTCATAAAGATATTCTTCGACAGGATTGTACAAAGGAACACATTCCGAATTCAGAAAACGATCCACATCACGGTCCCACGCACTGATTCCCTCTTTCAATGCATTGATTGCAATGCTGTTGCGCACCCGTTTATCCACCGGCTTAAAGCAAAAATGAACGGAGTCACGCTGACGATATTCCAAATCATCCAGCACCGTATTGTAACGGAATTCATAACGGCGTTTCATAAACTCTTCCAGCAGAAAAGCCGTCTCCTGCTCTTTGCTGATGCTGCATTTCTTGCCGAATCCCTTACATTCCTGATAAAGATTATGGAGTATCGAACGAATCACCAGTTCTTCCTCCTCACGATAATAATGAATCATCGTCTGCCGTATCGCTTCCTCTTCGGGGATACCCGCCTTGAAACAATGCTCGGCAAGGCGGACCAGCAAAGGTTGCAAGTCGTCCCCACGTTTCCAGTTCTCCATTTCCTGAAGTGCCCTGTTCAATGCCGCTTCATAAATCTTCGTGAACGTTTGCGCCGACTCATATCCCGGTTGCAATCGCAATAAGGGATTCTTCTCGCCCTGCTTCCGCTGGCGGAAAGTCTCTTCTCCCGGCATCGTAAGCGGCTGTTCCAGACAAAACGGCACTGCATCCGGATTATAATAAGGAGCCTCATCCAACGTCATACGACATTTCTGGGTCAACACAGGTTCCTTCAGATCAATATCGAAAGGTAACATCGGCTGATAACATGTCACAGCCAGCCGATAAGCATGGACATGAAACAATTCCGCCTCCGCCTCTTCAGATGGCAACCCTCCATCATCCGGCAAGGCAAAACGCACCCATATCTTCACACTACGACCACTGGAACCACAAAAAGCGGCAAAAGTCTGTGGCAGAAGTGCCGCTTGCCGTTTCACAAATTCCGCTTCCGACCCACCGGCCAGCCGGCTCACTTCCAACTGTACCAATCCGTTATACTGCTTCATCTTCCGTTCACCCTCTTTGGTCCGGGTATATTCCACAGCAGAATAAATGTATGGCAACTTATCTATATGTTCGTACCGGGCATATGTACCTTCCAATAACGGTATAATTTCCCGCAAAGCCGTGATATGCCCCGCTTTCGTTTCCGTTTTCATTTTGTCGAATAATGTGCCTGCCTCGCAAATGCTAAGAGCTTCTTTTCCGCTCCCGTTGTCTTGTCTGATTAAAGTAATTTTCATCCTATTTTTGTCTATTTTTTCTACAATCAAATATAAATGTTTAATTCCTGTAAAGATACGCTTTTATCTTCCGGAAAACAAGCATTTCATCTGATAAATACCCGTATTTCATTTGCATTTGCCTTATTATTTATGTATCTTTGCTTAGTAGTTGCCAAGGGCTCACCCGTGTGAACAAACAGGCTATCAATTGTAAATAAAAACGTCCACAGACGTAAACAGTCTTGTTCACATGAGTAAGCCCTTGCAAAGCATTAGAGCTTAACAAAAGAAACATTAAGCGCTAACGTATTACTACTTAAGAGAATACATAACAAGAACCGTTACTTTAAAAACAAACAAAAGCTATGGCAATATTATTCGATTGGTATGAAGACCCGAAACCTTCAGACAAACAGCAGGGAGAAAACAAAAAGACCCTGCATCCGCGCATCAAATACAACGGTTCCACAGGGACCGACGTACTGCGGCGGCGTATTCAGGAACGTTGCTCACTGACGGAGACGGACGTCTCTGCCGTGCTCGACGCTCTTTCGCACATCATGGGACAGGAATTGGCGGAGGGACGCCAGGTACATCTGGACGGCATCGGTTATTTCCATCCCTGCCTGACCACCACGGAACCTGTGACGATAGGCACTAAACGGAAAGCAACTAAAGTGAAACTGAAAGCCATCCAGTTTCGTGCCGATCAAACATTGAAAAACGAATTTGGCGTGCTTAAAGTGAAAAGCCTCAAAGGAGGACTGGATTTCACCCAACTAACGAATGAGGAAATTGACCTGCAACTGACAAAGTACTTCCAAACCCACCCATTCATGCGAAGATATGATTTTCAATACCTTTGCGGAATGGCAAGAAGTACAGCTATGCGACATATCCGGCGTCTGCGCGATGAAGGTAAATTGAACAATATGGGTGGAGCCATGCAGCCGATTTATGTGCCGGGAAATGGATATTATGGTAATAATGAAGCAATTAGTGTAAAAACGGAATAAGATTAGCCAACCCAAATCAGGACGAATCAGGGTGAGGGTAAAAAGTTACCCTCACCTACTCTCACCTTTACCCTCACACCTGTAACCCCGATGAATAAATGGATTAAGCATAGGGTGAGGGTGTGAGGGTAAAAACGTCACCAACATTTATTTGAGAACATTCTTAATGCAAGCAACTATTGCACAAGAGTACCTCCATACAGTTCCATCTTTTACCGGGGAATCTTAACCATTTCAACCGGCTGCTCCTGTATCTTATCCAACGGGTGTGACTGATATCTTACCTTTGAGAAATCAATAGCCTTTAAATCGATGCAACGTATCGAATTGTTATAGGCCGTTTCATAATAAATCTTCCGGTTCGTCAGGTCGATAGCCGAGGTCCATTGCGTAGCACTTGGAATATCAGGAATATCCCCCTGCGAATGTTCTATACCGATAGGAACATCAAAATTGTTAAGCAAGTGGAAACATTGCTGCACGGTATCAAAGCCTGTAGCACGTTGAGGAGCTGTCCCCCGATAAAAGGCAGCACGTACAAACCGAGAAGGAGGCGTGGCATCGCCCGGAATGCCGAGAAAACCGGAGTTACCACCAGTCGGCTGCAACGTAATACCGCTCAATTTTTGCACGGAAGCGTCACCCGGATGAAGATTGACGTAGTTGTTCAAATTAGTAAGTTGCCATTCAAAGCCGGGGGCATTCGTCAATACCCCTACTTCATTCTCATAAAAATGCGGCACACCACCTACAATTTCCAACACAACCTGACGTCCCGACGGTTCACCGATACGCCAGTGTACTACCGCTGTCTTTTCCAGCCCTACGACACGTACAGAAGAAAGGGCTGCCTTCACCTCGTCAATAGTGGAAAACTGCGACAACAGCCACCCCGCCACTTGAAGGTCTGCCAGTGTCCGCTGGTTCTGTGCAGCATCATACGTCTCATAACCACCATAGTGAGGAAAGAAAAATAGTCCGGCTGAAAGTCCTGCCTCATTGATTCCTTCGGCAATAAACTCTTTTTGCACAACAGCCAGACCGACCACCCCATATTTTGCCGTAAACGTCAGTCCATTGACACCTGTAGGAGTGAATGACGTGAGCTGTTGGCCACGTGGAATAATCACATATTCGCTTTGCAACACACCGCGCGCCCATTCAATCGTACGGGCTTGCACATAACTGCCGTCACGGGATGTCAGTGAGATTCCCGTACAAGCTACAGCCTGAAAAGTGCTGCCACATACGGCGGCAGCAATCCCTAACAATAAGTTCTTTGTCATCTTCATCATTATCTATATATTTATCGCTAAAAACTCAATACTGTATAAAGACAACAAAATATGGGTTATTTTAGTTTGCAGATAAATGCGGCATATTGAAACGTTTTTGATCGCCATACTCTGGATGGTGTACCAACGTTCGGTTTTAGGATTATAGTCTTCCCAAAGATGAACACCCGTGAGTTTACGGTCGGCATCGAGCAATTGCGGTTTCGGGACTACATCAGTTTCAATCCTATGATTGAAAGAATCAAAGTCGTCATAAAAAACAAACGCCCCAAAGTGACCGGTTCATGGAAAAACAGAATACCGACCAATACGGTTCCCACTGCCCCTATTCCCGTCCAAACAGGATATGCAGTGCCGATGGGTAATGTTTGCGCAGCCTTTGCCAACAGGTACATACTTAAGGTTACAGAGATTACAAACCCCGCTCCCCATAAATAAAAGTCAGCACCCGTTGCTCCTTTTATCTTACCCAGACAAAAAGTGAAGCCGACTTCAAAGAGTCCGGCAATAATCAATATTATCCAATTCATATCTTTCTATTTTAAAATCAGACTGCAAAATTAGGCAGACAGCTGGAGCTTTCACTTTACATTTGATAAGAAATGACTGCATAAGAGTATGAACAATTCCTCTTTCCTAATCTAACTTTTTGTATTTTTGCAGAAAATGGTGCGACAAGAAGTCGTACAAGTAATTGTTCAGCATAATGTCTGAACCTGTTGTTCCGTCAACAGTAGCCTAAAGAGGCGTGCTTTACGAGTAATTGTTTGGTGCGAAGCCCTCTTGACAATATGGTTCTATGCA
>NZ_JADMOU010000060.1:0-2993 GCF_015558905.1 Bacteroides sp. D55t1_190419_B8
ATAAAGGTAAGAAATAGAGCTGCCATCTTCAAACTCTATACGGTTCGGTAAATTTAGGAAATTATATTGAATATCAACTATCTTTTTATTCAAATCTTTCAATAAATTACCATTAGCATCATAAAAACATATGGGGATTTTCGGTTAATGTTACGATATTAAATGCAGTACATTTATGAGATTGATAATCTTTACCATACGTTAGCTATGAGAGATGAGACTATAACGTTCAATGAGAGTTTTTAGAAAAAATACTCCAAGTAAGTGATAATAAGAAAGAAATTACCCTGACATAAATTGTTCTTTAAGACAACTTATGTCAGGGTATAATACAAACTAAAGTAAAAAAGACAAAGCTTATAGTTGCAGTATTCTATCTATATCGGCTTTAAGTTTCTTCACATCAGTATCTAGCTTT
This sequence comes from Bacteroides sp. D55t1_190419_B8, assembly GCF_015558905.1. Taxonomy (NCBI): domain Bacteria; kingdom Pseudomonadati; phylum Bacteroidota; class Bacteroidia; order Bacteroidales; family Bacteroidaceae; genus Bacteroides; species Bacteroides sp. D55t1_190419_B8. The sequence goes on from NZ_JADMOU010000060.1 coordinate 419, forward strand.
TTCTTCTTTACTACATTTTCAAGTAAATCCATCTTATTCAGTATGGCTTCTTTTAGAAATCGATACCTCGCTTCTTCGGTTTTGCTGAAAAAGTTCTCATCTGTTACGATGATTGGAATGCCTATAGACCTATCCTTTTTGTGATAAGAACCTATTTCTTTCAGATATGACAATTCTGTTGGAGTGGGCTTTACATGAAACTCAAGTAAAACTAAGTTCAAATCCTTGCCATAATCTTTAATCTTCAATTTTTTCAGATTACCAGATATACCAGATGTGCCTCTCTCACCCCAAATATAAGGGCGAAATTGTTCGGCTAAATCAGCGAAATCTCGTTCACGTAAATTAGGATCAAATCCTATTTTAAAAAAGCATCCTAAAATATTCGTTTTATCCATATTTAATGCATATCCTTAGAAAAATAATCTTTAGGCAAATTTGTTACAAATTGAATCATTTGAATATCTCTATTTAGAAGAAAAGTATCTAAAGCACAACCTAATTTATTCAGATAGATATTTTGTATTATTCTACTTTTTGAAGGAGAACATAGCTGATATCCTCTGTCTCTATCATATCTTAAAAGACATGACTGAAATTTACTCCTCTGTACAGTATCTGTTACATATTTGTCACGAATTTCTTTTCTTATTATATAAAAATCCTCTTCGTAATCAAAATCTTTACTGCAGTAACCCGAAGAGTTATAAAAATAAGTAAAAAGAGAACTTCTCTTTTTTATCATTTCGCATAAATCAAATTTAAAATTCATCCATTTTTTACCTTTCCAAAGAACATTCATTGATTTGTTTCTTACTTCAAATAAAATATCATCCTTATGCAAGGATAAATATCGCAACAAATCTTCACGTCCTGTTCTTTTTTTATTTATAGCCTTCTCAAAATCACTAAATGATGAAAATGTGTTATCATTAGCATCATCTATCATTTCCCAACAAAAAATCTTCAATTCCTCGACAGATGGATATTTCAAGTTAGCACGATAATACCATTTTACATGACTGTATAATTCAAACTTAAAGTCATAATCGATAGAATCACCACCTCCTGAAGGTAGACTTTTACAACTATATATAACTAGAAAAAGTCCTGTAATTACATAAACTATTTTTTTCATTTTCCTCTGTTTAAAAATAATCGATTATATTTATCAACTAAAGCATTGGCGACAAACCTAGAATATTTTAAATGAAGTATATCACCCCCTTTTTTTTGGAAAAGACTCCAAATTTGTTTTATTATGCTCCAAAGCATGATTGTTTTATAGAAAGCCAAGCTAAAACACTATTCACATTTAATCATCCGACATCCGCAATAAATACCAAGTGCTAATATCATTGCATAAGTGAACATTATTGACTCCATATATAATTTCAATAAAGTATACAGAAAAAAGTACCAAGAAAATAAGGTTTCAATGACATTGTAATAATTAAGATAAAAACGTTTTTCCATAGTTATATCTTTAATATTAACCCAAAAGCCTTTACTACTCAAATTCATAACATTGGCTACAACTACCATTACTGATCCTATTAACACAACAAATCTTATCAAAAAATGATAAGGCAGCAAATCCACATCATTAATGAAGATAGCTATGCAGATTACAATGCAACATAATGGTAACGCTACCTTATTGACTATTGCTAAAAAAGACTTTTTCATTTCTAAGTTGTTTACATTAATAACTCATTTATCAAAAAATATCTTCCTCGACAAACTCTGACATGAATAGACTTTATAATCAATTCATATCAGAGTGAAATTTCACCTATTTAAAAGAAAAAATTTCAATGTCAAGATTTCAAACAATTATTGGCTTTTATCGCTATTCTACATCCCAGAAACACACCAAAGATCAATAATATTATATAATTGGGGAATATATAACTCTTAGGTAGAAATACATAAATCGCCAACGAATAATAAAAGAATCTTTCGATTGTTCGATAAGTAGTCTGAAGACTAGACTTAGGTTTCAACAAAACTCCTTGAGGACATATTTGTGGATACTTTAGATATAATACAAAACCAACAAATACAACCATCCATATAAATAACAATATCATTTTTAAAACCAGTAAATATGGAAAATCATATAAATACGGATAAGCTATATGAGCAACTATGGCTAAAAAAAAGGCAAAGAGATATGTCTTTCTAAATACTGTTACTAAGAATAATTTCATAATGATACAAATTACTTGTTTTTAAATAATAAGTTAAATGTTTTCTCCCAGAAAGTTGGTTTATGTTCATCTATCCGTTCTTGCTCCGCCTTTGTATGAGCTTTAATAGCATCTTCTTGTCCCGGTTTAGGGTTTGTTACTTCCAATATACCATCTACTAAAGTTCCTCCAGCTCCCATTATTAGGCCTATCGTTGTTTTCCATCCTCCATCTTTTGGATTTCTTTTCGGAGCCGGATCACCATTAGGCATCATCCCCGATACATTAGTATCAATACTTTTTGCTACATTCGCCTGATTCCTATCCAGTTCTTCTTTACTTTTCCTTTCTCTATTCCGCTGATGCTCATATTCCGGACTGAT
>NZ_JADMOU010000061.1:0-2729 GCF_015558905.1 Bacteroides sp. D55t1_190419_B8
GTAAGCACTCATTGTACGGCTATAATACCCACAAAGGTATTGTAGCCCACATTGAGTTGTATTTTTGATTAATAATTAAGTTACTTTGCAATATTCATTGGCAGAAGTGCCACATAATCCGTATCACCGGATATTAATTTTCGTAAAACATCCGCAATATATTTAACAGGACGGAGCCCGTTCATCTTGCAGCTTTCTATAATTGAGTAAATCAAAGACGTATTTTTAGCAGCTTGTTCCGAACCGCAGAACAAATAATTCTTTCTCCCCAGACAAATAGGCTTCATCAACCGTTCGGCGGTGTTGTTATCAATCTCAGCCTGGCCATTGTTCACGTAACGACACACAGCTTCCCATTCGTTAACCGCATAACGAACTGCTTTGATAAAAAGAGTAGCTGCAAAATCTTTCGTTTCATCAAACACCGGTTTAAGAAGTTGCCACAGCTCAGATAAAATAGGTATAGATCGCTGCTGCCTCTCTGAAGCACGTTCCGACTCTGAAAGAAAATGAATCCGGCAATCCGATTCTACCCAATAAAGTTCCGAGATAAGTTGAATCACTTTGGCCGAACGGGAATCCGTGTGCAAGGCATCCACAAATTTACGCCTCACATGAGCCATACAACCATACCGGGTGACTCCTTTTCGATGCCGGTCAAACAACTTGTAGACATTATAACCATCGGTAGTAATGCTACCGAAGAAGTTCTTGAAAAATTGCTGAGCGACTTCCATACTACGACTACCTCGATCATACAAGTAATAAGCAACCTTCAATCCCGGATTCTTGATACCCCAAATATATTTCTTGCGATACTCAAACTTGCCGGTGACTTTATTCAAGACCTTGACCAATTCGGTCGTTTCATCACAAAACAAGAAACTACCCTCACTCAGCAGAACACTACGCAGAGGAGCATCCAGTTTATCCAATTCCTGAATATGTCTGTGTACCCAGTTCAATACAGTAGAAGGAGAAAATTCAGCATCTACATCTTTAAAGCGATCGACCACACGTTCAAGAGACATGCTATATTGATACTTGTCCACCAGAATCTGAGCAATCATATCCAAATCCACATGATAACCCGGAAGGACATTGTCAAAAGGACGTAGAGAATCATCGGTATCAGTCGGTTCGTAGTAATTAGAAATAGTACCTTCCTGATCTATCACGCGTAACAACTCAAAAACATGTTTGGTCACACTCCAATCTAGCTTATAAAGAATCCAATGACGAATATCAATCTTACGAGCATCCGAAGGAATGCTACTTTCATCGCAATAGTGCATAACCACGTTATCCACACGAGTAGAGCGCTTGCTATAATCCGAACGACAAGGCTTGGAAGTAGAACGAGCGGAGGAAGACAGGTCAATATTCATATCAGATGCTACAGTAGTGGATGATTCATTACTAGTAGGTTTACTCCCATCAAAATCATCCTTATCATTTTTCAGGTCTTTATCGGTACTTTGGAGCAAGGTAGAAGATTTCTCAGACTTACGACCGTATAACTGACGTTTTTGTTTTTCTAGCTCAAAGAGCTCAGAAGCGCGGAGATTTTTCAACTCCTCCAAAGCACTGGAAAGAAGTTCAGACTGCTTCTCAGCCTGAACTTTATCTTCCAGAGCTTTGGAAAGCTGGTTAGCAAGATGTTTGTTATCTCTACGCATACTTTTAAGTTCATCAAGGGTTTTATCCAACTTTTCTAAAATCTGCCGATTACCCTCACGCTGTTCTTCACGAATGCGAGCGTTGTCTTGACGAAGACAAACTAGTTCGTCATCTTTCGACAGTATTTGGGAGATTAATATGTTAATAGTATCTTGCTCTTGCATACTTCAAAGATACTAAATAAAGCTGGAATACACAAGCCTTTTTGCTGATTAATTAATTGATATACAAATAGTTGTATCTATACAATCTGATATTTCACAACCCCGTACTACTATACGAGAAGTTCTTTACGGACAGTGCCTTGGAGCAGGACAACGAGCTTATCCCAACTAATCTCATAACGATCAGTATCGGTGTTGAACACCGGAAGGAGAAAACGCTCACGATCCAATTTTTTCCAATAAAGAACATAACCATTAGATTCATGACGAAGGATCTTCAAATTACGGCGATCTTTACCAAGGAAAATAAAAACATCACCATTCTCAGGAGAAGCATTCATTGTACGACGAACCAACTCTGAAAGGCTAACAATACCTTTACGCATATCTACCGAACCATGGCACAGGTAGAAATTCATGTGAGATTTTAATCCTAACATAACGTACTCAAACTTTGAAGAAGACGTGCAAGACCCTCAAGGTTAGTATTCTCTTTATTTATCTCAATACCATTGCTTAACTTCAGATGGAAAGAAACCACATTAGCCTGCTCACAAACAGGGATCGAAGTGACAGCTTCAGCAGAAGAATGTTCAGGTCTGGGAACACCGGTAATGGTAAGAGGACTTAAACGAATCTCGTCCATTTCTGATTCACGAAGACGTTTCTTATTCTCACGATACCATTTGATGAAGTTACGATATTCAATACCCTCAGAGATACAATACGCATTGATAGAAATATGCCGAGGCGCAGCATCCGTTTGATAACGGAATAGAAACTCACTGTAAAATTCACTCATATTCATTGTTGTCGATTTTTAAGTTCGACACAAAGGTAAAAGAGATTAGAGGTTGGGACAAGAGCCATACAGTGAGTGCTTAC
>NZ_JADMOU010000062.1:0-2606 GCF_015558905.1 Bacteroides sp. D55t1_190419_B8
CAATCTTTTTAAACCGTGTAATCCGCGTAATCCGTGCCTAAATATATTTCTTTCTAACCGGATAGCTTTCTTTTTGCTGAATGGCTTTCCTTTTACTAATCGGTAATTTCTTCCTGTGCTTTCCGTTCTTTCTTCTTATTGATGAATCCGATTTTCAGGTTGGCTTCCTCTTGTTCTTTTTTAATCTGCTCCATGGCAGAGAGGATTTGTGCTAATTCGTAAACACCTGCTGCGGCCTGGCGGTCGGTGGGACTCATTGTCGTTTTATAGGTGCGGTCGCCTATATATTCCACACGGATATTTTTGTCTTTATTGAGATTCAGGAATTCGATTACATTTCCGTCTTCCCCTAGTTTGTAGTCAGCTTTTTCTATTTTCTCGTTCATATCCGTTGACTCGTAGCTGTCTTTGGAGCTTGGAGTTTCTGCAAAACTGCCGTCAGGGGCAATCACTTTCACTTTTGTATGGTGGATATTGCCGGCACCACAGTAGATGGAAGTCATACTCATTATACCTTGCTCGTTCACTTGGAAGCGGAGGTATGAACGGTGCATATTCTTTTCAATGGTCTGTGTAGGCCAGAGGTAGTTGCCGACTTGTTGATATTCGGCATCTTTTTCTAGTTTGAATTTGTCCTTGATGGCATTGAATTCTTCCGTCTTTGCCTGAAAGGCGCTATCCAGGTAAGCAAGCGTTTTTTGCTGTGCCTTTGTTTCAACATCGAGCATCAGTGCCTGTCCCGCCTTACGTGCTTCGAACGCTTTGGGATAGAGAATCTTGATACTGTCAATTTGTAACTTAGCTTCTTCATAGTCGCCACGTTCGTAGGCAGCCTTGGCAACCATCAGTTTTTCATTGGCTTTTTTCTCAAGGCCATTTCCGCAGGCAGCTAATGCCAGCGTACCACAAAAGAGGATAGTCAGTTTTTTCATCACAAATTCTATTTACTGGTTTTATTAGCGGCAAAAGTACAAATATATCCCTTATTTTTGTAATTTTGTCCCCTCAAAACTTATAACTAAAAAGAATGATAGAGTTGACTCAAGAGGAATTGAAGCAGCATTTTAGCGAACCCATCTTCGGACAGATAGCCGAAACGGCTGATACACTTGGTATGGAGTGTTATGTGGTAGGTGGTTACGTTCGTGATATTTTTCTGCAGCGTCCCTCTAAAGATATAGATGTAGTAGTTGTAGGAAGTGGAATTGCAATGGCGGAAGCCCTTGGAAAACAGTTGGGACGTGGTGCTCATGTTTCTGTTTTCAAGAATTTCGGAACAGCACAAGTAAAATATAGAGGCACGGAAGTAGAGTTTGTTGGTGCACGTAAAGAGTCTTATCAACGGGATTCGCGTAAACCTATCGTTGAAGACGGCACGCTGGAAGACGATCAGAATCGTCGCGATTTCACGATCAATGCTTTGGCCGTATGTCTCAATAAAGCACGTTTTGGCGAATTGGTAGATCCGTTCGGAGGTTTGGAGGATATGAAGGAAAAGACAATCCGCACTCCCCTCGACCCGGATATCACTTTCAGCGATGATCCCTTGCGCATGATGCGTTGCATCCGTTTTGCTACGCAATTGGGTTTTTACATTGATGATGATACTTTCGAATCGCTTTGCCGGAATAAGGAACGGATTGAAATTATATCCCGTGAACGTATTGCGGACGAACTGAATAAGATTATTCTTTCTCCAATCCCCTCAAAAGGATTTATTGATTTGGAGCGTAGCGGTTTGCTGCCGTTGATTTTTCCGGAATTTGCTGCCTTGCAGGGGGTGGAAACACGGAACGGGCGTTCCCATAAGGATAATTTTTATCATACGTTGGAAGTGCTGGATAATATCAGCAAGAAGACTGATAACCTTTGGCTTCGTTGGGCTGCTTTGTTGCACGACATTGCCAAACCTGTCACGAAACGTTGGGAACCTAAAGCGGGATGGACGTTCCATAATCATAACTTTATCGGTGAAAAGATGATTCCGCATATCTTCCGCAAGATGAAGTTGCCGATGAATGAGAAGATGAAGTATGTACAAAAGCTGGTCAGCCTGCACATGCGCCCGATCGTTATCGCGGATGACGTGGTGACAGACTCGGCTGTACGCCGTCTGCTCTTCGAAGCGGGTGATGACATTGACGACTTGATGATGCTTTGCGAAGCGGATATTACTTCCAAGAATATGGAACGTAAACAGCGTTTCCTGAATAACTTCCAGTTGGTTCGACAGAAACTGAAGGATTTGGAAGAGAAAGACCGTGTCCGTAATTTCCAGCCACCTGTGAGCGGTGAAGAAATTATGGAGATTTTCGGCTTGGAACCTTGTCGTGAGGTCGGAGTCTTGAAGAGTGCTATTAAAGATGCAATCTTGGATGGAGTGATTCCGAACGAATATGAGGCGGCTCATGCTTTCATGCTGGAACGGGCAAAGAAGATGGGAATGACGCCTATCCGCTGATAGAAGGATGGAACAGATATATTATAGTATTCAGATACAGATTTATATGAGTCAGTAGTTGAATTGGAGTAAAAACAGTATATAAATGAACTATTTCACCACAGAGGACACGGAGGACACAGAGGTTATAATAATCTCTGAATTA
>NZ_JADMOU010000063.1:0-2521 GCF_015558905.1 Bacteroides sp. D55t1_190419_B8
GTAAGCATCCGATAAAGTACACTATAAAAAATGGCTGTATCTCCTTTCCTGGTAAGCAGCCATCTATCGTTGTATCTCCATCATTCTTTATTCTTTTCCTTCCATTTGTGTGGCAACATTTGTAGCAGTTCCTCATAATTTGCCTTCTGCATATATGGCATTCTTGCTATAACGTCATTCAGATAAGTGCGCGGATTTACTTTATGCGCTTTGCACGTAGCCAGTAACGAACAGACGACACTCATGCTGACGGCCGCCTGATGGTCTCCACAGAACAAGTAGTTCTTTCTACCCAATGTGATTGGTCGGATGGCATTTTCCGCCAGATTGTTATCAATATGGATACGTCCATCCTGCAGATACCTCATCATATTCTCCCAGCGGGTATAGGCATAGGTTATCGCCTTTCCGGTCAGGCTGTTTGGGCTGTATTTTATCCCTTCTGTTTCCATCCATAGCTTCAAGGCATCCATAATAGGTCCGGCAAGTTCCTGACGTTTTCCCATTCGTTCATTTTCTGTAAGCTGCTTCTGGTCACAGTCATGTTCTATGCGATATAGAAGCTGTATTTCTTTTAAGGCATGTTCCGCCATCTGCCTGTTTTCAGCAAGTGCCTGCTCAAAATACCTGCGTATATGAGCCATGCAGTTAACAAGGCGCACATTCGGGTTGACCTTGAAAGCCGATTCGTAACCCTCAAAGCCGTCACATTGGAAATAACCCTTGAAGTCTTTAGCCAGTTGCCCTATCACCGTACCTGACCGTGATCCTTTGTCATAATGGAAAAGCACCAGTCGTTCGACTACCGCCCTGACCATCCACAAGTATTCCTTGTTGGTCTGATGTCCTGCCTTGTCCAGTACAGGTACGGTCGTTTCATCCCCCTGTATGTAGTCGGATTTCATGATTTCCTGCCTGAGTACCTCGTAAAGTGGCTTGAGAAGTTCAACCGCAGGCTTGAACCATCCGTCTATGGTACTTTCACTAGCTTTGAAGCCCAGGTGATGCAACTGTTTCACCTGGCGGTAGAAGGGAAGATGATACTCATATTTCTGCAGGAGTATCTCCGCCAAAAGTGTAGGTCCCGCTATTCCTTTGTATATAGGCAACAGCGGCATGGCGGCTATCTCCACTCCTTTTCTGCCGACCGGTGGAAGTGAAGTGTTGTCTTTAAGGGCATATTTGGGCCGTACAATCTCCTTTATATAAAGTTGTCCGGGCTTATGTTCCACCACACGGGTCACTTCCTCACCAATCTTCCTGTACAGTTCCAGGTCAATGTCTTCCGGCTCGATGATTACCCTTTCAAGTACGGGAAGACCTTCCATTATCCTGCGATTATTCCGTTCCCGTTTCTTGCTCTCCACCGTTTCTTTTGTGATTGTCTGCACCGCTACTTCACGCGCTTTTTCCAGTTCAGCCGCGTTATCAGGAAGAAAGTCACCGAACAGGTCAGGCTGGTTGGAATCAAGAGACGGGAGTTTCTCTGACTTGTGACCGAAAAGCTGGCGGTTCAGCCATGCGACTTGAGCCGTCAGCTCATTGAGACGGTTCTGTAAGGATTCATTCTGCCGGGTAAGCCTGATAATGGTCTCAGCCTGGGATGCGTTCACCTGCTGCAGGGACTGCAGCATTGAGTTCATCTGTGAAAGCATCTCTTCCTGAGTCATAATCCGTTTCTTTTAATTACACTATAAATGTACAAAATATATCCCGGACAGACAAGGAATACGACATCTATTTTTATACAGTATATACATTTCGTTCCGCCCTCAGACGTCTCAAACGCTGCCCGGGAGATTCACGGATTCCTTCCACCATAATGACAAGATCGCGCCATTCCATCGGATAGCTGCACGATTTCTCGTCATATTCGGGAATCTTGAAATGACCGGCTTCAAGGCGCTTGACATACATCACCAGACCGCCATCCTCGGCATGGAGAAGCTTCATCAATTTACGGCTGCTGCCAATGAAGATGAATACATCACCGTTCCTGACACTGCAGCCCATACGCTCGTGTACCACACCGCAGAGAGAACTGATACCCTTGCGCATATCAGTCCTGCCGGGGCAGAGAAAATACCGCATCGTATCATTCAGGCAGAACATGGCAACAGGCGTATTGGTTAATCAAACGGGAAGCGGCCTCTTCCATACCGGCACCCAAATGGGCACGGACGCCATTAGGAAACAACAGGGTCATTCCGGAAACAGAAGAGGAGGAAGCAATACAGGGGGACGTCAGGCTGATGGGGGCTAAGACTGATTGGGGAGCAGATGTCTCGTGATCGGGAATACTGGAAGATTTACGTTTCCAATAATTGTACGTGGAGTAACTGACATGTTCACGTTGCAGAAATTTCAGAAGACTCAGACCGCTTAAACGATGCAGTTCCTGTAAAGAGGTAAATTGTTCTTTTGTCATAATGAAAATATGTTAGAAGTTCATGCAATATTGCACAGGCAAAGGTGCTATGAAAATATGACAGAGAAAACGGGGACTTTATCGGATGCTTAC
>NZ_JADMOU010000064.1:0-2505 GCF_015558905.1 Bacteroides sp. D55t1_190419_B8
AAGTTCATGCAATATTGCACAGGCAAAGGTGCTATGAAAATATGACAGAGAAAACGGGGACTTTATCGGATGCTTACTAAACAAACGCCACCACAGTTCCTATGATACAAAAAAAGCATCGAGTTTTTTAATAACCCAATGCTTCTTTTATTATATTTATCCAAAGATATTTGAATATCTCTTTTAGAATGTAACTTCTAAATTGTCTAAATAAAGCACGCTACCTGGAGCACCACTAAAGTGATCACCATCTTTACTCGATGAACAAACAATTGCTAGTTTATACTTCTTAGATGAATTGTAACTCTTACCTGGTTTATAAGTAAAGTTAACATCAAAATCAACATATGAAGCTTGCTCTTTACCATCTACAGAAGCAACTGCTACTATCTTATCTGAAGTCAATAGGTTAGTACCATCCAAAACATCAGAAGCATAACTATCTACCTCATAAAGAACAGCATTCATAGCAGGGACATCTTTTTTATCTTTCACTACTGTTACTAAATATGTTTTAGCAGGATCAGCACAATTATAATATATTGGTCCAGATTCATATTTATAAGAACCTTTAAACTTTTTAGGCTCTTGTAAACAAGGGGCACCAAATTGCGTACTCTTTAGTGTATTAGTAATATTTACCTTAAATGTACCCGTAAAAACAGTACCTGAAGTTACAACCGGAGCCAATGACACAGCAAATTCTGGATTAGTATTCACCGTTTCTAAACGAGCTGCTTTACCACTTTTTGCATCACTCGTAGATGTCACAACATAAGGTTTATCTGTTGCATATTGACCTGGATAAAACAGTTTTATATACATTACTCCTGCATTAGAAGTTGCCCAACCGTTCACAGGCTCCTCAAATTGTTGCCATTCATCACCTGAAGCATTTTGTATAACCCACTCATCCAAATTAGTAGCAGCATTAACAATATCCAATTCCTCTGCTTTTATTGTATAAGTAGAAGTGGAACCACTTTCGGCAATCACTTTTACTTTTACTGCAGAAGAAAAATCAATAACAGTACCAGGAACATATTCTTCATCTGCAATGGTAATAATCGCTCCATCTGAACAAGTAAAAGTCGGAACTAACTTCTTTTCTTCAGATGTAGTACCTGGTTTTACATAAAATACAATAGTTGTACCATTAAACTCCGGTTGTACAAGTACAACATTTCCCTCAACAGTCATACTTTCAATCTTTGTTCCATTCTTCTTTACAACGCCTGTATATACATAATCAGTAACGAGATCGCCTTGCGTCATTTTCATATTCAATGTTAAAGTTTGGTCTACGACCTTACCTGATAATTCAAATTCTGCATCACCATATAACGAACTCGTTAAAGTTTGCTTTATCTGATTAATATATAATCCATCTGTCTTTTTTACAACTTTAGCAGATTCAACAGTTATAGAGCGAGTTACAACTTTACTATTACTAGGATTAATGCAACTCAATGTAAATTTGTTAATTGATATTTCGTTCAATCCTATACGAGTCAATTCAATACCTGTGTTAGGATATTTCACCTCTTCCATACCAGTTGCAGTCAAGTCTGTACGCTTATACCATGCAGCAATAGAAGTTGCATAATCAGTATTATCAATATCAGAACTTACTTGTTGACCTTCAAATGTAACCTTTATGTTAACAACTTCTGCATATACTACAGAAATAAGAAAATCAGCTTTCTTATCCACAACTTTACCAGAAACTGTAACATCCAAATGTCCCAAATCAGGATGATTAATAACAGCATCTGTACTCTTTAGCACTACATTAGAATTATCGCCTTCCAATTCAATACCAGGAACTGTAATTGTACCAATACTAACAGGATCTTCACCTGGAGCAAGAGGAATTGAAAAATCTCTTAATTCTAACTTTACTTTTGACTCCTGATCTTTAGAAATAAAGATATACTGATTAGAAGTTGCCAATGGAATGCCTTCCATAACTACATCTAGCTGTCCTTCATAGGTCCCAGCTATTTCACCAACTAATGCACTTGTCCCCCCATCACTAGGTCCATCATCATCACTACAAGAAGTAACTAATGTCACTGTACACAATACAGCAAATAAGTAATAAAATAAATTCTTTTTCATTTCTAAATTCTCTTTTTAATTAATATAAGCAAGCGCGCGATATACCATCGCACTAATGCCAAAATTTCTCGTTGCAAATTAACAATCTATTTTAGTATATCACAAGGTCTATTTTTCTTGTTTCTGTCCCATTTTTAAAGAAATACATAAAAACCTTCTTACTAAAGACAACTTTCACATTAATAAATGCGTTTTTCTAAAAACAAAAAATAGACTATTCCTCAAAATCAATTATCTTTGCATAAAGAGGTGCGACAAGAAGTCGTACAAGTAATTGTTCAGCATAATGTCTGAACCTGTTGTTCCGTCAACAGTAGCCTAAAGAGGCGTGCTTTACGAGTAATTGTTTGGTGCGAAGCCCTCTTGACAATATGGTTCTATGCA
>NZ_JADMOU010000065.1:0-2446 GCF_015558905.1 Bacteroides sp. D55t1_190419_B8
AACGAAATAGGGCTTCGTGTGCCCCTTAGGGCATATGGAGCCTTTGTTGTACGTTTTCTATTTTTTATGGGGGTTACTTCTGTATCTGTATTTTTTTCAGCAGTTTCCTAATGTCCTGTGCTTGCTTTTATACTTGTTTTTTCAGCCTTTCTTGATTCCAATCTCCCTTTTTTTCCTCCTTTCTCTTTCTATCCGGTGTTTCTACAGTGTTTTCTTTTAGGTATATCCACAGGTTGCCTCTCCCAGGACTTCATTCTTCCAGTGAGCATATTTTCTTCTTCAAAAAGTACCGTTCAGCGGTTTGGAACTTCCTCTTCCGGGTGGCGACCTGGCTGGTCTGAAAACTTCAATTGTAATCATCTGCGCCCCTCCGCAATGCTTGCATAAGTTATACTCCCTCCATTTGTCTTGGCAGAGTTCTTTCCACTTGGCTCTTTTCCTTTTAAGTGGTGCCGGTGGTACTTTCATCCTTATCTGTATGCTTGTCAACTTCCTTCTGTTGCATGCTGCCAGGAATCCGTAATGCCTGATACGTACAAATCCTGCCGGCAATATATGCCTACTGAACCTGTGTACGAACTCTTCTCCTGTGAGTGTCATCATCTTATGTTTTCCCCCATCCCTGTAATCCTTATAGTCAAACATGACGGCTGTATCTGTCATTCCCTTAATCCTGGCATTACTGATGGCTGTCCTGTGTGAGTAACGTCCCAAGTATTCTATGACCCTTTCCACGCCTTTGAACGGTGCTTTGCTATATACCACCCATTCTTTTTCAAAGAGTTTCTTTCTTGTTGCCTGGGGTACTTTCACATGTTTGCTCCACTCTTGCATGAACTTGGCTCTGAACACCCTGCCCATAGCCCTAACCGGGAATAGAAAAGGACTGTCTTGATTTGCCCCAGAGAGCTTCCTCCATCCCCCCCTTTCATCTATCCCTCCTTCGGGCACTACACAATGTAGATGTGGGTGATAGTGCAGGTTACTTCCCCAAGTATGCAGGATGGCCACCATTCCCGCCTGTGCGCCTTTATTGGCCGCGAAGGCTGATAAAGTCTTCCAGGCGGCGGTGAACAGGCAGGAATAGGTGGGCCTCATATTCCCCAGTGCCAGTGAATGCAAGTCGGCCGGTAAGGTAAATACCACATGGAAATATTTCACGGGCAACATATCCTCTTTGCGTGCCTGTATCCATACCTCACGCTCTGCCCCCTGGCATTTGGGACAATGCCGGTCACGGCAGCTGTTGTAACTAACACGTACGACTCCACACTGGGGACAGGCATCCACATGCCCTCCCAAAGCGGAGGTACGGCACTGTTCCAGACGTGAGAGGACCTGGAGAACCCTGCCGCAGGGATGATGTTGGCTGATAAAGGATGATTTGAAGCGGGAAATAATCTGACCGACCTCAAACTCCGTCCTCATGGCTGCGTATTGTTATATCCCACTCCCTCAAGACGGTCCAGTGGGCTGAAGGCGTAACCGCCGGCAGGAAGATTGACAAGGTGAAGATAAACCAGGGTTGTCTTTATATCGGCATGTCCCAGAAGATCACGAATGCGAAGAATATTTTCACCCATCTCCAGCAAGTGCGTGGCATAACTGTGACGAAGGGTATGAAGCGTGCAGGTTTTAAGGATGCAGGACGAATGAACCGCCTGTTTAAAAAGATAGCGAATTTCGGAATCCTCTATTTGTCCGCCGGAGCAATTGTTGAAAAGATATACCACAGGCCTGTATTGGAGGAAATACTCCCTAAGAAGAAGCAATAGGTTGCCCGAAAGGGGAACGTATCTGTCTTTTCTACCTTTGCCCTGACGGATGAAAACCTGCATACGCTTGCTGTCAATATCACAAATTTGCATATTGACCAGTTCACGTAAACGCAGCCCGCAAGAATAAATCAGAGACAGCAGGGATTGGCTGCGGATATTCCCGCAGTGCCGCAAAAGGCTGATCACTTCGGACTGGGAAAGAACAACCGGAAGTTTCTTCGTGCTACGAATACGGGGGAGAGAAAAATTAAGTTCGCTAAGATGCATCGTCTTACGATAACAGCGGAGACTGTAAACCGTGTGCTTGAAATAGCTCAAACCCGGTGAAGGAGTGCGAGAGAGCAACATGCTGAAATAATCGCGGCAATCATCTTCGCTTAAGTGTTCAGGAAGTTTTTTGAAGTGAAAGCTGATAGCAGCCAACTTATGGCCATAACTTTTTATACTACCAGGAGAATACTGCTCAATAAGAAGTTGTTTGGAAAATTTTTCGTAACTTTGACCAAACCCCGAGATGGAGTCACTGGCACGCTGAATAAAATTTGCCATAGTGGAGAATGTTTATTGGTTGAACATTGGAAATATCACCACTAAAATCAGCAAAAAAAAGGAATCCCGCATACAGATAGCAAACTTTAGCTATTACGTATGCGGGATTTAGTACAACG
>NZ_JADMOU010000066.1:0-2146 GCF_015558905.1 Bacteroides sp. D55t1_190419_B8
TGTTATGTAGGTCGGCGGCATTGCTGCCGCTTTCCCCATTAAGAACTGTACGTGCGACTTTCACCGCATACAGCTCCGATAATTCTAAATTTAATTCTCATAAAATTAAATCGGCTCATAATCATCTTGCGATGACTTGTTTCCGATAAAGTTTTCTTCACGCACGTTGACGGGCACTTTTGAGTTTCCGCCTTTCGAAGTATTCGTCCCATGATGGGTCGAACGGATTGGCCTCGCATCTTATCTTTGTGTGTCGCTTGATTGGAATTTCTGTCAGTTGCTGTAATGTGAACTTATCCTTTATTTCTCCACATACATATTCAAAACCGAAAATCCAATTTCTGCCACCTTTTCGGATAAAATACTTCTTCCTTATCCATTTCCTTGACTTGTCGGTATGTCTGCGATATGACCATCTTTTAAGTTGATTTATTAAGATATGGTCACATCGGCAGAACACCTCCTTTGATACCACATGGCTGTAGTAGTTACCCCATCCCTTTATTATAGGATTGAGTTTCTCTATCAGCTCCTGCTGGGATGATGCCTTACCTTTGGTCAGCACAACCTCATGCAGCTTGTCAGTGAAACGTTTCTGACTTTTCTTTGACGGCTTTATTAACAATGTGCCGTTGTACTTCCGGACATTGAAACCTAAAAAGTCAAATCCGTCACTGATATGTGTTATCAGTGTCTTCTCCTCGGATAGGGTAAGTCCTCTTTCCTTTAGAAAAACTGTCAACATTTCCTTTATTTCAAGTAACGTTTTCCTTTTGTCAGCAGTGACAATGAAGTCATCCGCATATCTTACGAGATTGACTTTGGGGCAGTAAAGTTTTCCATTGACATAACTTGCCTTGTACTTCTCTTTGAGCATCCTTTCCATGCCGTCAAGAGTTGCATTTGCAAGTGTCGGTGAAATAATGCCGCCCTGTGGTGTCCCTTCAATAGTCGGTTGAAGCAGTCTGTTGAATACAACTCCACTTTTCAGCCATTTTCTTAATATCTGCCTGTCGATTCGTACGTTATCGAGAAGCCATTCATGGCTGATATGGTCGAAGCAGCCTTTTATGTCTCCCTCCAATATCCATTCGGGAGAGCAATCCCTGCTTAGCCATCTGTGAAGCGCATCTATCGCATCTGCCGTACTTCTGAACTTTCTGAATCCGTAAGAGTTTGCATCCGCTTCACTTTCCGTTATGGGTTCCAATGCCATAAGATACAGTGCCTGCATGGCTCTGTCTTTCATGGTCGGTATTCCCAACGGTCTTGTCTTGCCGTTTGCCTTAGGTATGTTAACTCTTTTCAATGGGAGGGCTTTATATCCTCTCCGTGTCAAAGAACGTATAGCTTCTATTTTATTGGCATCGGTATCCCACTTTATGTGGTCAACCCCTGCCGTGCGTTTACCTTTATTGGAGGTCACTTTCCTTACTGCCAATGCCTTGGCTTCGAACGAAGTGACAAGCAGGTGCTGCAAGGCTTTAACCTTGTTGTACCTCTTTTCTTTATGAGCCTTTGCTATTCGGACTTGCAGCTTTCTGACCTTTCGTTCACATTTGGAGAAGTCAATGCTTTTCCATGTTGTGTTACGCTCGGCTGAAGATGCACACTCGGCTTTCGCCTTGCTCCTTTGCTGTTTCTTCATTTCGTTAAAGTTCTACAATCGTTTCACAAAGAATTACCCTGCGGAAGTCTGCCTGCTTTCGCATGAGGTGACGTTTAAACCTCTATCTTCCGCATTACACGGAAGCGTTCGCTTTCTCCGCAATCCTTTACCCGCACATCATTCGGCTTTTCTTGCGATTGGCTTACCTGCCCGATAAAGGACAGGAGAGATACGGGCTTACCAAGTTCCGTACAAGTAACTTACGACCGACTTAAAGTCCGCCCATCCACCGGCAGTGCTGCATCCGTGTAGTCCTGAAAAAGAGAGAACTATCCTGACTGCCCGCCATTTTGGCTATAGCTTGTAAATATCCGTAAGCTATTCTTTTGTTACGATGGTGCAGCGGTTCACATACGTTACTCATATCGGTCAGCCTAACAGCCTATACATTGGATATTTCTGCATAGAACCATATTGTCAAGAGGGCTTCGCACCAAACAATTACTCGTAAAGCACGCCTCTTTAGGCTACTGTTGA
>NZ_JADMOU010000067.1:0-1586 GCF_015558905.1 Bacteroides sp. D55t1_190419_B8
AATAGAGCTGCCATCTTCAAACTCTATACGGTTCGGTAAATTTAGGAAATTATATTGAATATCAATTATCTTTTTATCCAAATCTTTCAATAAAGCAACAACATTTCCCGTGTTATTGTCAGCATATAAAAATAAAAACGGTATAAATCCTACTTTGAAGGATTTATACCGTTCTTAAAAATAAATGATAGATACTGGTATATTTCTTTCAAAAGAAACTAATTTCTATCTGAAGAAATCAAAAGATACAAATTATCCTTTCTATCCATTATAATGAAGCGACTTTTAAAATCTCTCATTTGAGTTTGAGCTTCTGAAAGAACGGCTAAAAAGGCTCTGGGACCTATTTTATTATATTTATCGGCTTTGTATAAATAATAATAAAATTGAAACTTGCCGTCATTATAGACAGCTTGGCTACTCGAATATATACCATATTTACCTAAAATCTTAAGATTCCTCTTTAGCTCTTTCCATTCTTCTGGATTTAATCCCGGTACATTCTGCAAAGTATCTACATTGGGCTGCCAGTTTGGATTGTAACGCCCTTCTTGTATTGAACCATTTGGGTCATAATTCAATGTCGAATAAAGTAATCCTATTTTCCCTAAATATAAATCTCCAACCTCAACATAATCATCGGGATAAGTAGGTAGTACTTCTATCTTTTTCATATATATCTCTGATTCAAGTATTGCGTTACTTAATTCCGGTACATTATTAATATCCAATACATATTCATTTTTACATGAACTCATCACCAAAACAAATATTAATAATATAAATTTATTTTTTCGCATAACCTGATATTATTTAAAGTGTTTATTATAATATTCAAAACCTTGTCTAATCATATAATTATCCTTGTCTTCATCTCCGAAACTAAAAATAGAATGAGGAACATTAGGCTTAGACAACTGATTTACCCCTGCACCTACCTTCAATATAGATTCTGACAATCCAAAAGCTTTTCCTGCAACTCCATAATTAAAATTACCAAAATCATCATAACGGAATAGCTTACCATCATAGAACGCGTAGCCGTTTTTGAATACATTTCGTGTGTTAGTAGAAAACTCTCCTCCTTCTGCAACCTTTATATCAAAAGGGGCGCCATCAGTTACTAATTTCCGGAAAACGTCAAGTTTCCTTTTATATTTTCCCATGCCACCCATCATAATGCTTGATTCTTTGTTTTCAAGCCGTCGATCCATTGCAGAAAAATAGTCCTTTGTCTTCTCTAGAAATGAATTAAATACACTTGTTTTATCAGGAACATCTTTTTTCAATCCAACATAAGTATCTTTAACTGTTAGTTCATTTCCTACAGCATTGGTAGTTCGAACATAGACTTTATTATCATCAATGCCGTCATTAAATAGAAATTTTCCTGAATAGCCACTATAATAGTCTCCATAAACCATGCCTGTCGGATCTATGTATTTAATAGGATTGTTTGCACAATAATTATACGGACTAATGCCATAACATTTATCCGCCATCGGATCCACCACATGCCATCTTCCCAATGCCGCATCATACATTCGCGCTCCATAATCATACCAATCCAGTCCGCCTTTTCTATC
>NZ_JADMOU010000068.1:0-1434 GCF_015558905.1 Bacteroides sp. D55t1_190419_B8
GGATTTTCGGTTAATGTTACGATATTAAATGCAGTACATTTATGAGATTGATAATCTTTACCATACGTTAGCTATGAAAGATGATACTATAACTTTCAATAAGAGTTTTTTTAGGAAGAATACTCCAAGTAAGTTGATAATAAGAAAGAAATTACCCTGATATAAATTGATTTTTAATCAACAAATATTAGGGTAAAACACTATCAGGATAAGACACTCTACGAATGTTCTATTCTCAAACTGCCTATTATTACAAATTTTGAGTCTTTTCTTAATTCGTTTTCACTCAACTGTTCACTATATTCTCTAAACAAGATACTGCCATTAAAAGCTATTATCTCATCATGCAACTTGCTGAAATCATGACCACAATGCCTTGGAATTAATATTAGAACAAAACCTTTAACTCCATCAAATTGCATACAATAATTACTTCTAAAAACAATACATTGATCACTCCTTTGACTTAATATGCTTCCTTTAATAATATTTTCGCCATCTGGACTCTCGAAATTCCAAGGATCACTAACCTTGATAAAGCACTTATTTTGTCCCATAATATTCTTATTTTAATGGTTGCCAATTAATTAAATTTACTTTTACCGGATCTAAAGTCATAAATTCAGCACCTTTACCCATCATACCGTTTGCAGGGAGAACTTTTACTCCGTTCCGTAGCAAAGTAGGATTATTTAAAATCTCAAATTCAACACGAAGTGTCGGAGTACTGGGCAAAGCTAAACGATTCTGTGCACTTGAAGCTGATTTGTATAAATCTTTGGTCCAAAAGGTTTCTCCAGCACGTCCACCTCTTAATAATCCTGTATTTTGTATTGCTTTCAATTCGCCCTCTGTCATATACCTAAAAGCTGTTGTTCCGCCTTTTACTACTGTAGAACTCCGAAAAGTTGTACTGCCTCCTTTCATCGGGCTCAACATAAGAGCTGTAGCAGCCATCGCATTCTCCCAGTTCTGCGGATCTTTCATCGCCTACCAAGTATCCGAAGCCTGTTGAGATACCGATGTATTTGTTCGATATGAAAGTTCCGAGCTGACTACATTCCCTATATTATTAGCACCGGCAGATAGATAAGAACCTACTCCACTATTATAAATGTACTGCGTTTCATCCGCCAATCCATTTATCATATTAATAGGCGTATTCACAGCAGAAGCAACCGTATTATGAATGAACTTAAGAGTGTTTAATACCGCATTACTTCCATATTGATATCTACCAAAAGGTTGCAATAGCGGGTCACCCGGCCACATTCCATTAGGGTCAATGAGTCTGAATGGATTATTAAGGCAATAATTATACGGACTAATGCCATAACATTTATCCGCCATCGGATCTACCACATGCCATCTTCCCAATGCCGCATCATACATTCGCGCTCCATAATCATACCAATCCAGTCCGCCTTTTCTATC
>NZ_JADMOU010000069.1:0-1303 GCF_015558905.1 Bacteroides sp. D55t1_190419_B8
CAGGGCAGACGCATTAAAAATCATTATCCTGTAAAAGTTTTGATAAATATTTTTCATCCCACCCAGCTTTTAGCCTTTTTAGATTCATACTTCCTTTAGTTGTTTTATCCTTCTTCAGGATAGTAAGTGCCATTTTTGTTGCTGCGGAAAAGTTTCTGGCTGCATTTTTGACCTTTTTACTATAGTCTTCTCGAAAGGTAACATCCAGTTGCCAATGCAGATTATTTTCAATAGACCAATGCTGTCTGATGGCAGAGGAAATTTCGTCCGGTTTGGTATTATCCATTGAAGTTACATAGTATCTTACCTCTTGTGTATATTCTCCTGTTGCCACTATTGTTCTTTCCGATTTTATCCCAACAACAGACTTCAGTCCCACAAGTTTCTTTTTAAACATTTTTTCCATTATAGGTCCATAACTAACTACAGTACAAGTTCTTGTCTCTATCCTTCCATGTCCGGTATTTTGGGACACATGCCTGGTGACTCTATTGATTATTTCGTCTTTATCCTGATAATCTTCAATGATCTGTTTGGCCAGTTGATAGTTTTTCTTCTTGTTATCCTTTATAGCTATAATATAATTTGCGTCACGCTCAATGATGGTCCGTGTTATATCTGTCTGGCAGCCCATCGCGTCAATTGTGACAATGCAATCATTGAGATCCAAAGAGTTTAGTAACAATGGAATAGCGGTAATTTCATTACTTTTATCATCCACCTTCACTTGTCCTAAAGAAATTCCATTGGCAGCGGACCATGCGGAAACCATCCATAATTTGAATCCTTCCTTTCCCGTCGTATGTTCTCCGTCACATTTACTTGGACCACGCATAAGTTTGCCATCTATAGCTATAACCCCTTTCACCTCCTGACAGACTTGTTTGACCCAATTACGG
Source organism: Bacteroides sp. D55t1_190419_B8 (assembly GCF_015558905.1). NCBI lineage: Bacteria > Pseudomonadati > Bacteroidota > Bacteroidia > Bacteroidales > Bacteroidaceae > Bacteroides > Bacteroides sp. D55t1_190419_B8. Next base: position 900 of record NZ_JADMOU010000069.1, read on the forward strand.
AAGATCAACTCAAAATATTCGGGCTTTATGATGCTAAAGAATCTATTAAAAGTATCATGGCTGGGTATGAACTCCAGATTAGGTATGCGACTTTTGAAAAAAGCAATTTTGGCATTGCCAAATTCCTCAATCTCATTCCAGGATTGGGCACCACAAATTACAGCAGCAATGGATATATAGACGATGGTTTCCATTTTATGGACTTTTTTACGGTTCATTCTAGGATCTTCTATTTGTTTACAAAGGTCAATTATCCCTATTTTCATGTTAGTTTATGTTTTATAATATCTTATAAAGATAAGGAAAATAGTCGAAATAAGAAAGAATTAATAAGTTAATAATCAATCATATAAATAGAATAAAAACAGGAGTGGGATAGTAAAAAATATAATGCGTCTGCCCTG